>NZ_JBSGWY010000005.1:186035-241692 GCF_053609145.1 Streptomyces sp. NPDC054961 | reverse complement strand
CCTCTCTCTCTCACCCACGCCATCGCCCTCTCTCACTCCCACCCCCACCCCCACGCCCGCGCGGCGGGCGCCCCCCCCCCGCGGCCGGGGGCGCCGCCCCCCCCCCCCCCCCCGGAGATGCGACCCGCCCGGACCCCCAGCAGTCTGGAGAGATGACCGACCCCCTGGTGATCGCGGCCGTCGACGGATCCGAACACAGCCTCAAGGCGCTGGAGTGGGCACGGGCCGCGGCGGTGCGCCACCACACCGGGCTGCTCGTCGCCCACGTGCTGCCCGACAGCGCCCAGCTGTACGCGGCACGCCGTTCGTCGCTGCACGACCCCTCCGAGCCGGAGGAGTTCGCCGACCCCGTCGGCGACCGGATCCGCGAGCTCCTGGCCACGGGGCCCCCGATGCCCTCCCAGGTGGCCTACGAAGCGATGGAGGGCTCGGTCCCCGAAGCGCTGCGGGCCGTCGGGGAGGGCGCCCGGATGCTGGTGATGGGCTCGCGCGGCCGGGGCGGCTTCGCCTCCCTGCTGCTCGGCTCGAACAGCCGCGCCGTGGCCACCAGCGCGGCGTGCCCGGTGGTGGTCGTCGCGCACGAGGCGCGCGCCGCAGGGGCCGCCGCCCAGCCCTCGGCCGGCCGGATCGTGCTCGGGCTGCACACCGCGGAGACGCCCGACGACGTACTGGACTTCGCGTTCACCGAGGCCGCCGCGCGGGGGACGGGCGTCCAGGTGGTCTCCGCGTACAGCATCCCGCCGGCGCCGACGATGGTGATCGACAGCCCCTTCGCGGTGATCCCGCCCGAGTCGCTGGCGGGGGAGGACGACGACGCGGTGCCGGCCGAGCGGGAGATGCTGCGCTACCAGACCGAGCGGCTGGCCCCCTTCCGCGACCGGTACCCCGGGGTGCCCGTCGAGCAGGCGGCGGTGCCGGGGGACGCGGCGGGCCGGCTGGTGGACGCCTCGGTCTCGGCGTCGCTGGTCGTGGTGGGCCGCCACCACCCGAGGCGGCACATCCGGTCCCTGATGATCGGCTCGGTGGCGAACGCGGTCCTCCAGCACGCGCACGGGCCCGTGGCGGTGATTCCGACCCTGTCGGAATCCGACTGATACGCGGCGGAAGGTGGCATCAAACCGCTGGTCCGAGGGAAGGTGGGGGGCGGGGGGCGGACCGGAGCGGACCATCCAGGGGCGGTGACCCATGCCCGACGACGACCACGAGACACCGGAAAGCACGGCGCAGCGCAGAGCCCGGCGCGCGCAGTTCCTCCGCGATCTGCACGAGGCCCGGGAACTGCGCGACCGCGTCCAGCCCAGACGCGCCCGCGCGGCCCGCATGCGCCAGCAGATGCGCATGCGCACCTTCCGCTGGTGAGGGCCCCGGCGCGGTCCCCGCGTGGTCCCGGATCCGGCCTCCGACCTGGCCCCGGGCGCCCCGCCGCGCGCCGCCGGACCGGGCTCCCGAGGCCCCCGTACAACACGCGCGGCCAGCGCCACGGCGCGGAAGACCTCTCGCAAAGCCTCCGTTTCTGCCACGATGCCGATTGGGCGGGGTTCGAAACGGTGAGCAGGACGACCGTTCCACTCCCCACCCACCTCCGGCCGGGGGGACCTCCAACCGGCACGCCTATGACCAGTGGGAGAGTCACGGTGTATTTCGCCGCACTGCTCGCGCGCACCGAAGACGGGTGGGAAGCGAGCGACATGGAACTCGACAACGTCGAGTCCCTGAGTGATCTGATCGATCTCGCCCGTTCCGCCGCTGTCGACGACGACACGGTGGTTGCCCTCATCGAACAGGAGGACGCCTGGTTCGGGGTCGTCCGCGTGGACGGCGAGGAAGACCCGCGCTACTACGTGTCCAACGCCTCCACCGCCTCCCGCAGCTCCTACGGCTCGATGCTGACCGACGAGCTGCTCGGCAAGGACGAGGAGGACGACGAACTCGACGAACTCGACCTCGACGGCACCGAGGACGGCGAGGACGAAGCCATCGCCTCGTACGCGGACGAAGACACCGAGGAGGAAGAAGACGAAGACGCGGACGACGGACCCCGCGCCGGAGCCGAACCGGTGCCCACCGGCCCGCTCGGCGACCCCCGGCTGCTCGACGACCTCGGGGTGAGCCACAAACAACTGATGACCCTGGACGGGGACGCCCTCTCGGAGATCGCCGACTCGCTCGGCGCCACCGAGGTGCTGGAGGCCGTCCGCTAGTGATCATCGCGCACTCACCCGATCCCGTACGGGACCCGTGGCGGGACTCCATGCGCCTGGCGCTCCAGGAGGCTGCCCGGGCGGTGCCGGCCGGCGACGTGCCGGTCGGCGCCGTCGTGCTCGGCCCCGGCGGGGATCTCCTCTCCACCGGGTACAACGAGCGCGAGGCGACCGGCGACCCGACGGCGCACGCCGAGGTACTGGCGCTGCGCCGGGCGGCCGCCGCGCTCGGGGAATGGCGGCTCCCGGGGTGCACCCTCGTGGTGACCCTGGAGCCGTGCGTGATGTGCGCGGGCGCGCTCGTGCAGTCGCGGGTGGCCCGGGTCGTCTACGGGGCCGCCGACGAGAAGGCGGGCGCGGCCGGGTCCCTGTGGGACCTCGTGCGGGACCGCCGGCTCAACCACCGGCCCGAGGTGGTCGGGGGCGTGCTCGCGGGGGAGTGCGCCCGGCAGCTGAAGGACTTCTTCCGCGATCTCTGACCCCGGGCGCGGCACGATCGGGGCCGGGGGACCCCCTTCCGAGGGTATGGATTTCAGAGCACGGCCCTCCTTGGGCTAAGCTCTCTCTCGGTAGCGTGTCCGAGCGGCCGAAGGAGCACGCCTCGAAAGCGTGTGATGGTGCAAGCTATCCGTGGGTTCAAATCCCACCGCTACCGCTCTTGAACCGCCCCTGACCCGTTCCGACGGGTCAGGGGCGGTTTTGCTGTACCGGCCGGTGGAGGCGTCGAGGTGACTCATCCGCCGAACACGAGGGGGACGCAGGCCGCCGCGACGGCCCGCGACAGCTCCCCGGCGACCATGGCCACGGGCGGCGAGCACCGGGCCCGCGGCGCCGGCGCGCAGCCCATCGCCGGCCCCAGCCGGGCCGCGCCCAGCAAGGTGGCCAGCACCTGCGCCGCCCCGCCGTCGGGAGCGCGCCGCGGATCCTCGGCCGGGGTCTCCGCGCGGAGCAGGGCCGCCAGCCGGGCCGCCTCCCGCGCGTCGCTCGGCAGGTGGCCGACCACCGGGAAGAGGCCGAACCGGCTGCTGCGCACCCGCGTCATCCGGCCGGCCTCCAGCAACTGGGCGCGTACCGCGCTCAGCGCCCCGTCCGCCGCGCGTTCCAGCCAGGCCCGCGCGCCGAGCGCCCGGTCGGCGAGCACCATCCGCTCGAGCAGGGCGTCCGCGACCGGGTCGGCCGCGGCCGCGTAGTCCCGTACGAGCACCTCGTCCGGCCGCACCTCGACCCGGCCGGTCCGCTCCAGGTCCAGCAGGACGGCGGCGGCCAGCGCGTATCCGAGCTCCCGGTGGCGGCGCCGTACGACGACCGGGTCGAGGGAGCCGGCCACGGCGAGCAGCAGCGTCTCGTGCAGGGGCGTCTCGTGACGGGGCGGACCTCCGCCGGACGGGCGCCGCAAGGTCAGCTGCCCTGCTCGAGGGGGAAGCCCTGCCGCTTCCAGTACTCGATGCCGCCCAGCATCTCCTTCACGCGCAGGCCGTGGGCGGCGAGCTTGGCCGCGCCCTTGGCCCCGGCGTTGCAGCCGGGTCCCCAGCCGTACGTGACGTAGACCTGCCCGGGATCGAGGGCCGCCACGTCCTCGGGGGTCATGTCGTGGTGCGAGAGGTTGAGGGCGCCGGCGACGTGCTCGGCGCGGTAGGACTCGGGCTTGCGGACGTCGAGGACGACGAAGCCGCCGTGACCCGCCCGCAGGTCGTGGTGGACGTCGTAGGCGTCCGTCTCGCAGCGCAGCTTGGTGCGGTAGAAGTACTCCACCGCCTCGGCGGGGTCGGCCGCGGGGACGCCGAGCACCTTGTGGTCCTCGTCGGCCAGCTCGGTGAGCAGAGCGGTCTTCGTTTCTTCGTGGCTCATGAGGTCACGACACCTTTCCCATGACGGAGTTGAGTGAAGCAGTGGGCAGCGGGGTGGCGGTGGACTCCGGGAGCCAGAGGTCCTCCGGCGAGAGGGCGGACACGTCGTACTTGCCGAGCGCGCTGATCAGCAGCTGCAGTTCGAAGCGGAGCGCCTCCACCAGGCGCACCAGGCCCTCCTGCGGGTCCTCGGCGACCGCCAGCAGTGCGGCGCGGCCGAGCCCGACCGCGTCCGCCCCCAGCGCGAGGCACTTGAGGGCGCGCCCGCCCTCCCACATCCGCCCGGAGGCCAGCAGCCCGCGCTGCGCACCGCCCGCCGCGCGGATCCGGGCCAGGCACTCGCCGAGCCCCAGTCCGACCTGCGAGAGGAAGACGCGGGGCGCCCAGCCGGTGCCGCCCTCGGCGCCGTCCACGCTCACCGCGTCGGCGCCGGCCCGCAGGGCCACGTCGACGGCCCGGGCGATGTCGCGGCCCGGGGGCAGCTTCACCCAGACGCGGCAGCGCGGGTAGTTGTTGCGCATCAGCCGGATCTGCTGGGTGAGGATCTCCTCGGTGAAGGTCCCCGGGGTGGCGCAGCGGACCACCTGGTCGCTGTCGGAGCCGTAGGTGTCGGTGATCTGGAAGCGGTCGGACAGCGATCCGGCGGCCGCCCGGTCCACCAGGGTGATCCCGCCCAGGCCGGGCTTGGCGCCCTGCCCCACCTTCAGCTCGAAGGCCAGCCGGCCCGATTCGAGCAGCGGGGCCACCGTCGGGTCGCTGTAGACCATGTTCCAGACCTCGGCGTCCGCGTCCTGCGTGGACTGCTGGACGACGATTCCGCCCGAGGTGCCGCCCGCTTCCATGTATCCGGAGATCCGGGCCAGCAGCGAGCCGGGGCGGCTCTCGCCGCCGCGGCCGTAGCCGTTGACCGGGACGACGTTCTCGCCGATCACCATCGGGATGCCGAGCCGTCCGGCCTGCCGGCCGAGGTCCTCGCCCAGGGTGGACGAAGCGACCTGGGTGGAGCCGAAGGCGGAGACGTACAGCGGCACGGGGGAGAAGAAGCCGCCGATCGAGGTGGCCAGGACGACATCGCTGGGCAGCGGTTCCTCGCCCAGGTCGAAGAGCTTCTCCAGCCGCTGCGGGACGAAGACCGGCGGCACGATCCGCATCCGGTCGAGCGGGTCGCCGCCGGCGGGGCCGCCGGGCTCCGCGCCGAGCAGCGTCTGTCCGTAGGAGCCCGCGTCGGGGAAGACGGCCGCCGCGCCGCGGCGCGCCCTGTCGCGGATCGCCCCTTCCTCGTATCCCGGGGCGCCCAGGGGGTGAGCGGTCATGCCGAGACCACCCCGGGGATCTTCGGGAAGGAGCAGGCCTGCCACACGGCGTCGAGGCCGGCCACGCAGCGTGTGAGCCGCTCCAGGCCGATGCCGAAGCCGGCGCTGGCGGGCAGGCCCTCGCGGGCGATGTCCAGGTACCAGCGGTACTTGGCGGGGTTCTCGCCGGTCTCGCGCATGCGGGTGATCAGCCGCGTGTACTCGTACTCGCGCTCGCTGCCGCTGATGACCTCGCCGTAGCCGCCCGGCAGGATCAGGTCGAAGTTGTGCAGGACGCCCGGGTCGGTGGTGCTCTCGCGGTCGTAGAAGCCGCGGGAGCCCTTGGGGTAGTCGACGACGAAGAAGGCGCCCAGGCTCTTGCGGGAGAGGAGCTCCTCGCCCTCCCAGTCGAGCTCCGCGTCGGTGCTCTGGCCGTGGCCCAGGACGTGCAGCCGCTCGACGGCCTCCCGGTGCGTGATCCTGCCGAAGTCCGTCTCCGCGATCGCCCTGAGGGCGTCGACGTCCCGTCCCAGTACGGCCAGTTCCTCGCCCATGTCGGCGACGCAGGCGGCGACGACGTGGCGCACGAGCCGCTCGGCGAGCGCCGTCACGTCGTCGCGGGTGGCTCCGGCGACCTCCACGTCGATCTGGTGGAACTCGGCGAGGTGGCGGTGGGTGGTGGCCGTCTCCAGCGGCTCCATGCGGACGTTGGGGGCCACGTTGAAGATCTTGTCGAAGGCCAGCAGCGAGGCCTGCTTGTAGAGGATGCCGCTGGTCATGAGCTTGTAGGTGTGCCCGTAGAAGTCGATGTCCACCTGCTTGGCGCCACGGCCGCCCGGGTCGGTCACCGCGCCGATGGTCGGGGGCAGCAGCTCCATGAAGCCCTCGGTGCCCAGCAGTTCGCGGGCGGCGGCCAGGATCCGCTGCTGGATGCGCAGGGTGGCCCGGGTGGCGGGCGAGCGCAGGTGCTGCAGCGGCGCCGGGGGAACGAAGGCGTCCTGGACGGCGTCCGGCAGTGCCTGGACGGGCGAGACGGGTGCGATGGTCATGGCTGCTTCCCCAAAAGAGTCGGAGGGCGTCGAAAAAGAGCGTGAAAGGTGTGTACGAAGAGCGGGCCGCGGCGCGGGTCAGCCGTACAGCCAGTCGTGGAGCATGCGGTGCCCGAGCGAGTCGGCCGGTCCCAGGGAGTGCCCGGCCGCGAGGCGGGCGCGGACCTCGTCCCGGGTGAACCAGCGGGCGTCGAGCAGTTCGCGCCGGTCGACGCGGATCACTTCGGAGGTGGCGCGGGCCCGGAAGCCCACCATCAGGCCGGCCGGGAAGGGCCAGCCCTGGGAGCCCTCGTACGAGACCGGCACGACCGGTACGCCGGCTTCCTCGAAGATCTCGCGCTCCACGGCTCCCTCCAGGCTCTCGCCGATCTCGGCGAAACCAGCCAGCAGGGAAAAGGAGTTCTCGGGTGCGCCGCGATGGCGGGCGAGCAGGCAGCGGGCCGGGTCGCCCGGCGCCTGTACGAGAACGATCACTGCGGGTTCGATGCGGGGGAAGTGCTGCACACCGCAGTCGGCGGAGCCGCAGAGGCGGACGTGTCCGCCGTGCGCGCTCACGGTGGCCGAGCCGCACACCCCGCAGTAGCGCTGGCGCCGGTGCCAGTGGAGCAGGCCCCTGGCGCAGGCGAGCAGCGCGGCGTCGGCGGCGGTCAGCCCGGCGAACAGATCGCGGACGTCGGCCGTGGTGGCCGCGCCGGCGAGTCCGAGCGCCTCCTGCTCGCCGAGATCGGACAGGTCGGCGGCGAACACCCCGCGGGGCTCGGCCTCCGGCCCGCCGGAGCCGTCCGCGTCCCCGTCCGCGCCCTGTCCGTCGGTGCCGAGCAGCACGAGCTGTCCGGCGGCCGCCACGGTGGCGGCGGCCGCCGCCCCGCGCAGCCTCAGGGGAGCGCCGGTGGCGGCGTCGAGCAGGCAGCGGCCGTTCCACAGGGGGACGAAGTCCGCGTCCGGGGACGCCATCTTGGCGGCCACCCACGCGGGGTCCTCGCGGTGCCCGCCCGCCCGGTCCAGGGCTACCCGTGCATAGGCCGGAGCCGCTTCTCGGGACGGAATGGATTCCATGGACGCGTTCGCTCCAGCCTTCGGGTCGCTTCGGTCGGGAGGGGCCGGACGGTGGCCGCCTGATCCGAGACTGGCCCCGCGCCGGGTCCTCCCGCAAGGACGGCCGCACCTCGTGATCACGCCAGTCACAAGAACGACAGCGCGGCCGGCACGGACGCCCGGCCGGCCGGGGCGCGGGGCGGTCGCGGCGTGGGGGCGTCCTTCTTACGCCAGACGCAATCACGAAGTCCTCCCGCCCTTGTAGCCACGATTCCCGCACGTCAGGCTCGGTGTGGCAGAAGCGGTGCACCACGCCAAGCGCGATCAGGGCGTCTTCCGGATGCGGAATCGATGCCCCTCTGTATGCGCGGCCCGGATGGAACCGGACGGAACCGCTGCCCCATCGAGTACACCTAACGAGGGAAACCAGTGACTCTTCATCACGCGGAAGTCGCCTCTTCCGTACCGGTCGCCGACGAGGTGAACGGAATCCTCCGCGAACACCTGGCCGAGATCTTCGCCGGTGACGCGGCGAACGCGGTCAAGGAGCAGTTCAAGAACGAGCACATCGTCCCGCTGCGCGGCTTCTGCCCGCCGGAGCTCCTCGCGGCCCTGCAGGCCGAGGCCGGCGGGATCATGGACGAGCACGGCGTGGACCGCAAGTTCACCTTCGAGATCACCGACAACTCCCCGCGCCAGATGACCACCGTGGGACAGCCGGTCATCAAGGAGCACGGCCCGCTCATCGACGCCCTGTACTTCTCCCCGGCGGTCAAGGACCTGCTGTCGGACGTCGTCGGCGAGGAGGTGCACACCTGCCCGTACGAGGGCGAGCACTACGTGATCAGCCGCCTCGGCAAGTCCGGTGACACCCACGGCTGGCACTGGGACGACTACACCTACGGCTTCATCCTCGTGCTGCACGCCCCGGACTACCGCGACGGCGGCTTCGTCCAGGCCGTCCCGCACACCTCGTGGGACAAGAAGAACCCCGACGTGCACGGCGCGCTGCTGAAGAGCCAGGTGCGCTCGTACGCCCTGGAGGCCGGTGACGCGTACATCGTCAAGACCGACACGACGATGCACCGCGTGTACCCGATCCGCGGCGAGAGCACCCGCACGATCGTCAACATGACCTGGGCCAACACCGCCGACCTGGGCCGCAACATCACCCACGAGACCAACGACGTCCTCTTCGGCGGCACCGGCGGCCCGACCGAGGCCAGCGAAACGGCTGTCGGCGTCTGATGGGCGCGCCACAGATCGAAGAGAACGGCCTGCGGGAGATCAGTCCGCGCGAGACCATGCGCGGCCTGCCCCGGATCGTCCAGCCGTACCTGACCTGGATCACCGGCGTTCCGCTCGACGGCGGCAAGCAGCTGATCCCCTGGAGCCCCGCGAAGGCCGGACTGCTCGGCCTCGGACAGATGGCCGCCGGCATCTCGGTCGGCGCCTGGGCCCTGCACCCGTTCACCGCCTGGTCGGTGCCGGTGCTCCTCCTCTGCTGGCTGGTGACCAGCGGCGGCATGCGCCGCCTGGACGTCGTCGTGATCCACCAGACGCTGCACCGGATGTTCACCAAGTCGGTGCGCGGCAACCGGATCGTGGGCGAGCTCATCAGCACGTTCTTCTGGCGGTCGCCGTACGACGACAACCGCAAGGAGCACCTCGCCCACCACGCCTTCCCCTGCTCCCTCAAGGACGGCGACACGCATTACCTGCTGTCGACCGGCATGCGCCCCGGCATGACCCGTTCGGAGTTCCGCAAGTACATCTGGGGGGCGCTGTTCTCGCCCGCCCACCACTCGCGGTTCTTCTTCGGCCGGCTGAAGTCCAACTTCATCGGGGTCAAGCCCCGGTACCGGCTGGTCATGTCGCTGGTCTACCTCGCCGCCACCGCCGCCTTCATCGCCCTCACCGGCTGGTGGATGGAGTGGCTGGTGCTGTGGCTGGTGCCGGTCTCGGTGTTCTTCCAGTCCTGCACCTACCTCTACACCATGACCGAGCACCGCTGGTGGCTGTTCGGCAACCACGAGCGGCTCCCCCGCGACCAGCGTGACCTGCTCACCTTCGGCCGCTTCTGCGGAGAGGCGGTGCCCGACGCGTCGGTGACCGGCCTGCGCAAGGCCGGGGCCTGGACCCGCTGGACCTTCCGGATGCTCGTCGTCCACTCCTCCTACCGGATGTTCGTGCTCGTCGGCGACACCGTCCAGCACGACCTGCACCACGTGATGCCGGCCTGCGACTGGGCCAACTCGCCCTGGATCAGGGCCGACGACGTCGGCAACCGGCCGGAGCGCTACACCGAGGTCTGGGGGTCGCTCGCCGACCACCTCCGCGCCGCGGGCCAGGTGGACAACGTCATGACGGGCCTGCCCGAGGGCGTCGTCCCGACCGAGTGGAGCGAGTCGGCCACCCAGCTCGCCTCCGCTTCTGCCTCCTCCGCGCCTTCGGGCGCCGAATCACCGGGACAGTAACCATGAACCGTCGTGTACTTGTGGTGGACGGGACCGGTCGCGGTCATGCGATCTGCGATCTGTTCGTACGCACCGACCCGACCGTAACGGTCTATTACGGACCCGGCTGCGCGGCGTCCAACGAGCCCCGCATCGTCTCCGTGCCGCAGATCCGGCTCGATGATCCGGCGACCGCGCTGGACTTCCTCGCGGCGAACCCGGTGGAGTTCGTCTTCGTCTCCAACATCGACGCGCTCTCCATCGGCTACGCGGACGACCTCCGCGCTCACGGCCACCAGGTGATCGGCCCGTCGAGGGCGGCGGCCCGGCTGGAGACCAGCAAGGAGCAGGGCAAGGTCTTCTGCGTCGACCACGGGCTGCCCACCGCGCAGTACGCGGCGTTCAACGACCCCGACGCCGCCAGGAAGTACGTGCACGAAGTGCCGTACTCCTGCGTCGTCAAAACCGACGGCCTGACCCCTGACGGGGACGGCGCCATCGTCTGCACCACCCCGGCCGAAGCGGAGCGGGCCGTCTCCCGCTTCGCCGAGGCCCAGGGCGAGGACTTCCACGTCGTGATCGAGGAGCGCCTCTACGGCCGGGAGATATCGGTCTTCGCGCTGCTCGACGGCGAGGACTACCTGATGTTCCCGACCGCCCTGGACTTCAAGCGGACGCTGGAGGGCGACGCCGGAGGCAACTGCGACGGCATGGGCTCCCTGGCCCCGCACCCGGACATCTCGCCGGAGCTGGTCGAGGAGGTCCGGCGGGTCCTCCTCGACCCGCTGATGGCGGGCCTGCGGGCGGAGCAGCTGGACTACAGCGGCTTCGTGTACGTGGGCGCCATGCTCACGGCCGGCGGCCTGCGCGTCATCGAGATCAACGCGCGGTTCGGCGACTCCGAGGCCGAGGCGGTCCTGCCCTCCGTACGCAGCAACTTCACCGAGCTCTGCGATGCCGTACTGGCCCGGACCGTCGGGCGCCGGCAGCTGGTGACCGATGACCTCGTGCGCTGCACCGTGGCCCTCACCCAGGGCAGCCTGGATCCGCTCGACGCGGACGCGGCGCCGGGCTGGCCGTTCGGCCGGTTCGAGACGGGCCAGCCGATCAGCGGTCTCGCCGACGCCGATCCGGACCTGGCCCGGGTGTTCTACGCGAACGTCGCGCAGGACGCGCAGGGCCGGCCCGTCAGCAACGGCGGCCGGGTCCTGCACGTCGTCGGCGCCGGCGCCACCCTCGACGAGGCCCGCGCCCGCTCCTACGCACGGATCGCCACGATCTCCTTCCCCGGGATGCGCTACCGCGCGGACATCGGGGTACTGCGCCAGCCCCTCACCGGCTGGACCCCGCAGGCACTGGCAGAGGCCGCGACACCGGCCGTCGCCGCACTTCCCTAACCGCCCCGTCCCTGAGACCCAGGAAGGCACCGCAATGACCACAGCCGCCAGCACGACGGTCTTCGAGGAAATCGAGTCCGCCGTCCGTACCTACTCGCGGTCTTTCCCGGCCGTGTTCTCCACCGCGAAGAACGACACCCTCTACACCGCGGACGGGTCCCGCTACCTGGACTTCCTCTCCGGGGCGGGCTCCCTCAACTACGGGCACAACCCGGAGCCGTTGAAGGACGCGGTCCTCGGCTACCTCGAGCGCGACGGCCTGATGCACGGCCTCGACTTCTCGACCTCCGCCAAAGCCGAGTTCCTGACCACCTTCCGCGATCTCGTCCTCAAACCCAGAGGCCTGTCCTACCGGGTCCAGTTCACCAGCCCGTCGGGCACCAACGCCGTCGAGGCGGCGCTGAAACTGGCCCGCCTGGCGACGGGACGCACCAACGTGGTGGCCTTCAGCGGCGGCTTCCACGGCGTCAGCACCGGATCCCTCGCGGCGACCGGCTCCGGCTACTACCGCCAGGGCCTGGAGAACACCCTTCCGCAGACCACCCACATCCCGTACCCGGACTCCCCGCTCGGCAAGTTCGACAGCATCGACCTGCTCAAGATGCTCCTCGAGGACCCCAGCTCGGGCGTGGAGCTCCCGGCGGCCGTGCTCCTGGAGACGGTCCAGGGCGAGGGCGGCGTCTACCTGGCGCCCATCCCGTTCCTGCAGGACCTGCGCGAGGTCTGCGACCAGTACGGGATCCTCCTGATCGTCGACGACATCCAGGCCGGCTGTGGCCGCACCGGCTCCTTCTTCTCCTTCGAGCGGGCCGGCATCGTCCCCGACCTGGTCACCCTGTCGAAGTCCATCGGCGGCTACGGCCTGCCCATGGCCCTCCTGCTGATCAAGCCCGAGCTGGACATCTGGCGGCCCGGTCAGCACAACGGCACCTTCCGCGGCAACCAGCTCGCCTTCGTCGCCGCCACGGCGGCCCTGCGCCACTACTGGTCCGACGGCGCCTTCGCCGAGCAGGTCGTCAAGAAGGGCGCCCTGGTCCAGGAGAGCCTGGAACGCCGGGTCGAGAGCCGCTTCGGCGCCGAGGTGCGCGGCCTCGGCCTCATGTACGGCATCGACCTGAGCCCCGTACCGGGACTCGAGGCGTCCAAGGTCTCGCGACTCTGCTTCGAACGGGGCCTGATCGTCGAGACCTGCGGTCGCGACGGCGAGGTCCTGAAGCTGCTGCCGCCGCTCACCATCAGTCAGGTCACCCTCTCCACGGGGCTCGACATCATCATCTCCGCCATCACCGATCTGGCGACCGACGCAGAATGCGGGTCCACCACCTCATGAAGACCGCCGTCATCATTTCCACCCGGGGCTTCGGCGTCTTCCGCCGCGACCTCCTCGTCGACCCCTCCGAGGTCCGCCTGATCGGGATCTTCGCCGACCGCGACGTCGAGAACCTGGCCGCCGAGCAGCGCGCGTGGTTCGACCGGATCCACGTCGTGCGCTGCGGGCAGGACGACCCCACCCCCATGCTGTACTCGCTGGTCGACCTCGACGAGGCCCGCGAAGCCGTGGGCGCCCTGGTCGCCGAGAACGGCACCGAGGACCTGAGCGTGCACTGCTACGACGAGCAGAACATGCTGGTCGCCGCCGAGATCCGGACGCACTTCGGGCTCCGCGGCCCGCAGCTCGAGGACATCCTGCCGTTCCGCGACAAGATCCTGATGAAGGACCTGCTGCTGAAGGCCGGCGTGCGGGTGCCGCGGTTCGGCCACTACTCCGCCGAGCGGTTCGCCGAGGACGCCGTGGGCTACTTCCACGCGATCGTCGACGAGGTGGGCGTCCCCTTCATCATCAAGCCGACCGACGCGGCCGCCGCCGAGGGCGTCTACAAGATCTCCGACCTCCCCGGATTCCTGGCGCTGGAGGGCGACTTCGGCCGGAACTACGAGTACGAGGAGTTCGTCGAAGGGACGATGTACAGCGTCAACATCGTCTCCCGCTCCGGTGCGACCGTGTTCGGCGGCGTCACCGAGTACCTGGTGAACTCCCTCGACGTCCCGGGCGGCAAGGTCAACGCCGACATCAACCTGATCGACTCCGACCCGCGGGTGGCCCGCATGGTCGCCTTCGCCGACCGGGCCCTCGACGCCCTGGGCCGCCCCGACGGCGGTTCGCACCTGGAGCTGTTCCTGACCGAGGACGACGAGATGGTCTTCCTCGAGGTCGCCGCCCGCTTCAAGGGCATGGCGGGGCTCGCCGCGATGCAGCGCAACTACGGCGTCGCCTTCGTCAACCTGGCCTTCGAGATCGAGTCCGGGGTGCGCAGCCGCCCGTACGACGGCGAGCAGATCTACTGCTACGACGGCGTGGTGCCCAAGACGCACGGGACCGTCGCCGAGCTCATCGAGCCGGTGCTGGAGAGCGACGTCGAGATGACGTGGAAGGTCTCCGTGGGCGACCTCATCGAGAAGAGCAACTCCCTGCTGGCCAACGGCGGCACCTTCCTCGTCTCCAACAAGGACTACGAGGCGGCGTACCGCGACTTCCGGCGGCTGGCCGACTACCGGCCGATCCGCTACGCGCAGGCCGGCTGACTCTCCCTCTCTTCCTGGCAAGGACCACTTCTCATGACGCAAGCTTTCGTTCTGCTCGAACTCCTCAACCACATGGTGCTGGTGGCCAAGGAGGCCAAGGCCCGCGGCCACCGGATCGTCGCCCTCAACCACGACCCCCTGCGCGACTCCGGCCCCTTCGCGGTGCCCGAGGGGCTGATCGACGAGCTGATCAGCATCGATTCCTGGTCCGACGGAGACCTGATCACCAAGATCGTCACCGATGTGCACGAGCGCTACGAAGTCGTCGGCACCTACGCCGCCTTCGAAGCGGTCCTGCCCTACGAGGCCGCGCTGCGCGAGCTCGCGGGCCTGCCCAACAACGGCGAGCGCAACGTCGTGGAGGTGCTCGACAAGGCCGCCGTCCGCAGCAAGCTGCGTACGGCGGGCCTCTCCGGCCTGGGCTCGGCCACCCTGACCGAGGCGCTGACGTGGACCGAGTGGCCGTTCCGGGCCGGGGCCATCCTCAAGCCCTCGAACGGGACCGGCAGTTCGCTGTGCTTCCGGGTCTCCTCCCTCGCCGAGCTGCGCGGGGCCGCGGAGCAGACCCGGTCCGTCACGGTCGTGAACCCGCTGATGAAGGACTACATCCACCAGCACGGCGAGTTCGTCCTGGAGGAGGAGGCCGCCGGCGAGCTGCTGTCGGTGGAGTCCCTCGTCGACCGCGGCGAGGTGCACGTCCTCGGCCTGACCGGCCGCTACGTCCTGGCCTCCGACCCGGTCGTGGAGATGGGCCTGCAGTTCCCGTACCACCACCCGCGCAGCGCCGAGATCATCGCCAAGGCCAAGGCCATCCACCACGCCATGGGCGTCGTGCACGGTCCCACGCAGATCGAGTTCATGGTGCCGGAGGAGGGCGACGTCGAGCTGATCGACTTCAACGTCCGCAGCGCCGGAACCGCTTCCGTCGTCACCATCGGCGAGGCCTTCGGCACCCGGCACGAGGTCGCCCTGACCGACCTGGCCTGCGGCATCAGCCCCGACGTGTCGTTCCTGGAGCGCCCGACCCGGTTCTCCACGGAGATGCTGCTGCTGCCGCCGCCCGGAGCCACCGTCATGACCGAGGTGACCTTCCCCGAGTCGGCGATCTGCTGCCGCCTCACCAAGGAGCCCGGGGCCGCCCTGTCCGGCCGGGCGGACCAGCTCGACGCCGTGGCCATGCTCGTCGTCAGCGCCGACACCGCGGCCCAGGTGCACACCGCCGCCGTCGAGGCCCGCCGCGCCACCGTCTTCGACGGCGCGCCCCTGGGCGACAACCCCAACAACCGCCTCGCGAGCTCCCCGCTCATCGGGCAAGACCTGACCCGGCGGTACTGACCGTGACGGGCACCGAGGAGGCGAAGGAGAAGCCCATGGCCGGATCCGCTGTTCACGACCCCACCATCCTGATCGTCGGCGGCCGTCCGGACGCGCTGAGGAAGGCCGGCGCCCTCGGGCTCAGGACCGTGTTCCTGCAGCACAAGGACCGGCTGCTGCCCGGCCAGGTCGAGGCCGCCGACGTCACCCTGCTCATCGACTACACCGACTGGGAGACCGCGGCCCCGCTCATCCGCGCCGCCCACGAGGCGTACGGGTTCACCTGGGCGATGTCCCTGGCCGAGCCGGCCCTGGAGACGGTCGGGCGGATCAACGACCTGCTGGGCCTGGAGGGCACCCCGCACGCGGTGGTGCGCCGGTTCCGCGACAAGCTGGAGATGCGCGGCGTCCTGGCCGGGGCCGGGCTGGCCGACGTGGCCGCCGAACACGTCGACGGCCCCGAGGCCCTCGCCGCGTTCGGCGAGGCGCACGGCTACCCGCTGATCCTCAAGCCGGTGGACGGCCTGGGCAGCCGGGGCGTGACCAGGATCGACGGACCGCAGGAGGTGTCCGGGGCCTGGGAGAAGGCCGCGAGCCTGCGCGGGCGCACCGACCTGGAACTGTCGCAGTTCCATCCCGTGGACCGCTTCCTGGTGGAGCAGTACATCGACGGCCCCGAGTACAGCGTCGAAGCGGTCTCGGCGCAGGGCGAGCACGCGGTGGTGGCCATCACCGAGAAGATCACCGACGGCGCCGTCGAGCGGGGCCACGCCCAGCCGGCCCGGCTCACCGCCGGACAGGAGAGCGAACTCGTCGCGTACGTCAACGAGTTCCTGACCGTCATGGGCCTGCGGGACGGGCTGTCGCACACCGAGGTACGCCTGTCGTCCGCCGGACCGCGCGTCATCGAGTCGCACGACCGGGTCGGCGGCGGCCGGATCATGGACCTCACCCAGC
The DNA here is from genome assembly GCF_053609145.1 of Streptomyces sp. NPDC054961. Taxonomy (NCBI): domain Bacteria; kingdom Bacillati; phylum Actinomycetota; class Actinomycetes; order Kitasatosporales; family Streptomycetaceae; genus Streptomyces; species Streptomyces sp. NPDC054961. Next base: position 225,561 of record NZ_JBSGWY010000005.1, on the reverse strand, counting down.
ACGTGCACGGGGTCGACCTCGAGGAGTACGCGGTGGCCGGGCCGTTCGGCCTGCTGCCGCCGCTGCCCGCCGCCCCGGCCCCCCGGGCCGGCGCCGCGGCCGCCACCCGGTTCCTGACCGCGGAGCCGGGCGAGGTGGTCGAGGTGCAGGGCCTGGACGAGGTCCGCGCCCATCCCGGCCTGATCGACGTGGACCCCGGCGTGTCACCCGGTGACCTGGTCCGGCCCGTGACGGAGAACTTCGACCGCATCGGCCAGCTCGTGGCGGGGGCGGACACGACCGACGCCGCGGTGGAGCTGTGCGAGGCGCTGGTCGGAAAGATCACCGTCCGGACCCGCCCCACCACGACCGACTGATCCGGCGCAGCCGGGCCCGGACCGGGCCCGGCTGCCGCCGCGTCCCACCGCCCCGGCCGCCCCCGCGGTCCGCGCGGCCCCCGGGCGTCCGCCGCGCCCTCCACCCCCCGCCCCCTGGCTCGCCCCGCCCTCTCGACGCTGTGAAGGAACCCCCCCATGACGAACACGACCGCGAATCCTCCCGGGCCGACACCGCCCCCGCAGGGCGAGAGCCTGATGTCCCGGCTGGGGCTTCCCCAGATGAAGGGCCAGGGCAACCTCGTCGGCGCGCACGCCATCGACAGCGTGGGAAGCGGCCTGGTCCTGGCCTTCATCGTGGTCTATTTCTCGCAGACCACGTCCCTGTCGCTGCCGGCCATCGGCGCCGCGCTCACCCTGGCGCGGTTCCTGGCCTTCCCCACCGCGATCGTGGTCGGCCCGCTGATCGACCGCTTCGGCGCCCGCACCGTGGCCGCCGCCGGCAACGTCATCTCGGCCGTGGGCTTCGGCGGGTTCCTCCTCGCCGACGAGGTGTGGAAGATCGTGGCCGTGGCGCTGCTGACCCAGGCGGGCCAGGCCGCGTACTGGACGAGCAGCAGCGGCCTGGTGGTCCTGGCCGCGAAGGACGGCGAGCGGCCCCGGTGGTTCGGCTTCGTCCGCGCCCTGCGCAACATGGGCCTGGGGCTCGGCGGCGCCATCGCCGCCTTCGCCGTGGGCGTCGGCGGCCGGGCCGGCCTGGACGGGGTCGTCATCGCCAACACCCTCAGCTTCGTCCTCGGCGCCGCCCTCCTCCTCACCTGGCGGCCCGACTCGGAAGCCGCCGCGAGGGCGGCGGCCGCCTCCGCGAAGACCTCGGACGAACCGCCCGCGAAGGTCTCGTACGCCACCGTGCTGCGCGACCGTCCGTACATGACGATGGTCTCGCTCAACCTGCTGTGCGTCTTCGGCGCGATGCTCAACAGCGTGCTGCTGGCCGTCTACATCATCGAGGGACTGCACCGCGGCGCGTGGCTGGCGGGCACCCTGCTCGTGCTCAACACCATTCAGGTGGCCGTTACCCAGACGGTCGTCAGCCGGCAGCTGGAGCGCTTCCGCCAGACCCGCCTGATCGCGTTCGCCTGCGGACTCAACATCCTCGCCTTCGGGATCTTCGGCGCGCTCAGCAAGTCCCCGAGCTGGCTGGTGGTCGCCGGACTGTACGTGGCGATGTTCATCTACACCCTCGCCGAGATCGTCCAGGCCCCGCCGATGGACGACCTCAGCGTCTCGCTGGCCCCCCAGCACGCGCGCGGCCGCTACCTGGCCGTCTTCCAGCTCTCCTGGACGGTCGGCCAGACCCTGGCTCCCGGACTGCTCACCCTGCTGCTCTCCAAGGGAGCGATCTGGCCCTGGGTCTTCCTCGTCTGCGCCAGCACGATCGGGATCCCGCTGGTCCTGCGGCTGGAGCGGATGATCGCCGCCCGCGACGCGCAGGCGGCGCAGCCGCAGAGCGGGCCGGTCGCGGCCACCGCCTAGCCGGCCCCGTCCCCCCGCGTCCCGCACGCCCCGGGAGCCCCGCTCCGGCAGCCGGCCGGTCCGGGGCTCCCGGCGCGAGCGCGGCGCGGGCCTTGGGCCGTGGGCCTTGAGCCGTCGCCGTGGGCTGTGGGCCGTCGCCGTGGGCCGTGGGCTATCCGATGACGAGGTTCTTCTCGCGGATGAGGTATCCCAGCTGGAGCCGGCTCTCCGCGCCCACCCGGGCCATGATGTCCGAGACGTGGCGCTGGCAGGTGCGCACCGAGATGCCGAGCGTGCGCGCCACGGCCCTGTCGTCGGCGCCCTCGATGAGCAGGCTCATGATCGCCTGCTTGGTCTGGTCGGTGAGGTCCTGGACCACGGGCCGGTCGCGGCCCTGGTCGATCGGCTCGCCGCGGACCCACAGCAGTTCGAAGACCTGGACCATGAAGGTGCAGATGGCCGCGTCGCGGATGAGGACGGCCCCGCCGCTGGTGTCGCCGAGCGGGATGACGGCCGTCTCGCGGTCGAACACCAACAGGCGCGTGAGGCCGCCCGTGAGCGTGCGTATCTGCGCGCCGTGGGAGGTCAGCAGCGCGGCGTGCTGACTGGTGTCCGCGTCGAACCGGGCCGAGTACTGGTAGAGCGTCCTGAGCTTGATCCCCCGGCCCAGCAGGTCCAGATCGCGGCCGGCGGACTCCATGAGCTCGTCCTTGGGGCGGGGCCCTCCCGGCTGCGCGGCCAGTACCTCTTCTTTACAGGTGACGGCCAGTTGGGTGAGCGTCTCCCGGATCGTGGAGACCGAGGTGATCCACTCCAGCGCGGGGGCCTTGCCCGCGCCCGCGTGCGCGTAGACGGAGGACAGCGACTGGATCTGATCGCGCAGCAGCGACAGCCGGCGGCGTTCCTCGAGCAGCCGCGACTCGTGCGCGTTGAGCGTGCTGATGGAGGTTTCGGACGGGGAGACGGCGGTGACCAGTTCGGTCCCGATCCGGCGCAGCAGGCCGAGCTCGAGCAGCGTGTCCAGGGCCTCGGCGGCCTCTTCCGGGCTGCATTCGGCGGCGAGCGCGGCATTGCCGACGTTCAGGACGGTCCGGTGCGCGATCCACCGGTACAGCTCCATGGCTATGGGATGGAGCGTGGGAACAGCGTCGATCAGGCCAAGGGGGTCGGTACCGTTTTGGTTCATTTTGGGGCTGTCTCTCTTGCGACAGTCTTGATCACGGTCGATCGGATCTTGCCACCTGCGGCGTGCTCACGCCAGGCGCCGAGTGCGCGCCCGGCGGGTCCGCCGCCTCCCCGCCGCCTCCCGATCGCCTCCCGATCGCCGGGCGGTCCCCGCCGGTCCGGGCGTCCAGTTGGTCCGTATGTGCGCACCCCGGGGGAGCGCCGCGTGACCGCCCGCCCCCTCGGCCGTTGTCACGGCATGACCAAGACCCAGCGCATCCTCGCCGCCTTCGCCCTCGCGGGGGCCGCCGCGGGCCTCGCCGCACCCGCCGCCACCGCCGCTCCCCTCGCCCCGCTCACCCTCCCGGACCTGCCGACGGCGGCCCCGGGAATGCCGCAGGGCGCCACGCCGTCCTCGGTGCAGGAGATCGGCGGCCGGCTGAGCGGCGGCCTCAACGAGCTCAACCAGCTGATGGAGCTGCCGAACCAGCTGGCGCCCGTGATCGCCCCGGTCCAGCCCCTCACCGACCTGGCCGGCGGCCTGGAGTAACCGTCCCGCCGGAGAACGCGAAGAAGGCCCCGGCCGGAGCCGGGACCTTCAACGGTGGGGACGGGGGAAGTGGCATCGGGGGGACAAGCCACTTCCCCCGACGTGGACGGAACCTGCCAGCCCGAGCCGCAGTCAGGGGGGAAGCTTGCGGCTCGGACCCCGCAGTGAGGTCCTGTCCCTCACCCACCGATTTCCTGCCAGAACCGGTGGGCTCGTGTTCCATTCTGCTCCCCCTCCCCCCTCCCGCCGCACCGGCAAAGGGCCTGGACCGCCGGGCCATTGGTCCATAAAGGGCAGGTGAGGGTTCGAACACCAGCGGTTAGACTCACCCGACCTTGCAGGACCGGTTGGGGAGGCCGACAGCGCACGTGGAAACCAAGAAGCTGATCTCGGGCGCCCTCACGGTCTTCGTCCTCTTCGTCATCATCACTCAGCCCAAAAAGGCCGCCGATATGGTGGGAATCGGGTTCCAGGGGCTCTCGGACGCCGCGAACGCGATCGGCGAGTTCATGACCGAACTGGTGCGCTGAACCCGTACGCTGAAGCGGTTTCCGGACATTCCGGCCCCCCACTCCGACGGGTGGGGGGCTTTTCGCGTTCCCGCAGACGGGTCAAGACGCCCCCTTATACGCAATTTGCCCTCAACACGGCAATTTGCGGTGCTTGCACACAGTGCACATCTCTTGTGATGCTATGACCGCTTTTGACAGATGAGTTGATGACGTGACGTGAAGGGGTGGCGTGACCGTGCCGGCCAGTACAGCGCCTCAGGTGCCGCCCCAGCAGGACTCCCCGCAGGGCTCCCCGCCGGACTCGCGGGCGGACTCGCGGGCGGACGCCCAGCGGGACCCCGAGCCCGAGGCGCTCCAGGGCCCGCGCCCGGGGCCCTCGCAGGACCCGCAGCCGGAATCCCACGTACCGCCCCAGGCCGAGTCCCCGGCGCAGTCCCAGGCCGACTCCCAGCCCGGCCCCCAGGCGGAGTCGCACGTACCGCTCCAGCAGGAGGCGCCCGAGGGGCCTCCCGTCACCCCGCGGCCGCAGAGCACCCGGGGCGCCGACACCCGGGCCCTCACCCAGGTGCTGTTCGGCCAGCTCAAGGACCTGGAGCCGGGCACCCGCGAGCACACCCGGGTGCGCTCGGCCCTCATCGAGGCCAACCTCCCGCTCGTCCGGTACGCGGCCGCCCGCTTCCGCAGCCGCAACGAGCCGATGGAGGACGTGGTCCAGGTCGGCACGATCGGGCTGATCAACGCGATCGACCGGTTCGACCCCGAGCGCGGGGTGCAGTTCCCGACCTTCGCGATGCCGACCGTCGTGGGCGAGATCAAGCGGTACTTCCGCGACAACGTCCGCACCGTCCACGTCCCGCGCCGCCTCCACGAACTGTGGGTCCAGGTCAACGCCGCCACCGAGGACCTCACCACCCTCCACGGCCGCACCCCGACCACCCCGGAGATCGCCGAGCGGCTGCGCATCGGCGAGGACGAGGTGCTGTCCTGCATCGAGGCCGGCCGCAGCTACCACGCGACCTCCCTGGAGGCCGCACAGGAGGGCGACGGGCTCCCGGGCCTCCTCGACCGCCTCGGGTACGAGGACCCCGAGCTGGCCGGGGTCGAACACCGCGACCTCGTCCGCCACCTCCTCGTACAACTGCCCGAGCGCGAACAGCGGATCCTCCTCCTGCGGTACTACAACAATCTGACCCAGTCGCAGATCAGCGTCGAACTCGGCGTCTCGCAGATGCACGTCTCCCGACTGCTCGCCCGGAGCTTCGCCCGACTGAGATCCGCAAACAGGATCGAGGCCTAACCGGATCGAGTGGGGGGCATTCTTCGCGTTTCCCGGCAGAACCGCCCAATTACGGCCTAGAGCAGGCCTATCGTGCTCTGTCGCTGGAGATACATGTCGACATGGCGCTACAGCGTGTTGCCGACATGTGACATTCTGCTGGAACCGCGTTTGCCGCAGCCCCGCCTCCGGTATTCAGGTGGAGGCTGCGTTCCTCCGACGGGCGCGCAGAGAAGCGCGACCGTCCGCGACCTCAAGGGGGTGGCATGTCCGTAGACCAGGGCAGCTCGAAGGTGCTCACGCTCGTCAAGCGTGAAATGCCGGCAGTGTCCAACCGCTCGGAAGCCATCGACACCACCCGCATTGACACCCGCACCCTCTCCCGCTCCCTCTTCCGCCGACTTGCCGATCTCGACGCGGACAGCCCGGAGCGGGTGTACGTGCGGGACACCCTGATCGAGCTGAACCTCCCCCTCGTGCGGTACGCGGCGGCCCGCTTCCGCAGCCGCAACGAGCCGATGGAGGACATCGTCCAGGTCGGCACGATCGGGCTGATCAAGGCCATCGACCGGTTCGACTGCGAGCGCGGCGTGGAGTTCCCGACGTTCGCGATGCCGACGGTCGTCGGTGAGATCAAGCGGTTCTTCCGCGACACCTCCTGGTCCGTGCGCGTCCCGCGCCGGCTCCAGGAACTGCGCCTCGCCCTCACCAAGGCCAGCGACGAGCTCGCGCAGAAGCTCGACCGCTCGCCGACCGTGCCGGAGCTCGCCGCCGTGCTCGGGGTCTCGGAGGAGGACGTGGTCGACGGCCTCGCCGTCGGCAACGCCTACACCGCCTCCTCGCTCGACTCGCCCTCTCCCGAGGACGAGGGCGGCGAGGGCTCGCTCGCGGACCGGCTGGGGTACGAGGACACCGCGCTGGAGGGTGTCGAGTACCGCGAGTCGCTCAAGCCGCTGCTGGCCAAACTGCCGCCCCGGGAACGGCAGATCATCATGCTGCGGTTCTTCGCGAACATGACGCAGTCGCAGATCGGCGAGGAGGTCGGCATCTCCCAGATGCACGTCTCCCGGCTGCTCACGCGCACGCTCGCGCAGCTCCGGGTCGGGCTGATCGGCGAGTAGCCGCCCCGCCGGCCCCGTCCGCCGCGTCCGCCCGCCCGCTCCGGGCAATCCGCGACACCCGCTTCCCAATTGACGGGACGTCAGGAAAACTGCCCGGATGCGAAAGGCATCGCGGTCCGCCGCCCTCCTCGCCCTGTGCTGCACGGCCGCCGCCGCCCTCACCGGCTGCGGCGGACCGGCGCGCGAAGGCTACGTGGCCGTGGGCGCGGCCGCCGCGGTCCCCGAGCGGGGCGCGGGCGAGAACGTCGCACCGAAGGGCGGGGTGGAGTTCCAGCCCCTGCCCCCGGCGACGACGGGAGCCGGCGCCTCTTCGAGCAGTACGTCGGCCGGTTCCCCGGGGGACCGGCCCGCCGGGGGCTCCGCCCCGGGCGGAGCCACGACCACCGCACCCGGTGGCGCCGAGAACCGGCCCGGCGCCACCCCCGGCGCGAGGTCGTCCACCACCCCGGGCGCAGCCCCCGGCGGCTCCACCGGCTCCTCGGGATCCCCCGCGCCCGGCACCCCGTCGGGCCCCGCCACGAAGCCCGGCACCACCACCCCGGCGCCGCCCACCGCCGCGCAGCTGAGCGTCGGCGCGCCGGTCCGTACCGCCGCGGCGGACCGCTGGTGCGAGCAGGTCACCGTGTCGTTCGCCAACACCGGGGGCACCGCGGCCCGGTCGGGCACGGTCGCCTTCGCGACGCACATCATCGGCGCGCTCGGCGTCGACTGGGCCACGATCACCACGGCCCAGCCCCTGCCGGCGCCGATCGCGGGCAACACGACGAAGACGCAGACCTACCAGGTCTGCGTCGAGGCCTGGCGCGTGCCCCTGGGCATGCGCGTGGAGACCCAGAAGGTCACGGCCACCTGGAGCTGACGCGCCGCGTCAGAGCGCGAGCCAGGCCACGATGCCGATGAGGAGCAGTACGCCGAGTCCGACGCCCACCCACAGCCCCGCGCCCGGTCCGGACTTGCGTGCGGCCCTCTGCTGCATCCGCGCGCCCGGGACGGCGGGGGCAGGGACCGGCTCCTCGACGAACGCCCGGAACATCTGGGTGCTGCCCGCGGGGTCGTAGTCGCCCTCGGGGGCCGGTGAGTTGTGGTTCGAGTTGTGATTCGCAGCCATGCGCAGGACCCTAGCGGGTTTTCCGATTCCTTTACCGCCCCACCCCCGGATTCATTTGCCTGTAACAACCATCTGCTTCTATGGTTGCCCAAAGCAACGACATTCGAAGGGGGCTGCCCGGTGGCCGCACCGACCACATCCGCCCGGCCGGCGAGACGGGCGGCACCGGGTTCACCGGCCGCGCCGGCCCTGGCTCCGGGGTCGGCTCCGGCGTCACCCGCCACCCGCCACGCGGAGCTGGCCCGCCAGCTCACCGGGATCGGCGCCGTCAAGCGCGACCTCGCCCGCGTCCTGCCCCCCGACTGCCCGCCCGGCGCGGCGGCCGTCCTCACGGTCCTCGACCGCCACGGCGAGATGCGGCTCGGCCGCCTCTCCTCGTTCATGGCCGTCGACATCTCCGTGACCAGCCGCCACGTCACGCACGTCGCCGACCACGGCTGGATCACCCGCGACACCGACCCCGTGGACGCCCGCTGCCGCATCCTGCGCCTCACCCCGGCCGGCCGCACGCTCCTCGCCGAGCTCGGCGCCCGCCACACCCGCGCGCTGGAGAAGGCCCTGGCCGACTGGTCCGACGCGGACATCGACCACCTCAACATCCTGCTGGCCCGACTCCGATCGAGCTTCTGAGCACAGACAGAAGGAAACACATGGCTACGACCACACCCCCCGGTGTGCGGGGAGACGGCCGGTCGGGGACCCACTCCGACAGCGCGCCCATGACCCACCCGCAGATCATGAAGGCACTCTCCGGGCTCATGCTCGGCATGTTCGTGGCGATCCTGTCCTCGACGATCGTCTCCAACGCCCTGCCCCAGATCATCAGCGACCTCGGCGGCACCCAGTCCTCCTACACCTGGGTCGTCACCGCCGCCCTGCTCTCGATGACGGCGGCGACCCCGCTGTGGGGCAAGCTGTCCGACCTCTTCAGCAAGAAGCTGCTGGTCCAGATATCCCTGGTGATCTACGTCCTCGGCTCGATGGTCGCGGGCATGTCCCAGAACACCGGCATGCTCATCGCCTGCCGCGTCGTCCAGGGCATCGGCGTCGGCGGCCTCTCCGCCCTCGCCCAGATCGTCATGGCCGCGATGATCTCCCCGCGCGAGCGCGGCCGGTACAGCGGCTACCTCGGCGCGGTCTTCGCCGTCGCCACCGTCGGCGGCCCCCTGCTCGGCGGAGTCATCACCGACACCAGCTGGCTCGGCTGGCGCTGGTGCTTCTACGTCGGCGTCCCCTTCGCGGTCATCGCGCTGATCGTGCTGCAGCGCACCCTGCACCTCCCCGTCGTCCGCCGCGAGGTCAAGGTCGACTGGCTGGGCGCCTTCCTGATCAGCGGCGCGGTCTCGCTGCTGCTGATCTGGGTGACCCAGGCCGGCACCTCGTACGACTGGATCTCCTGGCAGACCTGGGCGATGACCGGCGGGGCGCTCGTGCTCGGCCTGCTCTTCCTGCTCGTCGAGTCCAAGGCGAGCGAGCCGATCATTCCGCTGCGCCTCTTCCGCAACAAGACCATCAGCCTCGCCTCGGCCGCCTCGCTGTTCGTCGGCATCGCGATGTTCTCGGGCACGGTCTTTTTCAGCCAGTTCTTCCAGTTGGCCCGCGGCGAGTCCCCCACGATGTCCGGAATCCTCACGATTCCGATGATCGGCGGGCTCTTCGTCTCCTCCACCCTTTCCGGTCAGGTGATCACCAAGACCGGAAAGTGGAAGGCCTGGCTGGTCTCCGGCGGCGTGCTGCTGACGGCCGGACTCGGCCTGCTGGGCACCCTGCGGTACGACACCGCGTACTGGCACATCGCGATCTTCATGGTGCTGACCGGCCTCGGTCTCGGCATGATGATGCAGAACCTCGTCCTCGCCGCGCAGAACCAGGTGGCCCCCCAGGACCTGGGCGCCGCGAGCTCCGTGGTCACCTTCTTCCGCTCCCTCGGCGGCGCGGTCGGCGTCTCCGCCCTCGGCGCGGTCATGGCCAACCGGGTCACCCACTACGTCCAGGACGGCGTGGCCGCACTCGGCCCGAAGGCCGTCGCCGCCATGGGCCACGGCGGCACCGGCGGAGGCGGGATCCCCGACCTCGGCAAGCTGCCCCCGCCGCTGCGCGCGGTCGTCGAGTCGGCCTACGGCCACGGCGTCGGCGACGTCTTCCTCTACGCCGCCCCCACCGCGCTCCTCGCGCTGCTGCTCGTGGTCTTCATCAAGGAGGTCGCCCTGAAGTCCAAGCCGGTGGGCCACGCCCCGGCGGCCGCACCGTCGAAGTAGCGGACACCCCGTCACGGGCCCGCGGCCGCTACTCGGCCGCGGGCCCCGCGTGCACCTCGATGCCGGCGATCAGGACGTCGAGCGCGAGGCAGAAGTCCCCGTCGGGCGGCCGCCGTACGGTCGCTCCACAGCCGTACAGGAACTGCGAGACGGCCAGGTGGGCGCCCGTCCGGACCGCGTCCGTCAGGCCGGTGGCGTCCAGCAGCCCCTGCAGGGCGGTGTCGAAGGCCCGCGCGTGCGGGCCGATGTTCGGATACGCGGCCGTCAGCGGGGCCACCCACGGGTGCACCGCGAGCAGCACCCGGTAACCCCGGGCCAACGACCGGAGCCGGCCGGGCCAGCCCTCTCCGGGCGGCCCGGCCGGCCCCTTCAGCTCGCCGAGGGCACTGTCCAGGGCGAGTTCGAGCAGATCGTGCTTGGTGTCCACGTACCAGTACAAGGACATCGCGCTGACTCCGAGCTCGGCGGCGAGGCGCCGCATGGAGAACCCGGCCAGCCCCTCCGCGTCGAGCAGCCGCACGCTCGCGGCGGTGATCCGGTCCCGGTCGAGCCCGGAGGGCGCCTCGCTGCGCCGCCTGGCGCGGGGGGCGGGACGTGCGGCCGCCCACACACTGGCCCGGGCCTTGCCGGGATCGGCCGCGGTCACCATGGAGGCACCCTCCTCACGACAGCTGGTTCAGCCCGGAATGCCCGGTCCGCCCCCTTGATGCTAGGGCCTGACCCGCGGGTTTCGGCAGGTTCGGGAGCGCACTGATCAAGAGGTTCCGGAAGTCGGCGCAGTGAGGTCGTAGAAGGTGGCCCCGCCGACCGTGGACGCCTTGAAGTTGGCCGCGACCCAGGTCTCGATGCCGCTGCTGGAGCCCCCGCCGGGGCCGCCGCCGGCCCGCGCCGCCGTCCCCGTCTCACCGGCGCCGTCCGCCGCACCGCCGCCGGGGCCTGCGCCGGCTCCGCTCTGGGCGATGAACCAGTGGATCCTGCCGGCCTTCACGTACCGCTTGAACTGTTCCAGCGTCGGCGAGGGGTCACTGCCGTTGAAGCCGCCGACCGGCATCACCGGCTCACCCGACGCCAGCTGGTAACTCGCCGCGTTCTGCGCTCCGATGACCGCCCCCGCCCAGGTGTACCGCCCCGCGTCGGCGCGCAGCGCGGCCGTGGCCTCGGCGCTGGCCCTGGTCCCGCCGAGCAGACCGCCCATGCCGCCTCCCATGCCCCCGACGAACCGCTCGGGCCGGCCGCCGCCCGGCGCCTGGCCCCCCGGTGCCTGGCCGCCCGGGGCCTGGCCGCCGGGAGTCCGGCCGCCCGGCGCGCCCGCGCCCCGGGGTATGCCCTGCGGTGGGGCCCCTCCACCCGGCAGGGCGCCCTCGCCCATCAGGTACACGCGCATTCCCCCCGGGCCGCCGCGGCCCCCCGCGACCGCGGGCCCGGCCGTCACGATGGATCCGGTGTGCGCGGTGGTCACCGTGGTCAGGCAGTACGCGAGGGGCCCGGCCAGCGCCGCCGCCACGCCGACCGCCGCCACGCCGAGTGCGGCACGCCCGCCCAGCCGGGCGGCGAACGGCAGCACGAGTGCCGCGCCGAGTCCGGCGACGAGGACCCCCCAGCGCAGACCGGGCGCGTACCCGGCGGAGCGCCCGAGCAGCACGAACGCCCAGTACGACGTGAGGGCGAGGGTCCCGGCCAGCGTCAGGGATGCGGCCCGGCCGCCCCGCTCCTCCCACAGGACGGCGATGCCCATGCCCACGAGCGCGGCCACGAAGGGAGCCAGGGCGACGGTGTAGTACTCGTGGAAGATTCCCTGCATGTAACTGAAGACGAGTCCGGTGACCAGCAGCGCGCCGCCCCAGGCGAGGAAGGACGCGCGGGCCATGCTCTCCATCGAGTCGGTGGCCCGGCGGGCGCGCCAGGTGACCACGAGACCCGCGACGAGCAGGATCAGGGCGGCGGGCAGCAGCCAGGAGATCTGGCCGCCGATGTTGGACGAGAACAGCCGGTCGATGCCGGTCTCTCCCCAGCCCCTCACCCCGCCGCCTCCGGCGGGGCCGCCACCGCCACCGCTGCCGCCCGGGCGGGCGCCTCCGCCGACGCTGCCGGTCTCCTCGCCGTTGATCCGGCCCAGACCGTTGTAGCCGAGGGTCAGTTCCAGGAAGGAGTTGTTCTGCGAACCCCCGATGTACGGCCGGGAGGCGGCGGGCCACAGTTCGACGATCGCCACCCACCAGCCGCCGGCCACCGCCATCGCGAGCCCGGACAGCAGCAGCTGCCCCAGGCGCCTGCGCAGCCGGGTGGGCGCGCAGACCGCGTACAGCAGGGCCAGCGGCGGCAGGATGACGAACGCCTGCAGGGTCTTGGTCAGGAAGGCGAGGCCGACCGCGACCCCGGCCCCCACGAGCCACGTGGTGTGCGCCCCGTCGAGGGCCCGCAGCACGCAGTACACGGTGACGGTCATCAGCAGGGCCAGCAGCGCGTCGGGGTTGTTGAAACGGAACATCAGCGCGGCCACCGGCGTGAGCGCGAAGACCGCTCCGCTGATCAGGGCCGCGCCCGGGCCGAACTGGCGCCGTACGGCCGCGTAGAGCACGGCGGTGGTGCCCACGCCCATCAGGGCCTGCGGCACCAGGATCTGCCAGGCGCCGAGCCCGAAGAGCCGGACCGAGAGCATCATCGGCCACAGGGCGGCCGGGGGCTTGTCGACGGTGATGGAGTTGCCCGCGTCGGAGGAGCCGAAGAAGAAGGCCTTCCAGCTCTCGCTGCCCGCCTGGACGGCGGCGGAGTAGAAGGAGTTGGCGTAGCCCGAGGCGCCGAGGTCCCACAGCAGCAGGACGGCCGTGGCGATCAGCAGCCCGGCGAAGGCGGGGCGCTCCCAGCGCGGCCGGTCGGCGTGTGCCCTGGCGGCCAGGGCGGGCGGGGCAGGCGGTTGGAGCGGCAGTGCAGCCGTGGTCATCAGGAGTCGTCCTTCTCGGGGGTGGCGCGCCGTTCGGGGAAGACCCAGGCGCGGAAGAGCAGGAACCTCAGCACGGTGGCGGCGAGGTTGGCGGTGATCAGAACGGCCAGTTCGGTGCCGTGCGCCGGACTGCCGCCCACGGCGGCCAGCGCGGCGAGCGACCCGCTGGTCAGGGCGAGCCCGATGGCGAACACCACCAGCCCCTGGGCCTGGTGGCGCACGGCGCGGTCGCGGCCCCGGACGCCGAAGGTGAGCCGGCGGTTGGCTGCGGTGTTGGCGACGGCGGAGAGCAGGAGCGCGGCCGCGTTGGCGAGCTGGGGCCCGGCGACGGTCCGGGCGGCGGAGTAGAGCAGCAGGTAGAGGAGGGTGGAGAGGGCTCCGACGACGCAGAACCCGAGCAGCTGGCGGGCCAGCCCGCGCGGCACCCCCGGCAGGGCGGTGCGATCACGCGGATCGTCACCGAAGGGGCGGGCGAGCCGGTCGAGCGGCAGCGCGCCGAGGGCCAGCGCCCGGCCCACCCGCCAGACGCCCTTGATGTCCTCGGCGGCGGTCCGGGCGATGTGGACGGTGGAATCCGGATCGTCCACCCAGTCCACCGGCACCTCGTGGATCCGCAGTCCGGCCCGCTCGGCGAGGACCAGCAGCTCGGTGTCGAAGAACCAGCCGGAGTCCTCCACGAGCGGCAGCAGCCGCTCGGCGACCTCCCGCCGGATGGCCTTGAAACCGCACTGGGCATCGCTGAAGCGGGCGGACAGCGAGGAGCGCAGGAGCAGGTTGTAGGCGCGGGAGACGAACTCCCGCTTCGCTCCCCGGACCACCCGGGAGGAGGGGGCCAGCCGGGTACCGATGGCGAGGTCGGAGTGGCCGGAGATCAGCGGGGCGACCAGCGGCAGCAGGGCGTTGAGGTCGGTGGAGAGGTCCACGTCCATGTACGCGAGGACGGGCGCGTCGGAATCCGACCACACGGTGCGCAGGGCCCGCCCGCGGCCCTTCTCCTCGAGCCGGGTGCTGCGTACCCCGGCGACGCCCGCGGCGAGGGCCTCCGCGACCTCGGGGGTGCGGTCGGTGCTGGCGTTGTCCGCGATGGTGATGCGGAAGGGGTACGGGAAGGTCCGGGTGAGGTGCTCGTGCAGCCTGCGCACACAGGGCCCGAGGTCCTTCTCCTCGTTGAAGACGGGGATCACCACGTCGAGGACGGGCTCACCCGGTACGGGTGCGAGGGGCGCCCGCACCGGGAGGGCTCCGGGAGAGGTGTCGGTTGGCATGCTCCGAGCCTCCCGACCGGGGCTGTCACCGCTGTGTGCTGACCCTGTGCCCCGTCTGTGAGTCGCTGCCGCGGCCACCCGCGGGAGCGCCCGCGAGGGGGAGCAGCACCTCGAAGCGGGTCCGGCCCGGCCGACTGTGCACCTCGACCCGGCCGCCGTGGGCGGAGACCACGGCCTGGACGATGGCGAGGCCGAGCCCGGTGGAGCCGGCGGCGCGGGACCGGGAGGCGTCGCCGCGGGCGAAGCGCTCGAAGACGTGCGGCAGCAGGGCGGGCGGGATCCCCGGGCCGTCGTCCTCGATCCGGAGCCGGACGGCGGATGTTTCACGTGAAACACCGCCCCCCGGGGTGAGGGATGTTTCACGTGAAACGCGCGCCGTGACGACCGTCCCGGGCGGGGTGTGGGTGCGGGCGTTGGCCAGCAGGTTGACCAGGACCTGCTGGATCCGCGCCGGGTCGCCGTGCACGGGGGCGGGATCGTCGGGGAGTTCCAGGCGCCAGTGGTGGTCGGGGCCGGCTGCCCGGGCGTCGCTGACGGCGTCCACGACGAGCGGGGCGAGGTCGGTGTCGCAGGTGGACAGCGGTCGGCCCGCGTCCAGCCGCGCCAGCAGCAGCAGGTCCTCCACCAGGCCGGTCATCCGGGTGGCCTCGGACTCGATCCGGCCGAGCGCGTGACGGGTGGCCGGACCGGGCTCCTCCCGGCCGCGACGGGTCAGTTCGGCGTAGCCGCGGATCGAGGCCAGCGGAGTGCGCAGCTCGTGGCTGGCGTCGGCGACGAACTGCCGGACCTGCGTCTCGCTCTGCTGGCGGGCGGTCAGGGCGGAGGAGACGTGGCCGAGCATCCGGTTGATGGCGGCGCCCACCTGCCCGACCTCGGTCCGCGGATCGGCCTCGGCGTCGGGGACCCGCTCGTGCAGGACGGGTTCGCCGCTGTGCAGGGTGAGCTCGGAGACCCGGGTGGCGGTGGCGGCCACCCGCCGCAGCGGGCGCAGGGCGACACCGACCACTGCCTGCCCGGCGAGGGAGGCCGCGATCAGCCCGGCGAGGGTGACACAGACCTCGACCCCGACCAGGGTGCGCACCGTGGAATCCACCTCGGTGAGCGGGAAGCCGAGGACGAGGCTCCGGTCGGGCCCGGTCAGCACCCGGTAGCCGCCGAGGCCCGGCAGATGCAGCTCGACCGGCTCCGGACGGTCTCCGGCGGCCGTGCGGGCGGCTTGGCCGAGAGCCGCCGTCTGTGCCTCGGTGAGGAACGGATGACTTCCGGCTCCTGATCCGCCGAGGGCCGCACTGCGGTCGCTGCGCGCGCTGCCGATGACCTTCCCCGAGGGGTCCAGCCGGATCCCGACGGCCCCCAGCGGGGATCCCGGTGCCAGCACGAAGTTGAGGCTGGCCTCCCGGCCGAGCTTGCCCACGCCGGGGGGCCGGCTCGCCAGCTCCACGGAGAAGCGCAGCTGCTCGTCGACCTTGTCGACCAGGTACGAGCGCAGCGCGAGCGTGGTGACGGTGCTGATGGCCGCGCACACGACGGCGATGAGGGCCACGGCCGAAACCACCAGCCGGGTCCGCAGCGACCAGGGCCGCCCGCCCCGCCCCACACGACCGGCCCACCCGGCGCGCCCGCCCCGACCGGCCAGGCCCGGCACGCGGAGGGCCACTACTCGGCCGGCTTGATCAGATAGCCGGCGCCCCGCCGGGTGTGGATCAACGGCGGGAGGCCGGTGCCCGCCTCCAGCTTGCGCCGTAGGTAGGAGATGTACAGCTCGACGACATTGGCCTGGCCGCCGAAGTCGTAGGACCACACCCGGTCCAGGATCTGCGCCTTGCTCAGCACCCGGCGCGGGTTGCGCATCAGGTACCGCAGCAGCTCGAACTCGGTGGCGGTCAGGTGGACCTCCTGACCGCCCCGGCTCACCTCGTGGCTGTCCTCGTCGAGCCGCAGGTCGCCGACCTCGAGCACCGACCCGCCACGGGCGGCCTGCGCGGCGCCGGAGCGCCGGACCAGGCCGCGCAGCCGGGCCACGACCTCCTCCAGGCTGAACGGCTTGGTGACGTAGTCGTCGCCGCCCGCCGTAAGACCCGCGATGCGGTCCTCGACCGAGTCCTTGGCGGTCAGGAACAGCACCGGAACCTGCGGGAGCTCCCGCCGCAGCCGGCCGAGGACGGCCAGCCCGTCCATGTCGGGAAGCATGATGTCGAGGAGTACGACATCCGGCCTGAACTCCCGTGCGGCGCGCACCGCACCCGCCCCGTCGCCGGCGCTGCGGACCTCGCAGCCCTCGTAGCGCAGAGCCATGGAGAGCAGTTCGGAGAGGGCGGCCTCGTCGTCCACGACGAGGACCCGGCACGGCCGGCCGTCGGGCCGGACGAGAGCCGTGTGGTGGCCGGCGGACGTGGACGCGTGGGAGGTGGTCGTCGCAGTCATGCGTACACGCTGACCGCCGCCCGTGAGAGCGTTCTTGCCTGAACCTGTGAATTTGCTGAGAAACCCCTCCCGCCCCTCAGACCAGGTGGAACAGCCGGGCGCCGTTGTCGTGGCAGACGGCGCGCAGCCAGTCGTCGCCGAGTCCGAGCCGCTCGAGGGCCTCGAGCTGGTGCTCGTAGGGGTAGGGAATGTTCGGGAAGTCGGTGCCCAGCAGGATCCGGTCACCGAGGTCCGCGAGCCGGCCGCGGTCCTGCGGCGGGAAGCCGTCGAACTGCTCGGAGAAGTCGGTGAAGGCCATGGTGGTGTCGAGCCGTACCTCGGCGTACCGGTCGGCGAGGCCGAGGAAGTCCGCGTACTCGGGCATCCCCATGTGCGCGATGATCAACGGCAGCCGGGGATGGCGGGCCAGCAGCCGCGCGATCGGTTCCGGTCCGGTGTGCTTGCCCGCGACGGGCCCCGAACCGCAGTGGACCACGGTCGGGATCCCGGCCTCCGCGAGCAGCCCCCAGACCTGGTCGAGCCGGTCGTCATTGGGGTCGTAGCCGCCCACCTGGAGGTGTGCCTTGAAGACCCGCGCCCCCGCCCCGACGGCTTGGCCCACGTACTCCCGCACCCCGTCCTCCGGGAAGAAGGTCGCGGTGTGCAGGCAGTCGGGGGTGCGAGCGGCGAAGTCCGCGGCCCAGGAGTTGAGCCAGGCGGCCATGGCCGGCTTGTGCGGGTAGAGCATGGAGGTGAAGGCCCGGACCCCGAACTCCCGCAGCAGCGTGACCCGCTGCTCCTCCTCGTGCCGGTAGGTGATGGGCCACGCGACGCCGGTCAGCGGGCCGATCGCGTCGAAGTAGTCCCACACCTTGTCCAGCACGCGTGCGGGCATGAAGTGCGTGTGTACGTCGACCAGCCCGGGTACCCCGAGCCGTTCCCGGAAGGCCCGGACGGCCTCAGTTGTCGCTGTGGTCACGGACAAAGCCATGGCTCCGCTCCACCGTCGCGATGTGCAGGGTGTAGCTCTCGTACCAGTCCGCCCGGCCCTGCCGCATGGCCGCCTGGTGCTCCATGTCCCGGCGCCAGTCGGCGAGGGACTCGTGATCGCGGAAGTAGCCGACGGTGATGCCGAGTCCGCCGGGGGTACGCGCCGACTCGTAGCCGAGGAAGCCCGGGTTGGCGCCGACGAGCTCGGTCATCCGGTCGAGGGTCTCCGCGTATCCGCTGTCGTCAGCGGTCCGGACACTCGTGAAAACACTCATGACGTACGGCGGTTCGAAGGCCGGCACAGGCTGGATGCTCATGGCCCCCACCCTCGGCGGGACGGGCCGGGCATGTCCACCGCAATCGGCCCCGGGAGGTCAAAGGGATCCAAGATTTGACCTTGGCCCCTAAGCCCCCGCGGCCCTCAGAACAGCCCCTCCTGCGCCTCGGGCGCGCCCGGCAGGACGGCCGGGATCCCGGCCACGGGCACCTCGGTGGCGCCGCCCTCCCCAGGAGCCGTCAGCTCCCAGCCCGCCAGCAGCCGGGTGTCGACGACCAGCCCGTCGGCGAAGTGCAGATCGGGGCCGGCCGCGGCGACGAGCCGCCCGGCGACGGTCCCGCCGGTCACCATCTCGGTGATCACCCGATCGGGAAGGGGAAGCCCCTCGAGCCCGAACGCCTCCACGTGGTCCCGGACCTCACACTCCAGCCGCTCCAGCGACTCCGGCCACCCCTCCAGCCCGGCGGCCCGCGCATGCAGCCCGGCGACCTCCGCCGCCCGTTCGGGCCCCGGCGGCAGGTGGCCCCGAACGGCCCGCTTGCGGGCGTAGGGGATCCGGTCGGGCACCCCGAGCGCGGCCCGCAGCAACTCCTCCGTGCGCCGCGTCGCCATCAGCGGCCCGCGCCCCAGCCAGGCCCAGGTCACCGCACCCTGCTCCAGCAGCCGGGCCGGCCCGCGCTCCTCGGCGGTGATGCCGACCTTGACCAATCCCGGCCCGAACCAGGCGAGGTACACCCGATAGGTCCGCGGATCGGCCGCGTTGGTGTCCGCCGCCACGGAGAAGGACCGGTCCAGCCGGGCGCACTCGGGGCACTGGGCGTTCCCGGTCCGTCCGGGCACGCTCCGCTCCGTCGGGCACGGCGTCCGCCGCCCGGCCCGCCGGACGCCGAGACAGTGGCGCTCACCGCGCCCGGCGAAGGCGAGCTGCTGCCCGTACACGAGGGGGCTGCTCCGCTCCCCCCGGCCCGGTCCCTGCCCGTACCAGCCGATGGCGGGCCGGCCGTCGATCCACCGGATTCCGGTGCACCACCAGGACACGGCCGGCTACCGGGCGACGAACTGCGTCAGGATCGCCTGGACCTCGTAGATGTCGACTCCCTTGGTGAAGGTCTTGGCTATCGGCTCGGAACTGCCCGAGAGCCATATCTTCAGCTCCGCGTCCAGGTCGAAGTGGCCCGCGGTCTCCACCGAGAAGTGCGTGATGCTCCGGTAGGGGATCGAGTGGTACTCCACCTTCTTCCCCGTGAGCCCCTGCTTGTCGATGAGCACGAGCCGCCGGTCGGTGAACAGGATCGTGTCGCGGATCAGCAGGTACGCGGCGTGCACTTGCTCCCCTTGCCCCAGCAGTCGCGCGTACTCACGGTGCGCCGAAGCCGGATCCACTGCGTGCGCGTTGCCGAACAGTCCCATGAGGGTCCCCCTGCCTTCCCGGTGAATCGATCTCGATCGAGACCGCGGCCTCGATCCACAAGAACGGTATCGGCGCCCTCTGTCACCCGGCGTCCCCCGCCGGAGCCATCTCCCCCCGTGGCTCCCCGGAGCCAGCTCTCCTCCCTGAGGAGGACGGAGGGGTACCGGGGGAGAAGGAACGGAGCAGAGGACGACGTAACGAAGGGGGGTAACGCAAGAGGCCCCCCGGTGAACCGGGGGGCCTCTTGGGCTGTGCACTCGGCAGGATTCGAACCTGCAACCTTCTGATCCGTAGTCAGATGCTCTATCCGTTAAGCTACGAGTGCTTGGCTGGCCGGGGTTTTGCGCCCCGTTGGCCTTGCGAGAACAACAATACATGGACCTCGCCGGGACGCGAAATCCATTAGCCACACCTGCCCTGACCTGCGGAAATGGCTTGGAAGAAGATCATCCGCTTGGTTCGGTGGCGCGGCCGCCCGGGGCCGGAAAGCACCGAAGCCCCGGTCCGCAAGGACCGGGGCTTCGTGAAGTGCGGAGGCGGAGGGATTTGAACCCTCGATGGGGGGTAAGCCCCAAACCGCATTAGCAGTGCGGCGCCATAGACCGGACTAGGCGACGCCTCCAGCACACCCACGCGTACGAAGGTGCGTGCAGATGATGACACAGGCCAGGGGCCGGTCACCAATCCGCTCCCACGGTACAAGGAGCGTGGCCCGGAGGGCAAAGCCTTAAGCCCCGATTCCACGCGGAACGTCGAAGCCCGGCCGTCGTTGGTCAGCCGTACGACGTACGGACGACCTGGAGTGCCCCATGCTGCGTCTCGCCGCCTTCGCCGTCACCTCCGCCCTGACCGCCGCGGCGGCGGGTCCGCTGCCCCCGCTGCCACCCCTGGGGCGGCTGCTGGCGGCCCCCGACCGGCTCACCGTCGCCGTGTCCGACACCGGCAATCCGCGCGCGGACGGCCAGTACCGGCTGGAGTGCAACCCGGCCGCCGGCACCCACCCCCAGGCGGAAGAGGCCTGCGCCCGCCTCGAAGCCCTCGCGCGCGAGGGCAAGGACCCCTTCGCCGACCCCGGGGAGCAGCTGTGCAGCATGGTCTACGGCGGCCGGGCCACCGCCCGGATCACCGGAACCTGGCACGGCCGCAGGGTGGATTCCGAGTTCCGCAGGACGAACGGATGCGAGATCAACCGCTGGAACGAGTTGGAACCTGTGCTTCCGCGTGGGCGCGCCTGACCTGGGAGGATGCGGCGGCCGAGCGGTATCCGCAGCACATCCGCCCTCTCGCCGGGAGCCGGTGCCCTTAGACTCCTCCCGTGACTTGCCGGTAGTTGTGGTCAGGGAGGAAGCTCGTCGTGAGCAGCAGGCCATCCCGAGGCGCTGCTCGCCTCGCAGCAATACTCGACGCGCTTCCGGACGCGCTGTTGCTCGTCAACGCCAACGGCACGGTCGTCAACGCGAATTCGATCGCCCTCGAGGTCATGGAGAGTCCCGGTACCGGGCTCGTCGGCCGGGGCGTTCTCGACCTCCTGCCCGAATTCGACTCCAAGCTGATCCCCGGCTCCATGCGCCGGCCCGGCGAGGACGAGGGCGGCCGCGCCCGCCCGAAGCGGATGGTCGCGCGCCGCACCGACGGCAGCGAGTTCCCCGTGGAGGTGACCGCCGCCCATCTCGACGGCCGCGACGCCTACCGCGAGCCGCAGCCCTCCTACACCGGTGACGAGCTGCTCATGCTCGTCGTACGGGACCTCTCGCAGACGGTGGACACCGAAGCCGAGCTGGCCCGCTCCCAGCGTCAGACCGAGATGATCCTGCGGGCCGCAGCCGAGGGCGTCGTCGGCACGGACACCGACGGACGGGTCGTCCTGGTCAATCCGGCCGCCGCCCAGATCCTCGGCTACCGCGCCACCGACCTCGGCAACCGCGAGCTGCACGGGCTGGTCCAGCACTCGCGCGCCGACGGCTCGCCCTTCCCCTTCGAGGAGTCCCCGCTCGCCGACACCCTGCGCAGCGGGCGCAAGCACCGGGTGCGCGGCCAGGTGCTGTGGAACAAGGCCGGGCAGCCGGTCGCCGTCGACCTCACCACCTCACCCGTACGGGACGGCGAGCAGCTCGTCGGCGCCGTCGTGACCTTCACCGACCGGCGCTCCTACGACGCGCTGGCCGCGCGCCACGCCCAGTTGCTCGCCGTCCTCGGCGACTCCCTGCGCGGTCCGCTGGAGGAACTGCGCGGCGAGCTGGCCACACTGGCCGCCGACGACGCGGGACAGCTGTGGCCCGAGGCCAACCAGCTGCTGCACCACCTGGCCGCCGGCTACTCCCGGATGACCACGCTGGTCGACAACGTGCTCGGCTTCCAGCGTCTCGACGGGGGCGCCGACAAGCTCGCCAAGAAGAAGGTGCTGATCGACGGGGTCGTCAAGGCCGGCGTCGACGGTGCGGTCGAGCTGATCGGCCCCGGTCGGGCGCAGTTCGCGGTGCACGCCCCGACCATCGAGGCCGAGGTGGACGCGGAGCGGATCGCGACCGCCCTCGCGCACCTGGTCGCGGATGTCGCCGGCGTGGACGCCACCGGCAAGACCCCTCAGGGCAGCGGCTACATGGACTCGACGATCGTCGTGGCCGCGGCGCAGCGCGGAGAGGTCGTACGGATCGAGGTGCGCGGGCCGTACGAGGGCGGGAACCCGGTGCACGAGCCGATCGTGCGGGGCATCGTGGCCGCGCACGGCGGTGTGCTGCAGACCGTGGAGGTGCCGGGCGCGCCCGGCGGGGCGTACGTGCTGGAGCTGCCGCTGGGTGCGGGAGCCGGGACGGTCACCCTGCCCGAGCCGGTCGAGCCTCCCGCGGAGGAGCCGGGAGCCGAGGGCGGTCCCGCCAAGGTCTCCGGCGGCCGCCGGGCCCGGCGCGGCGTGGACTCCTTCCTCGACGATTCCGACACCGACGCCCTTGCCGCCCCGGGTACGAAGACCGGCGCGGGCACGGCCACCGGAGCCGAGGCCGCCGTCCGGGCTCCCGCCGGCGGAGCGGCGCTCGCGCTGCCGTCCGGGCGGCGCCGGGGCGGCGAGGCCCGGCCGGAGGCCGGCCCGGGGGACGGTGCTCCCGTGGAGCTCGCGCAGTCCCCGGTGAACCCGGCAGGTCTGGGCGTCACCGGCCCCGGTACCGCGGGCAACACCGGTACCGGACGCCGCCGCGGCCAGAACGGCGACGGCGGCGAGGGCAACAGCAACAGCAACAGCAACGACGCGAACGACGGCGGTGCCCCGCGGCCCGTGCCCCCGCAGGGCACCGCCATGCCCGCGCTCCCGCCCATGCCGACGGGTCCCCTGCCCGCGCCCCCGGTCCCGCTGGCCCCCGTCCCGCTCACCGAGCACCCCGCCGGGCGACGGCGCGCGCTGGGCGCGGCGGGTCAGCCGCCGGCCGCCGGTGCTCCGGTGCGGCCCGGCGGTCCGGTGCCGGCGGCCGGGATCACGGCCGCCGCCGCGCCGCGGCCCATCGCCCCCGAGGGCGGTTTCGCACTGCCCGCCGGTCCGACGCCCGCCCCGGTCCCGCAGCCTCCGCAGTCGCCCCCCGCCGCCGGCTCCGCCGCCGCTCCCTCCGAGGACGACGCCGAGGCCCCGGGCGGACGGCGCGGGCGCCGGGTGCTGGGCGCGCCCCCGGCCGAGCCCGAAGCCCCCGCCGGGCAGCCCGACGCGGGCACGCAGGGCCCCGTAGACCCCGAGACCCACCCGACCGGACGGCGGCGCGGACTGCCCGCCACCCCCGCCTGGCCGGTTCCCGCGGCCCGCAACGCCCCCGAGGACGAGGCCGCCGCCGGGCAGATCGCCGTGCCCGGGGCCCGGCAGCCGCAGGACGCGCCGGTGGAGGCCGCCGGCGCGCCGATCAGCGTCCGCGCACTGGGCACCCTCGGCCAGGGCATCTCGACCGACACCAACGGCTCCGGCCGCCGCCGGCGCCTCGCGGAGCCCGCGCCCCAGGGCCGCGCCTTCGCCATAGGGGCACCCGAGGCGGGCTCCGACGAGGGCCCCGAGCCGCTGGACGGCCCCGGAGGCGCCGTCGAGGTGGTCAACCGGCCCGTGCCGCGCCCCGTCGACGACGAGCTGCCGCCCGAGCCGCTGGACAACCCGCGCAGGCTCCTGGTGTGGCCCGCCCCCGACGTACAGACGCAGGCGGCGCTCAGCGACCGCGGCTACCGCCCGGTGATCGTCCATTCCCGCGAGGAGGTCGACGCGCAGATCGCCGCGTTCCCCGCCGCGCTGTTCGTGGACCCGCTGACCGGACCGATCACCCGGACCGCCCTGCAGTCGCTGCGCCAGGCCGCCGTGGCCGCCGAGGTCCCCGTCCTGGTCACGGCCGGACTGGGGACGGCCACGCGCGAAGCGGCGTACGGCGCCGATCCGGCCGTCCTGCTCAAGGCGCTCGCGCCGCGCGACAGCGAACAGCACCCCTCCCGGGTCCTGCTGATCGAGGAGCACGACGAGATCGCGACCGCGCTGACCGCCGCCCTGGAGCGGCGCGGCATGCAGGTGGCGCGCGCCGACGCGGACACGGACGCCGTGGAGCTGGCCTCGCGGATGCGGCCCAACCTGGTGGTGATGGACCTGATGCAGGTGCGCCGACGCCGGGCCGGGATCGTGGACTGGCTGCGCGCCAACGGGCAGCTGAACCACACCCCGCTCGTGGTCTACACGGCCACCGGGATCGATCCGGCCGAACTGCCTCGGCTGGCCTCGGGCGAGAGCGTGCTCTTCCTCGCCGAGCGCTCCACCACGACCGATGTCCAGGGCCGCATCGTGGACCTGCTGGCCAAGATCGGAACCAACTAGTTCATCCTGGCCGCATGGCCATCACCGACACGAGCGAGCAGACCGTCCCCGCAGACAACGGGGAGGTCAGTCTGCTCATCGCCCGACAGGTGGACGCGGGCCACGAGGAGGACTTCGAGGCCTGGGCCCACGGGATCCTGGAGACCGCCTCGGCGTTCCCGGACCACCTCGGGTACGGCCTGTTCCGCCCGTCCGTGCCCGGCGGGCCGTGGTTCCTGGTGCACCGCTTCCGCAACCAGGCGGCCTTCCAGCGGTGGCAGGACTCCGCGGAACGCGCCGCGTGGTTCTCCAACTGCCTCGGGCACCACCACACCGAGATAGCCCGGCGCGAACTGCACGGCATGGAGACCTGGTTCGCGAAACCGGGTACGGCCCGGCCCGCGCCGCCCCGCTGGAAGATGGCGATCAGCTCGGGGCTGGCCATCTTCCCGATCTCGCTCGCGGGCAACGCGCTGCTCGGGCCGTACCTGGTGAACCTGCACTTCGTCCTGCGGACGGCGGCCTTCGCCGTCGTCTTCAGCACCCTGATGACCTACGTGGCCATGCCCGCGGTCAGCAAGCTGCTGCGGCCGTGGCTCACCCGGGGCCAGTAGCCCCGGCGGGACTCAGTCGAGCCTGGTGACGTCGAGGGCGCCCTCCGCGTACTGCTTGCGGATCACCTTCTTGTCGAACTTGCCCACGCTCGTCTTCGGCACCGCCTCGACGATCGTCCAGCGCTCCGGCAGCTGCCACTTCGCGATCGATCCGCCGAGGAAGGCGCGCAGATCCGCGTAGTCCGCGGTGGCGCCCGGCTTCAGGACGACGGTGGCCAGCGGCCGCTCGCCCCACTTGTCGTCGGGGACGGCGACGACCGCCGCCTCGGCCACCTCCGGGTGCGCCATCAGCGCGTTCTCCAGCTCCACGCTGGAGATCCACTCGCCACCGGACTTGATGACGTCCTTGGCCCGGTCGGTGAGGGTGAGGTAGCCGTCGGGGCTGATGACGCCGACGTCGCCCGTCTTGAGCCAGCCGTCCGCGCTGAACTTGTCCTCGGGGCACACCGGTTCGCCGGCCGCTCCGCCGTAGTAGGAGCCGGCGATCCAGGTGCCGCGGACCTCCAGCTCGCCCGCCGCCTCTCCGTCCCAGGGCAGGTGGTCACCGCCGGGGCCCACCAGGCGGGCCTCGACGCCCGCCGGGAAGCGGCCCTGGGTGAGCCGGTAGGGCCACTCCTCCTCGGCGCTCAGACCGGCCGGCGGGTGCGCCATGGTGCCGAGCGGCGAGGTCTCGGTCATGCCCCACGCGTGGCAGACGCGGACGCCGAGCTTGTCGTAGGCCTCCATCAGCGAGGGCGGACAGGCCGAGCCGCCGATGGTGACCTGCTTCATCGAGCTGAGGTCGCGCGGATTGGCGGTGACCTCGGCCAGCAGCCCCTGCCAGATGGTCGGGACGGCCGCCGCGTGCGAGGGCTTCTCCCGCTCGATCATCTCGGCGAGCGGGGCGGGCTGCAGGAAGCGGTCCGGCATCAGCATGTTGATGCCGGTCATGAAGGTGGCGTGCGGCAGGCCCCAGGCGTTGACGTGGAACTGCGGGACCACGACGAGGGAGGTGTCGCGGTCGGTCAGGCCCATCGACTCGGTCATGTTGACCTGCATCGAGTGCAGGTAGATCGAGCGATGGGAGTAGACGACGCCCTTGGGGTCCCCGGTGGTGCCGGAGGTGTAGCACATGGCGGCGGCCTGGCGCTCGTCCAGCTCGGGCCAGTCGTAGGTGTCGGGGCGGCCCGCGAGGAGCTCCTCGTACTCGTGCACGCGCACGTCGAGGCCCTCCAGCGCGGAGCGGTCGCCGACGCCCGCGACGACCACGTGCTCGATGGTCGGCAGGTGCGGCAGCAGGGGCACCAGCAGCGGCAGCAGGCTGCCGTTGACCAGGACGACCCGGTCGGCGGCGTGGTTGACGATGAAGACCAACTGCTCGGGAGGGAGCCGCAGGTTCAGCGTGTGCAGGACCGACCCCATGGAGGGGATCGCGAAGTACGCCTCCACGTGCTCGGCGTTGTTCCACATGAGGGTCGCGACCCGGTCGTCCTGCTGGACTCCGAGCTCGTCGCGCAGGGCGTTGGCCAGACGGGTGGCGCGGATCCCGATCTCGGCGAAGCTGCGGCGATGCGGCTCGGCCTCCCCGGTCCAGGTCGTGACCTGGGACTTCCCGTGGATCGTCATCCCGTGCTGGAGTATGCGGGTGACGAGGAGTGGTACGTCCTGCATCGTGCTCAGCAAAGCGTCCTCCCGGTGAGCGCTGCGGCGCTACGGCGGCTACGGATGCTGCCGATTCTGCGCACGTACCGGTCGGCATGTCACTACCCAGCGGTAGAAACGCCGCGTTGTTTCACGTGAAACACCCGACGAGTGGGTGCCGGACGGGGCGGTGTTTCACGTGAAACATCTGCGGAGCGGATGCGGACGGCGGCTGGTTCAGCGGACCGGGAGCAGTTCCGGGTCCTCGCGGAGCTTGACCAGCGCCCGGGAGACCGCGCTCTTGACCGTGCCCACGGAGACCCCGAGCAGCTCGGCGGTCTGGACCTCGGTCATGTCCTCGTAGTACCGCAGGACGACCATCGCCCGCTGCCGGTCGGGCAGCCGGGTCACCGCGCGCCACATCGCGTCGCGCAGCGCCTGCGCCTCGGCGGGGTCACCGGCCGGCGGTTCCCCGGGCTCGGGGAGCTCGTCGCAGGCGTACTCGTCGACCTTGCGCTTGCGCCACTGGCTGGTGCGCGTGTTGACCAGGGCGCGGCGCACGTAGCCGTCCAGGGCCCGGTGGTCCTCGATGCGGTCCCAGGCGACGTACGTCTTGGCGAGCGCGGTCTGCAGGAGGTCCTCGGCGTCGCAGGGGTTGGCGGTGAGCGAGCGCGCGGTCCGCATCAGGACCGTGCCCCGGGTCCGGACGTACGCCGAGAACGACGGGTACGGCGTCGGATTCGAGGCGAGCGTGCACACAGGCGTGGTCATGCATCCACGCTAGGAGCGCGGGCGCCCCGAGGAATCGCCCGGAAGTGCCGAAGCCGGGTCCGCCTCAGGTTGTAGGGGTGGGGTCTGCCCCACCTCCTGAAGGTGGAGGAGGCGGGGCCCTCCCTGGACCGGTGGCGGCGCGGCGGTCAGCCGTCCGCGCCGAGGATCAGGCCGGAGGTGGGTACCCCGGTACCTGCCGTGACCAGGGTGTGCGAGGCGCCCGCGACCTGGTTGACGGAGGTGCCGCGCAGCTGGCGCACGGCCTCGGCGATGCCGTTCATGCCGTGCAGGTACGCCTCTCCGAGCTGCCCGCCGTGGGTGTTGAGCGGCAGGGCGTCCGCGGCGACGAAATCGGCGGCCTCCCCCGGTGCGCAGAACCCGAACTCCTCGAGCTGCATCAGCACGAAGGGGGTGAAGTGGTCGTAGAGGATGCCGACGTCGATGTCGGAGGGGCGCAGCCCGCTGGTCCGCCACAGCTGGCGGGCCACCACGTCCATCTCCGGCAGCCCGGTCAGATCGTCCCGGTAGAAGGAGGTCATCCCCTCCTGGCGGCGGCCCGCGCCCTGGGCGGCGGCCGTGATCACGGCAGGTTTCTGCCTGAGGTCGCGGGCCCGTTCGGCGGTGGTGACCACGATGGCCTGGCCGCCGTCCGTCTCCTGGCAGCAGTCCAGCAGCCGCAACGGCTCGACGATCCAACGGGAGGCGGCGTGGTCGGCGAGCGTGATGGGCTTGCCGTGGAAGTAGGCGGCCGGGTTGTTCGCGGCGTGCCGGCGGTCGGTGACGGCGACGTGGCCGAAGGCCTCCGGGGTCAGGCCGTACGCGTGCAGGTAGCGCTGGGCCGTCATCGCCACCCAGGAGGCCGGGGTGAGCAGCCCCCAGGGCAACGACCAGCCGAGCGCCGCCCCCTCCGCGGAGGGCTCGCGCTGCTGGACACCGGAGCCGAAGCGGCGGCCGGACCGCTCGTTGAAGGCGCGGTAGCAGACGACGACCTCCGCGACCCCGGTGGCGACGGCGAGGGCGGCCTGCTGCACGGTGGCACAGGCGGCGCCGCCGCCGTAGTGGATGCGGGAGAAGAAGGACAGCTCTCCGATGCCGGCCGCCTGGGCCACGGTGATCTCGGGGCTGGTGTCCATCGTGAAGGTGACCATGCCGTCGACGTCCGCGGGGGTGAGCCCCGCGTCGTCGAGGGCCGCGTGCACGGCCTCGACGGCCAGTTTGAGCTCGCTGCGGCCGGAGTCCTTGGAGAACTCGGTCGCGCCGATGCCGGCGATGGCGGCGCGGCCGCCGAGTCCGTCGCGGTTGCGGACGCTCATCGCGAGCCTCCCCGGGCGGGAAGGATGACCGTGACGGTGCCCGTGACGTGGTGGCCGATGCCGTTGGCCCCGACGACCCGGATCTCGGCGGTGTCCCCGTCCCGGGCGGTGACGGTGCCGGTGAGGGTCATCGTGTCGCCGGGGTAGTTGGGGGCGCCGAGCCGGATGGCGACCTTGCGCAGTACGGCGGCCGGGCCCAGGTGATCGGTGATGTACCGGCCGACCAGGCCGTTGGTCGTCAGGATGTTCATGAAGATGTCCGGAGAGCCCTTCTCCCGCGCGAGCGCCGCGTCGTGGTGCACGTCCTGGTAGTCGCGGGAGGCGATCGCGCCCGCGACGATCAGCGTGCGGGTGACCGGTACCTCCAGCGGCGGCAGTGTGTCGCCGATGTTCATGCGGCATCCCCCTCGGGTGCTCCGGGTGCTTCAAGTGCGTCGTCGGGCCCGGTGTCGGACGCGGTGTCGGGCGCGCCCTCGGACAGGAGCGCCCCCAGCTCGGCCAGCAGCTCGCTGCCGCACCCCAGGTACGCGTCGAGCTGGCGCCCCCACAGGAAGTGCCGGTGGACGGGGTGGTCGAGGTCGGCTCCCATCCCGCCGTGCAGGTGCTGGCCCGCGTGGACGACCCGCTTGCCCGCCTCCGAGGCCCACCAGGCCGCCGTCAGCGCGTGGTGCCCGGCCGGGAGCCCTTCGTCGACGCGCCAGGCCGCCTCGTACGCGGTGACCCGGATCGCCTCGGTGTCCATGTACGCGTCGGCCGCGCGCAGCATGACCCCCTGGTTCGTGGAGAGCGGCCGGCCGAACTGCTCGCGGGTGGAGGTGTACTCCACCGCGCGGGCCAGGGAGCCCGCGCAGACCCCCGCCTGGAGTCCGGCGAAGGCGGTGCGGGCCACGGCCAGCACGTCCGCGTAGGCGTCCTCCCCGCCGATGCGTTCCGCTGCCGCGCCGGTCAGGGTCAGGCTCGCGGCCGACCAGGGCGCCGTGGTCTCCACCGCCGAGGTGTGCACCCCGGGCGCGTCGGTCCGTACGAGCCACAGGGCCCCGGCCGCGTCCGGGACCAGGACGTGCGTGGCCTCGCGCAGCCACGGGACGGCGGGGGCGGTGCCGGTGAGCAGGCCGTCCTGCGACGCGGTGATCCGGCCGCGCCGGGGAAAGGCGCCGGTGGCCACCGCGTCGCCGGAGCCCAGGGCGGGCAGCAGCCGGGCGCGCTGAGCGGCGCTGCCGTGCCGGGTCAGGGCCAGGACCCCGTAGACGCAGGTGGCGGCGTACGGGACCTGTGCGGTGGTGCGGCCCTGTTCCTCCAGCAGGAGCACCAGGCCGAGCAGGCCGACGTCCTCGACGGCGGCGGTCAGTCCGGCGGCGGTGAGGGCCTTCCACAGCTCGGCGTCGCTGCCGGTGCCGGCGGCCGCGAGGCGGTCGTGGGTGGCGAGGTCGCGAAAGATCTGGGCGGCGAGTCCGGCCGCGGCGGCCTGCTCCTCGGTGGGGCGGAAGTCCATCAGGCCTCGCTCCCCCGGAAGACGGGCAGTTCCAGTTCCTCGTCCACGCGCAGGAACTCCAGTCGGACGGGCAGGCCGATGCGGACCTTGTCATGGGGGACCCCGGTGATGTTGCTGACCATGCGGACCCCCTCGGCGAGTTCGACGAGCGCGACGGCGTAGGGCGGATCGAACGCCGGGAAGGGCGGGTGGTGCATGACCACGTAGCTGAACACCGTGCCGGAGCCGCAGGCCTCGATCGTGTCCCAGTCCGGGCTCGCGCAGGCGTTGCAGCCGGGGAGCCACGGGAACCGGAGCGTGGCGCAGGCGGTGCAGCGCTGGATCAGCAGCTTGTGATCGCGGACGCCGTCCCAGAAGCCCTGGTTGTCGCGGTTGATCACGGGGCGGGGCCGCTGGGCGGGCTTCTTCGGCAATGGTTGCGCGGGGCGCTGTGCGGCCTGTGGTGCGGCCGCCTGTGGTGCCGCCTGTCGTGCGGCTCGTTGTGCGGCCGGCTTCGCCGCCGGTGCGTACTTGAGGATCCGGAAGCGGTGCGTCCCGGCGAGCTCACCGTTCGCGCGGACATCCATGCGGGTGGTCACGAAGTGGCCGGTGCCCAACTTGGTGGTCTTGCGCGCGGACACCGACTCGATGACGGCGTCGAAGGTGATCGCGTCGCCGGGGCGCAGCGGCCGCAGGTACTCCTGCTCGCAGTCGGTGGCGACCACGGAGGTGCAGCCCGCGCCGTCGAGCAGCGCGAAGAGCTCGTCGTAGGCCGAGGAGCGGTCGCTGTGGCCGGAGAGACCGCCCATCGTCCAGGCCTGGAGCATGGTGGGCGGGGCGATGGCGTCCGGCCCGGTGTAGGCGGGGTTGGCGTCACCCATCGCCTCGCACCAGTGCCGGATCATCGGCTCGTTGACCGCGTCCTTGCCCTGCCCCCCGGCGGCGGCGGGCTGTCCCTCGAAGGCCTTCAGCAACGCGTGGAAGCCGGCTGCCGAGGCTTCGTCGGTCGTGGTGGTGGTGGTCATGGCGGAGGCGGTCGTCGCGGTGGTGGCGGTGTCTGTGGTGGCGGTGTCTGTGGTGGCGGCTGTGGTGATGGGCGCGTCGGTCGTGCCGGTCCGGGCGCTCCGGGGGCTCTCGGCCCTCTTGGCGGTCATCTCTTCCTCCCCTTCATGCCGAGCCGCATCATCGCGACGATCTCCCGTTGCACCTCGCTGACGCCGCCGCCGAAGGTGTTGATCTGGGCGGCCCGGTTCATCCGCTCCAGTTCGCCGCCCTCGAAGGCCCCGGGTCCCGGGCCCCGTACGAGGGCCTCCTCCCCCACCACCTCCTGGCAGATCCGGTAGACCTCGACGGTGGACTCGGTGCCCAGGAACTTCACGCCGCTCGCATCGCCGGGGGCCAGGGAGCCGGCGCCGACGTCCTGGACCAGCCGCCAGTTCAGGAGGCGTACGGCGGCGAGGCGCGCGTGGGCCTCGGCGAGGCGGGACTGCACCCAGGGCCGGTCGGCCGGACGCTCGCCGGTGACCGGGTCAGGGGTGCGCACGTGGTCGAGCGCGGCCTCGTAGAAGTCCTCGGCCTGCATGCCGATGGCGGCGAGGGCCACGCGCTCGTGGTTGAGCTGGTTGGTGATCAGTCCCCAGCCGCCGTGCTCGGGACCGACGAGGTTGCCGACGGGCACGCGGATGGAGTCGTAGTACGTGGCGGTCGTGGTCAGACCGCCGACCGTTTCGATCGGGGTCCAGGTGAAACCGGGATCATCGGTGGGCACCAGGATGATGGAGATGCCCTTGTGCTTGGGAGCCTCCGGGTCGGTGCGGCAGGCGAGCCAGATCCAGTCGGCGTTCTGGGCGTTGGACGTGAAGATCTTCTGCCCGTCGATCACCCACTCCCCGGCGTGCCGCACGGCCCTGGTCCGGAGCGAAGCGAGGTCGGTGCCGGCCTCGGGCTCCGAGTAGCCGATGGCGAAGACGAGTTCGCCCGTGAGGATCCGGGGGAGGAAGTAGTCCTTCTGCTCCTGCGTCCCGTACTTCATCAGGGTCGGGCCCACGGTGTTGAGGGTGACCATGGAGACGGGAGCACCGGCCCGGTAGGCCTCGTCGAAGAACACGAACTGCTCGTCGGGGCCTCGGCCACGGCCTCCGTACTCGACGGGCCAGCCGAGGCCGAGGAGCCCGTCGGCGCCTATGCGGCGCAGTAGTGCGCGCTGCTCGGCGGGGTCCTCGGGCACCCCGTCCGGCAGCAGGTTTCCGAAGTACGCACGCAGTTCGGCGCGGAGCCGCAACTGGCCTTCGGTCGGGGCGAGGTGCACGGCGCTGGCCTCCCGGCATCACATCATCGAGTGGACCTGACTGTCCGTCAGATTCTAGGTGGATGTCAAGGCCGGGGCGGCGACCCGGGCGGGGCCGCACGCGGCGACGTCGGTGATGACGCGGGCGGTACGGATGCTCGCCAGGTCTTTGTCCTCCAGGCGTTCCGCCCACCGCCCGGGGCCGGACATGCCAAAAAGAGCCGCGCCGTCCGGGAACCCACCGTCTCCCGGGCCTGCGGCCCTGCAATCCCGAACTCCGCGCCCCCTACGCTCCCGACGCGTCCCCGGCGCCCGCCGGGGCAATCCCACGGTGCCCCACTCCGGGGCACGCTCGCGGCGCGATCCACGGTCTCGGCCTGCTTCCACCGACCGACCGGGCTCGAGCGCCTGCTGTCGTACGCGTGCGTGGTGCGTGGTGCGTGGTGCGTGGTGCGTGCTTCGCGCTGTGCGCTGTGCGCTGTGACCTGCGGCTTACGTCCTGCGTCGTGGCCTCGTGCGTCGTGACGTCCTACGTGCCGTGCTGTACCGCGTGACGCATGAGTACTGCATGCTGTGTGCGCTGCGCGCCGCCGTGCTCCGGGTCATGCGGCTGCCCGCGTCCGACCCGTGGTGCCACGTCGCGTCCCGCTACGCCACGCCCTGCTCGTTCGGCCCTGCTCGTTCCGGTCCCACGGTCCTGCTCGTTCGGTCCTGCTCGTTCCGATCCCACGGTCCTGCTCGTACCGGTCCCGCTCGTTCTCGTTCCACGGTCCCGCTCGTACTGGTCCTGCTCGTTCCGCTCCGTACGGCTACGCGGCAAGCGCCATCTCCTGAGCGACGCCGCTGCGGCCCAGTGCGGTGACCGCGGCCGAACGATCGGCCCCAGCGGATCCGAGTGCGCGGCCGGATCCGAGTCCGGACGCGATGCCCGACTCAGCGCCGGAACCGGAACCCGCGGTGAGTGCGGCGGCGGTGCTGGAGCGGCGGACGGAAGGAGTCTTGCCGTGGGCTTCGGCGCGGATGCGCTGCTTGATGGTGGGCGGGAGCGATCCGCCCCGCATCATCGCCCGCCAAGTCTGCCGGGCCACGAAGGCCGGCCGCGTCACGGTGGAGGCCGCCGGGGCGACGGGGGAGGCGGGGGAGGCGGCGACGGCCGATGCGGCCTTGCCACCGAGACCGAGGGTGGTGAAGAGCGCCACGAGCGCTGCGAGGAAGGTGGTCCAGATCGACGTGATGGTGCTGCGGTGAGCCATGACGGGTCCCTCATTTCGCGATGTTCCGACGGGCGGATCTGAATACATTCGTCATGATGCGAGCGCAACCGCAGCGCCTCCACGGCCCGCGCCGATCTTCCGACAAACACCACCCAAAGGAACCAATGCCATGATTTCCACCTTGGACATCCCGGGCGCACGGCCCGTCTGAGCAGGCCTGAGGGCGACCCGCCAAAGGGGGCCCGCCGGCCGCCCGAGCAGCAGAAACAGCCCCGTCTCCGGCCGATTCCCTGCGCACCCCGGCGGGCCCGCAGGGCGACGAGGGTGTCCGGCTGGTCGCCCTGTTCGGCCGACCGCACGCGAAAGGGGCGCCACCGGACGGTGGCACCCCTTCTGATCAGCACATCGTCTGACCCTGGAGAGACGCGCCTCACGCCTCACGGCCTCACCACACCGGCCCACACACGGGGCCACACAGGGCCCACGCAGGATGAGATCCGGCCGCGCCGTCACGGCACTATTGGCGGTCGCGCCGACGCTCCTTCGGCCCGCCGAACCTCGCCTGCACGACCGGCCCCAGCGCCAGCACCGTCGCCCCGGTGCTGATGGGCCCGGCGAACGACGGGAAGAAGCACACGAGTCCCGTCGCCACCGCGGCGACACCCGCCAGGCCGAGCAGCAACGGCCGGCGACGGATCGTCCCGCGCTCGTCGGAGCGGCCGGAGGGGTCGTCCCCGGGGCTTGAGCTGACGCGCTCACTAGGTACTGTCATGAGTGACCTTCCAGAAGGGTCAGGGCGGCTCCCGTGCCAGCGGGGGCCGCCTTTTTGCGACCTCGCCACCTCGTGAAAGAAAGGGTGGCAGCAAGTCGCTTTCCAGCAAACTCACTCATCCACAGGTCCCTGTGGATAACCTTGAATCGGATGTGGGCACACCCTGGATCCCTGTGTACGAAGGCGTGGACAACCGACTGTGCAAAACCGTCACCAAACAGCCTCTGGCCAGGCAATACACAGATCCCGAACCTGTGGATAAGAGCCTCGCCACAAAAAGATCCAAAGTTTATGTGGAGCGCCACCTTCCGCACGCGCAGGGGAACCCACAAACTCCGCGAAACGCCACATAAGGAACGCCCGCTCTAGAAAGTCCCGGCCTTTCGAAGCGGAGGAAATCGCGACTCAGGTATCCGAAAGGCCCTCTCCGGCCAAGCTCCGCCCGGTACCTCGCCACCCGACGGGAAGAGGGACAGGCATGCCCGAGTCCCCCGAGCGCTCTCGCCTCGCTGACCCGCGAAGGGGTCCTCCGGCGACCCTGATCGCCGGAGCCCGGGGACGCCTGGGGGACCAGCCCCAGCTTCGGCGCCCGACCGAGCATGCTCGGAGCCAGTCGGCAAGCCGGAAATCTCGTCGCACGCCTTACCCCGACGGAGAACAATTCCAGGCATGGGAGCAGACATACACGGGTTCATCGAGTGTCGCTGGGACCGCTGGCTGGACGAGGACGACCGCAGCTGGAGCGGGGCCATCGACCTCACTCACCTCTACAACGGGCGCTCCTACGTGGCCTTCGGCTCCCTGTTCGGCATGCGCGACACCACCTCCTTCCGCCCGCTCGCCGATCACCGCGGCCTACCGTCTGACGTGTCTCAGGAGACCCTCGCCGACTTCGAGTCCTGGAGCTCGGACGCGACCGGTGCGTCCTGGATCACCTGGGCGGAACTGGTGGCCACGGACTGGGACGAGGCCGCGAACGACGTCGATGACTGCGTCCATGAGTACCGCCGTGGTCCGGACGGAACCTGGGAGCTGGCCGGCCGGAACACCAGCCTCACCCGCTTTGCCGAGCTGTCCGGCCTCACCGCCCCCCACTCCCTCTACCGCGCGGGCCGTACCTACCCCGAGGGCACGGAGTGGCCCGACGGCGACCGCCTCTTCCGCATCGGACGCCTCCGACGGAAGCACGCTGTGCCCGACAGTGACTGGGGTGCCGTCTGGTCGGTCATGCGGACCCTCGCGACTCTGCACGGCGACGAGGGCGTCCGCCTGGTCGTCTGGTTCGACGGCTGACTCGACCAGACCTGAGCCCCGTGGCTGGCATGGACCCCGTCGAGGTGGCACGGCGCGCTGTGGAGCATCACCAGCTCACCCAGCGGCAGCACCGCTTCGAGGGGGCAAGGGGTGCGGTGGCACTGTCCCCAAGCCCGAACAAGTCTCTCCGCGATCGGCTGAGGGCCTTGGCCGCAGGTTGGCCGTACACAGTGATCAACGACGTGCCAGGGGAGACCCCTGATGAGACAGGGGGACGCAGAAGGGGTGCCTCTCCATGAGAGACACCCCTTTTGATCAGCGCGTTCGCTGAGCTGGCGGTGGGTGTGGGATTTGAACCCACGGTGACTCGCGCCACGACGGTTTTCAAGACCGTTCCCTTAGGCCGCTCGGGCAACCCACCTGGCCGGTACAGAGTACCGGGCGGTGGGGGTCGTCGGCGCTGGGGATTTCAGGGGTCAGGCGGTCTGGGCCTTGTCGTAGGCCGCCTTCGCCTCGGGGCCGAAGTACGGGCCGAACATGCGGTTCGGCAGGAAGGTGTAGCCGAAGCTGTTCACCGAGGCCTGCGTGCCCAGGCCCGTCGCCTCGTTGAAGTCCTGGAACCAAGGGCCGCCGCTGGAGCCGCCGGTCATGTTGCAGGGCAGGCCGTGGTCCTTGGTCAGCAGGAAGTCCTTCCCGGTGTTGCCGCTGCAGTAGACGAGCTTCGTGCCGTCGTACGGCGCCGCCGCGGGGAAGCCGAAGGCGTACATCTTCTTGTTGTAGCCGCCGTTGAACACGATGCCCTGGGCGCCGACGACCTGGCTGAGGTTCTGGCCGTTCAGCGGGGCGACGACCGCGAGGCCGACGTCCATGTTCATGTCCTCGCTCGCCACCCACTGGTCCGTCGCGAAGGTCTTGGTGGCCGTCCACTGCCCGTAGGGCGCGTTCCCGTTGTCGTAGCCCGGGACGAAGGTCCAGTTGGTGTGCCAGGCGCCCTGGTACTTCACGCAGTGGCCGGCGGTGATCACCGTGCTGCCGTTGGCGCTGGTGATCGAGTCGCCCGAGCAGGAGGCGTTCTTCCCGTTGAAGGTGAAGAACACCCGCCCCGAGGTCTTCACCACCGCGCCCCCCGACGTCCAGGGGCCGCCCGGCTGCGGGAAGGCCGCGGGAACCGCGGATGTCGCGGGGGTCGGAGCGATCGTCGTGGGATGCAGCGTGGTCGTGGGGGCGGTGCGGGCTACGGCGCCCGGGGCCGCCGTGATGTCCAGCGGAGCGGCGGCCCGCATCCGCTCGGCGGTCCAGAAGCCGCGGGCGGGATGGTCCGCCGCGACCGAGGGCGGGGCCGCCGTGAGAACGCCCGCGAGCAGGGCGCCCGCCGCGAGTAAGACCGATAGGGCCGTGCGATGACGATTCACGCAATGACTCCTTCTGCCGTGTCCGGATGAAGAGTTGTCGGTGCGGATCGGTGCGGATCGGGGGCAGCGTGGCACGGCCGGGACGAGATGTCAGGAAGCAGTCGGAACGTTCAGTCGGTTCTGGCCAGGAATTGGCCAACTCCCCTCCGTTCCGGGGCTACGCGGTCAGAAGGACGCCCGCGAACGAGACTCCGGCCACCACGACCCAGGCCGCCAGCCCCAGCAGGGCGGCCCGGCCGCCGGTGCGCGCGAGGGTGGGCAGGTGGACCGCGCTGCCCAGGCCGAACAGGGCTGCCGCGAGCAGCAGTTCCTGCGCGGTGTGCGCCCCTTCCAGTGCCGCGTCGGGCAGTACGTCCGTGGCGCGCAGCGCGGCCGCGGCAAGGAAGCCGGCCACGAACAGGGGCACCGGGGCCGGCCGTCGGCCCGAGGGGGTGCGTACCCCGCGCTTGCGGGCCCGTACCGAGAAGGCCACCGCGGCCACCAGCGGGGCCAGCATCGCCACGCGCATCAGCTTGACCAGGACCGCTTCGCCGAGCGCACCCGGGCCCGCGGTCTGCGCGGTGGCCACCACCTGGCCGACGTCATGGACGCTCGCGCCCACCCAGCGGCCGAATTCCGGGTCCGTGAGGCCCAGGGGCCCCTGGAGCAGGGGGAGTACGGCGATGGCCAGGGTGCCGCAGAGGGTGACCAGGGCGACCGAGGAGGCCACGTCCTCCTCGTCGCTGCCGGACACCTCGCTGACCGCTCCGATGGCCGAGGCTCCGCAGATCGAGTACCCCGTGGCGATCAGCAGCGGCTGGTCCCCGGGCAGGCCCAGCCTGCGGCCGAGCCAGAGCGTGCCGAAGAAGGTCGCCGCCACCACGGCGGCCACCATCGCCACCGTGGCCCAGCCCAGCCGGAGCACCTGGTCCAGGCCCAGCGCCAGGCCCAGCAGGACGATGCCGATCCGCATAAGCCGCCGGCCGGCCAGGGAGAGACCCGGGCGCGCGGGGCCCCGCACGAAGCCCCGTAGGCCCGGGAGGTGCGCGGCGGCGATGCCCAGCACCACCGACACGGTCAGCATCGGCGCCCAGGAGGCCAGCCGATGTACCGACCAGGCCACCAGCACGCCGGCCAGGGCCAGCCCCAACCCGGGCCACGACGACGGTGTTTCACGTGAAACATCGACCGGCTCCGTCGAGTCCGCCCCACTCACCGGGCGGTTCAGCAGGGCCATCAGTCGGACGGGAGCGTGTAGACGCGGCGGACGCTACTGCCCAGGCGAACGACGTCGGCGCCGTAGACGTGGAGGGATATCGCCTTCGTACGACAGGAGTTGCGGACCTTGTGGATGTCCCCGGGCGGGGCGAACCCGCAGACGTCACCGGGACCGTTGACCACGTGCTCCGTGGCCACCAGCCGGGCCCCCGCGGTCGCCGTCGCGGGGACGAGGCGGTAGCGGAGTTCGCTCTCCTCACCCTCGTGCACCCCGGCCACGCACCAGGAGACGTGGTCGTGGACGGCGGTCTCCTGGCCCGGCAGCCACACGAGGGCCACCACCGAAAAACTGCCGTCCGGCTCCGCGTGCAGGACGTGCTGCCGGTACCGGTCGGTGTGCCCCTCCCGCTGCTCCGCGGTGAGCAAGCCCGGCATCCCCAGGTGCGGGGCGAGGCGCTCGCCGACCAGGTAAGCGGTCAGGTCCGGGGCCAGACCCCGGTCGACGACCGTACGGATCTCGGCGACGAGGGCGGCCATCCTCGCGGTCGTGCGGGCCGGAGTGGTGGTGGTCATAAGGGGAGCGTCGAGGAGGCCACCCATCACGTCCAACGACAGTTCTGAGCTGAAATCCCAAGTTCAGCTTATGAGTGGGTGGTGCCCGCTCAGCAGCCGATCCGGTTCGACGCCGCCTGCCTCAGGGCGTCCAGCACCACCGCCGTCGCGGGAATCCGCAGGTGGTCGCGGTAGACGTAGGCGGCGATGTGGCGGCGCGCGGCCGGTTCCAGGGCCCGTCCGCACACCTTGGTCAGGGAGAGCGAGGGCAGCACCAGCGCGGGCATCATGGCGACGCCCAGGCCCTGCGCCACCAGGCTCTGCACGACCAGGTTGTCGTCCGTGGCGAACCGGATGTCGGGGACGAAGCCCAGCTCCGCGCATTCGTGCAGCAGGTTCGCCCGGCAGCGCGGGCAGCCGGCGATCCACCGCTCCTCGGCGAGGTCGGCCAGGTGGACGGCGCGGCGCCGGGCCAGTGGGTGCCCGGTCGGCAGCAACACCGTCAGCTGGTCCTCCAGCAGCTTGACCTCGGCCACCTCCTCCGGGATCTCCTCGTGCAGGCCGGGATAGGTGAAGGCCAGGGTGATGTCGCACTCACCGCGCTCCAGCCTGCGCAGCGAGTCCGGAGGCTCGCCCTCGAGCAGCTCGACCTGGATGCCGGGGTGGTCCTTGGCCAGGCAGCTCAGGGCTTCCGGGACGAGGGTGACGTTGGCGCTGGGGAATCCGCAGAGCCGGACGCGGCCGGTGCGCAGCCGGGCGTAGGCCTTCAGCTGGGCCTCGGCGGCGGAGAGGCTGCCGAGGATGGACTCGGCGTGCCGGACCATGGACTCGCCGGCCTCGGTGAGCTGCATGCGGCGGCCCACGCGGGTGAACAGCGGGGTCCCGACGGCGCGTTCGAGCGCCTTCATCTGCTGGGTGATCGCGGGCTGGGTGTAGCCGAGGACACGGGCGGCGGCCGAGTAGGACCCGGAGGCGACCACCTCGTGGAACGTCCGTATGTGCCGCGAGTCGAACACCCTCGAAGCATAAGCAGATATTGGGAGGGGGGGGCCCGCGCGATGCCGCGACGCCGCCCCGCCCCACAAAGCCACTCCGGCCGGGAAAATTGCCGCGCGCGACGACACGGCCGGTGTTGCCAACCCA
>NZ_JBSGWY010000005.1:177693-186025 GCF_053609145.1 Streptomyces sp. NPDC054961 | reverse complement strand
CGGGTAACGTCCTTTGGTGCCGCGCAGCCACCACCATCTAATCATACGCTGATTGTGGCTGGGGCCCCTGCCGGAATCCCGCCTGCGGCCCCTCGCCATCAAGCCAGTCGAGCCGGCTACTTGTCGCCGACCTGCGAGCCGAGCGTGATGTCCACCGTCGTCGGCTTACCGCCGCGCAGGTAGGTCAGCTTCACCGTCTCGCCCGGCTTGTAGGTCCAGATCTCGCTGATCAGCGTCGGGCCGCTGTCGATCGGCTTGTCGCCGAGCTGGGTGATGATGTCGCCGGGCTTCAGACCCGCCTTGCCGGCCGGGCCGTTCGGGTCGACCAGGTCGTTGGCCGCGGCGCCGCTCTCGGAGATCTTGGCGCCCTCGGTCTTGGCCGCGAGGTCCACGGAGACCTTGATCACCGGGTAGACCGGCTTGCCGGTCTTGATCAGGGAGTCGGCCACGTTCCTCGCCTGGTTGATCGGGATGGCGAAACCGAGGCCGATGGAGCCGGCCTGGCCGCCTCCGAAGCCGCCGTTGCCGGCCGACTGGATGGCCGAGTTGATGCCGATGACCGCGCCGCGGCCGTCGAGCAGCGGGCCGCCGGAGTTGCCCGGGTTGATCGACGCGTCCGTCTGCAGGGCGCTCATGTACGAGCTCTTGCCGCCGGATCCGTCACCGGAGGCGACGGGGCGGTGCTTGGCGCTGACGATGCCGGTGGTGACCGTGTTGGACAGGCCGAACGGTGCGCCGATCGCGATGGTCGAGTCGCCGACGGCGACCTTGTCCGAGTCGCCCAGCGCCAGCGGCTTGAGGCCGGACGGCGGGTTCTTCAGCTTGATGACGGCCACGTCGTAGCCCTGGGCCCGGCCCACGACCTCGGCCTCGTACTTCTTGCCGTCCGAGAACGTCGCGCTGAGCTTGCCGCCGTTGGCGGCGGAGGCCACCACGTGGTTGTTGGTGAGGATGTGGCCCTGCTCGTCGTAGACGAAGCCGGTGCCGGTGCCGCCGTCGCCGTCTCCGGCCGAGGCCTCGATGGTGACGACGCTGGGCAGGGCGCCCGCGGCCAGCCCCGCGACGGAGCCGGCGTCCCGCTTGAGGTCCTTGGGGGTGTTCCCGGCGGTGACCGTGGTCGAGCCGGAGCCGTTGCTGCTCCGGTCGGCGGCCCAGTAGCCGACGCCGCCGCCCACGCCGCCCGCGAGGAGAGCTGCCGCGAGGACGCCGGCGACCAGGCCGCCCTTGCCCTTCCGCTTGGGCTGCGGGGCGCCGTCCGCGGCCAGGGGCACGCCCCAGGCGCCGCCGCCGTGGCCGCCGCCGGTCCCGTACGCGGGGGCCGCGGGCGGGGGCGGAGGCCAGCCCTCGGCTCCGGTCGCCTGCGGCGGAGCGGAAGCGGGGGTCTCGGCGTACGCCGGGGTGACCGGCGGGACGGGGCTCTCGGCATACGCCGGCGCGGGAGCCACGGGCTGGGCGGCCGCGGGCTGCCCGGCGGAGGTGTGGGGGAGCTGCTGGGTCGGCTCGCCACCCGGCGCGGGCGTCGGCGGCAGCTGCTGCGTCACCGGTTCCACGGGAGCGGTCACGGCGGGCGCGGCGTCGGCTGGCGCGGCCACCGGGGGTGCGGACGGGGCCGCGGGGGGTGTCGGGGCCGCGGTGCCCTCGTTCTCGGTGCTCACAGCGCTCTCTCCTCGTCACACACGGCTTCAAAAATCTGGCGATATCGGTCCGACTGAACGTTCGACGTGCCATACAAGTTCCGGGGCAAAGCCTTTCCCATGACCCGTCAGAGCACTGTAAGCCGGACCTGTGAGTCTCCCCCATCCTTTATCTCCGACATATCCGGCGCATCCGCAGGAGCGCCCGCCGAGCTCGCCCCGACATCGGATGCCCCCTCGGTGGCACCATGGCCCGGTGACCCACGCAACGCC
The DNA here is from genome assembly GCF_053609145.1 of Streptomyces sp. NPDC054961. Taxonomy (NCBI): domain Bacteria; kingdom Bacillati; phylum Actinomycetota; class Actinomycetes; order Kitasatosporales; family Streptomycetaceae; genus Streptomyces; species Streptomyces sp. NPDC054961. The sequence continues at coordinate 184,118 of NZ_JBSGWY010000005.1, read as the reverse complement.
GCGCCCCATCCAGGTCGTCGCCCACCGCGGCGCCTCGGAGGATGCCCCCGAGCACACCCTGGCCGCTTACCGCAGGGCCATCGAGTACGGGGCGGACGCCCTCGAGTGCGACATCCGGCTGACGGCGGACGGCCATCTCGTCCTGGTCCACGACCGCCGGGTCAACCGGACCTCCAACGGCCGCGGGGCCGTCTCGGCCCTGGAGCTCGCCGACCTCGCCGCCCTCGACTTCGGCTCGTGGAAGGACCGCGAGGAGTCCCCCGACTGGGACGCCGACCCCGAGCGCACCTCCGTGCTCACGCTGGAGCGGCTGCTGGAGCTGGTCGCGGACGCCGGGCGGCCCGTGCAGCTGGCGATCGAGACGAAGCATCCGACCCGCTGGGCCGGACAGGTGGAGGAACGTCTGATGTTCCTCCTCAAGCGCTTCGGCCTGGACGCCCCGCCCGCCGAGGGCCCGCACCCGATCCGGGTCATGAGCTTCTCCGCACGCTCCCTGCACCGGGTGCGGGCGGCGGCGCCGACGATCCCGACCGTGTACCTCATGCAGTTCGTCTCGCCCCGGATGCGGGACGGGCGGCTGCCGGCAGGAGTAGGGATCGCGGGTCCGGGCATGCGGATCGTGCGCGGCCATCCGGGCTTCATCCGCAAACTTCAGGCCGCGGGCCACCCCGTGCACGTATGGACCGTGAACGATCCGGAAGATGTTCAGCTCTGCGCTGATTTGGGTGTGGAAGCGATCATCACGAACAGACCCCGACAGGTTCTGTCACAACTAGGACGCTGACGTCCCCTTTTGCACACCCGTCACATGCGGCGCGCCCGTGACGGGGTGTGCACCGGCGCATCCGCTCCGCATCCGGTCGTGACGAATGCGTCAGAGGGCCATGCTCCGGCGGTTTCCGGTCCAGGCCATTGGGGCATCCAGACCATGCGTGGGGCTAAGGAGGTTCCGGGGGTGGCGTTGATGGTGGCACAGGAAGTGCCCACGTCGTCGTGCATGGACGTACGCCATGGTCCTGCTGGCGTGGGCGAGGCGAGACACCGGATGCGCGAGCAACTGCGCGTCAACGGGGTGTCCGAATCGGTCGTGGACGACGCAGTACTGATCCTTTCCGAACTGCTCAGCAATGCCTGCCGGCACGGCAGACCGCTGGGATCGCGGGAAGTCGGTGACGGCGAGATACGCGCTTCGTGGCGCGTCGACAAGGCGGGACGACTGACGGTCGAGGTCACGGACGGAGGCGGGCCCACCCGCCCGATCCCGGCCACGCCTTCGGTCACCGCACGGGGCGGCCGGGGGCTGAACATCATCAGCGCCCTGGCCCAGGACTGGGGTGTCCGGGACGGAGCGGCGGGTGAGATCACCGTGTGGGTGATCGTTGCCTGTGGGGCCCGGCACGAGGATTTCGCTACGCGCGTTGCGCCCCCGGCGATCGACTTCGGTACAGCCTTCGACGATCTGGATCCTTGATCGCTCATTCCCAGTCTCCGAGAAGGCAGATGGCGGCCGTCCGGGAGTGCACGCCGACCGTGCTCCCGGCCGCACCCCACCTGTTGCGGCGGTACGAACGGCTAGGCTCGCGCCCAGACCGACGCCGTACCGCCGCAACCGGGAGACACCCACGATGGCCAAGAAGCGCCCCGCCGCGAAGACCGCAAAGCCGCAGCTCAACAACGGGGAGATCCCGGTAGTGGGCGCTCGCGAGCCCTGCCCCTGCGGATCCGGGCGCCGTTACAAGGCCTGCCACGGCGCAGCCGCCGCGCACGCCGTCACCGAGCACGTGGCCCGCCCGTTCGAGGGCCTGCCCGGCGAATGCGACTGGGTGGCGCTGCGCGAGCTCGTGCCCGCCGCCACGGTCCCGCTCACGCTCAAGGGCGGCCTGCCCGAGGGAGTCCCCTCCGTCACGCTGGTGACCGTACTCCCGATGGCCTCGCCGGCCCTGCGCCGCGAGGACGGCTCGGTCCTGCTCGGCCTGCAGAACGACTCCACCACCGGCGACCTCGCCCGGGACATGGCCGACACCCTGGAGCGCGCGCTCGCCGCCGAGCCGGGCACCATCGTCCCGGCCCGCCGCGTTCCGGCCGAGGGCCCGCGACTTCAGGATCTCCTGGCGGCCGACGGCGGTTTCGAGCCGGTTGTCCACAGCGGCTTCGAATTCTGGATCGCCGACGCGGACAGCGCCCAGACCGCCTCCCCCGAGGTGGCCGCCTCCCTGGAGCGCGCCAACGCGGCCGCCATCCCGACCGTCAAGCTGACCGGCGTCGACGCCGCCTACTGGTGCGAGACCCCGGACAAGAACCACCTGCGCTGGGTCATGCCGGAGCCCGAGGAGAAGCTGCTCGACGCGCTCGCGCGCCTGCACGCGGCGGGCACGTCCTCGCTCGGCGAGGGCACCAAGCTCGTCGGCTCCTTCCGCGCGCACGGGCTCCTGGTCCCCGTCTGGGACCTGCCCACCGGGGTCTCGGCGGACGACGTGGAGAAGCCCGCCGCCGAGCTCGCCGAGCGGCTGGCCGTGGCGCTGTCCACGGACGCGCCGCTCACCACGGAGGAGCGCCGGGCGCGCGGCGGCCTCACCAACCGCCAGGTGACCCTCAGCTGACTCCCGGCCGTCGGCTGCGGGAGCCCGGTCCCGGTCCCCCCGCAGCCGACGGCCACGACTCACCGGTGACCGGTGACCGGAGTCACAACTCCCGCTAATCGCCTGCAAATCGGTGTCTGAATATCAGAGATCGAATTTGCGAACAGGCGATCTCTTGTTACCGTTCTTGTAGCCCGGTCGCTGGTGCATCCCCCGTCGCCAGCGACCGGGCCCTTGATTTTCCGGTGACGTTCAACCGTCACCCGGTACCGGTGAGTTGCTCCCGGACCGCAGAAGCAGAGCCCCTTCCGCATCCGGAACTGCAAACTCCGCAACAGCCGAGTAGCCGTTCGGAGTCCCCGCCGAAGGATCCCGCGGCGTTTCGCACAGACCCGGCTCGTCGCCCGCGCCGACCGCGCAACGGATCTGCACCGTCCGTCCCGCCGGACCCATCAGCGTGAGTACCGCGTCGAGCGCGCGGCCGCTGGTGTTGCGGTAATAGCTCCGCCCCCAGGTCCGGCCCTCGCCGGTCAGTACGCACGTCTGCGCCTCCACGCCCTGCGGGGAGGACAGTTCGGGTCCGCAGTGCGCATCGGTACGCGGCTGCTCGGGCGGGCCCGGCCGGGCGGGCGACGGGACCGCGCCGGCGGCCGGAGTACGGGAACGGCCGGAAGCCGAACTCCCGTCGGAATCGGAAGAGTCGCCGAGACCCAAGGCGGAGAGCAGCCCGCCTCCTTTTCCGTCACTCTGACCGGCGAAATCCGGCCCGGCGATCGCTCCCGCGAGTGGAAGCGACAAGATGATCAACACACCGGCGCCGATACCGATCAGGCGGAGATTCATTCGCCGAAGATAGCGATGCGGGAATGGGGCGCGGAGATCCCCGCGCCCAATTCCCTTGGAAACTCGTTCCACTGGCACCCGTACGAGTGATCCGCTGCGCCCCGTACGCCCCGTTCGGGCATGGGCCGACGCGCGTCAGTACGCCAGCCGGCTGCCGCCGCCGGGCGCCCCGCTGCTCGCCTCGACCAGCGCGTCCACGACCGCTTCCACCTCCGGCAGCCAGAGGTCTCCGGCTTCCCCGGGAGCGCCGCCGGCCCCGACGGGCTCGCGCTCCCAGCGGACTTGCCCTCCGCCGCTCGCGGTCGAGGGCGGCAGCAGCAGGTAGCCGCCCTCGCCGTGGAAGCGCAGCGAGGAGGGCACGTGGTCCTTGGCGTAGAGGAGTTCACCCAGCCGCTCCAGCGAGTACGGCGCCACCAGCAGCGACCACCGCGTGGGCGTGGACACGACCGGCCCGAGCCGCATGCCCTGCGCGTCCAGCCGTACGACGGCACGCGCGGCCGCGGCCGCCGGGAGGCTCACCGCGCAGGGAGCGGCGCCGCCGGTGGCCAGGAGGACCGAGGCGCCGGACCGGTTGCCCCACCACCAGGCCACCATCCGGGGGTCGGTGGTGGCGGCGAGCAGTCCGGGATCGAAGGGATGCGCGCCGGGTACGACGCAGTCGGGGTCGGGGCAGGCGCAGCGCGCGTCGTCGGTGCCGGAGCGCCCGACGCCGGGCAGCACGGGCCACTGCCATCGGGTGGCGCAGACGAGCGCCGCCTCGAGGTGGTCCGAAGGGTCGCCCTGCGGCGGGGCGGGGCGCATGGATCGCAAGCGATTGCGGAGCCGCTGGAGACGCCTTCCGAGGATCTCGCGCATGAGCGCTCGTTCCTTTCCGTTGAACGTCGAGGGCCACATCACACCATGTAGGCGGTGTCTCACCACACGTACACGTTTCGCGTCACTGTCCGCCAGAAGCAGGTTCACACGGTTCGTGCAGTTTTCTTACCGGTCCATGGAACGTCCGGCAGGGGGAGGAACGCGACCCCGTGCCAACGCCGGGAGGGCTGTCGTCCATGGGGACGACGGGCCGCGCCGGGCGGTTCCCGGCGAGGGCCGGACAACGCCAACTGTCCCCGCACACCACCGATTACGTACCCTGACCGGCCTGCGGACCCGCCCAGTCGACCGCAAAAGCCGCCAGCTTCCCCCGTTTTCCGGCCAAGTTCCAGCCTCGACCGGGCAGGGGGTTGCCGTCTCACGGACACCAGGATTCCCACCTGGGCAATGCTGGACATCGCTCCTCGTGTGCGTGTAGATGTGGATTCATAGAAGGCGACGCAGCATGATCTGGGGGTTTGCGATGCTAAATGGCGAATCGCACCAGCTGGAAAGGCGGACGCCATGAGCGCCCCGCATTTGCCGAAAGTGGCTGGAATCGATCCAGCAGTTACAGCGTCCCCGCACACTGTGGCGCCCACACCGACCTCCACTCCCCCCTCCACGCCCGCGCGCACCGCCCACGCTCCGGCGCCGGCCCCCGCCGCGAGCTCGGTCATCCAGGACCGCCTGGCGGGCATGGTCTCCGACCTCACCACCCTCCACGAGCTCACCGAGCGGCTCGCCCGCACCTGTGACCTGGCCTCCTCCCTCCAGGAGTTCCTGCGCGCCGGAGCCGCCCTCGTCGGCGCCCGCCGCGGGCTGCTCGCCCTGGAACCCTCCGACGGCCTCGGCCCCACCACCACCATCGGCCTGGGGCTCAGCCGCGCCGACCTCGGCCACATCGAGACGGTGCCGCGCGGCTCCACCTCGTACGGACGCATCCTCGACGGACTGCCCGACGCCCACGGCGGCTCCGAGGTGCTCCCCGAACCCGGACTGGTCCCGGCTCCCGGCTCCGCCGGCCAGACCGCACCCGTCGACCCCCGGCACCGCGAGGTGGCCGCGCGCCTGGGCTACGCCGCCAGTTACTCGCTGCCGCTGACCGCCGAGGCCACGGGCCGGCTCGGCGCGGCCGTCTGGCTCTACGACGAGCAGGCCGAGCCCAGCGACCGCCAGCGCGACCTGATCGGCCTGTACGTACGGCACGCCTCCGAGCACGTGGCCCGGATGCTGGAGGTGGAGCGCTCCCGCTCGGACCTGGCCACCGTCGCCGGGGAGCTGCTGCCCAGCCGGCTCCCCCGGATCCCCGGGGTCCAGCTCGCCGCCCGGCACCTCACCGGTCCACGCGGCGGCGGGGACTGGTACGACGCGCTGCCGCTGCCCGAGGGCGCCCTCGGGCTGTCCGTCGGCTCGGTCACGGGCTCCGGCCCGAGCGCCGTCGCCGCGATGGGACGGCTGCGTGCCTCGCTGCGCGCGTACGCCGTCATGGAGGGCGAGGACCCCGTCGCCGTCCTGTCCGACCTGGAGCTGCTGCTGCGGCTGACCGAGCCCGCGCGCTCGGCGACCGCGCTCTTCGCGTACGGCGAGCCCGCCGGGACCACCCCGTCGGGCGGCCGGCGCCACAAGATCATCCTGGCCGGGGCGGGGCACGCCCCGCCGCTGCTGATCGGCGAACGGCGCACCGAGTACGTGGAGACCACGCTCTCCGCGCCGCTCGGGATGCTGTCGTGCTGGGAGGCGCCGAGCGTGGAGATCGAGCCCGCGCCCGGAGAAACGGTGCTGCTGTACACGGACGGGCTGCTGCGGCGCACGGGCGATCCGATGGACCGGGCGTACGCGCGGCTGCACGCCGCGGCGGCGGGGATCCCCCGTGGCGCCCGCGAGGACCCGGCCGCGGTCTGCGACCACATCCTGCGGACGGTACTGCCGGAGGGGGAGGCCCGCGACGCCGCTTCGGCGGGGGGCGCGGCGGAGGACATCGTGCTGCTCGCGGCCCGCTTCGACTGAGCGGGCCGGGGCCGGGCTGAGCCCGGGGGGGGGGGCGCCCCCCCCCACCCCCCCCCCCCCCCCCCCCGCCCCCCCCGGGCGGGTGGAAAAAAAACGGGACCCCACTGAGCACAAGAGATCGAGTGTGTGGGTGAGTCT
>NZ_JBSGWY010000005.1:109100-177683 GCF_053609145.1 Streptomyces sp. NPDC054961 | reverse complement strand
CGGGGGGGGGGGGGGGGGGGCCGCGTGCTATTCGGGGCGGGCCCCCCCCCCCCCTGCCCGCCCCGCCGGGGGGCGGGGGGGGCGGGGGGGCGGGGGCCCCCCCCCCCCCCCCCGGCCTCCGGACGACGGGCCGCCCGCTTCCGGTGCCGGTCCGGCACCTGGCCGGGCGTGGTCCGTTTTGACTTGTTTGTCACATAGCTCGCCGCACTGCTTCCGCTCACACATACGATGGCTGAGGTCCATACCCGGTCCGTGTCCGTCGTACTGAGGAGAAGACGTGGCTGACGAGCTCACCCCGGAGACCCCGGAAGAAGAGCAGCCCAAGAAGAAGCACAAGCAGCGCAAGAACGGGCTGTACCCGGGCGTCAGCGAGGAACTCGCCGAGAGCATGCGCACCGGCTGGGCCGACACCGAGCTGCACGGCCTGCAGCCGATCGCCCAGGCCGCGCACACCGCCGCCCGCCGCGCCGCGCTGTCCGCGCGCTTCCCCGGCGAGCGCCTGGTCATCCCCGCCGGCCGGCTGAAGACCCGCGCGAACGACTGCGAGTACGCCTTCCGCGCCTCCACCGAGTACGCGTACCTCACCGGTGACCAGACCGAGAACGGCGTGCTCGTCCTCGAGCCCACGGGGGAGACCGGCCACACGGCCAGCATCTACCTGCTGCCCCGCTCCAACCGCGAGAACGGCGAGTTCTGGCTCTCCGGCAACGGCGAGCTGTGGGTCGGCCGCCGCCACTCCCTCACCGAGGCCGAGCAGCTGCTGGGCCTCCCGGCCAAGGACGTGCGCGAGCTCGCCGACGAGCTGGCCGAGGCCGAGGGCCCGGTCCGGAGCCTGCGCGGCCACGACACCGTCATCGAGGCGGCCCTGACCGACAAGGTCACCAAGGAGCGCGACGCGGAGCTGCGCGTCTACCTCTCCGAGGCCCGCGTCGTGAAGGACGCGTTCGAGATCGGCGAGCTGCAGAAGGCCGTCGACTCCACCGTCCGCGGTTTCGAGGACGTCGTGAAGGTGCTCGACAAGGCCGAGGCCACCTCCGAGCGCTACATCGAGGGCACCTTCTTCCTGCGCGCCCGCGTCGAGGGCAACGACGTCGGCTACGGCTCCATCTGCGCCGCCGGCCCGCACGCCACCACCCTGCACTGGGTGCGCAACGACGGCGACGTCCGCTCCGGCGACCTGCTGCTGCTCGACGCCGGCGTGGAGACCCACACCCTCTACACCGCGGACGTCACGCGCACGCTGCCCATCAGCGGCACGTACACCGACATCCAGCGCAAGATCTACGACGCGGTCCACGCCTCTCAGGAAGCCGGCATCGCCGCCGTCAAGCCGGGTGCGAAGTTCCGCGACTTCCACGACGCCTCGCAGTACGTGCTCGCCGAGAAGCTCGTCGAGTGGGGCCTGCTGGAGGGCCCGGTCGAGCGGGTCGTCGAGCTCGGCCTGCAGCGCCGCTGGACCCTGCACGGCACCGGCCACATGCTCGGCATGGACGTCCACGACTGCGCCGCCGCGCGCACCGAGGCGTACGTGGACGGCACGCTGGAGCCGGGCATGTGCCTGACCGTCGAGCCGGGCCTGTACTTCCAGGCCGACGATCTGACGGTGCCGGAGGAGTACCGCGGCATCGGCGTCCGGATCGAGGACGACATCCTCGTCACCGAGGACGGCAACCGGAACCTGTCGGCCGGACTGCCCCGCACCTCCGACGACGTCGAGGCGTGGATGGCGCGGCTCAAGGGCTGACGCCGCTCGCCCGACGCCCGGCTCGGGCACGCCGATGGGCGGGACCCTCCACGGGTCCCGCCCATCGGCGCGTCCACCTCCGCCTGACCACGGGCGCGTTCACGTACGGGCCGACGCGTCCCCGCACGGGCCGGCGCGGCTACGAGGCCTTCAGCAGCGAGTCGTCCCGCCACTTCAGCATCTTGTCGAAGCTCACCACGGCTCCGCAGCCCGGCCGGTTGCGGAAACGGACGTGGTCGGAGAGCTCAGCGATCAGGTGCAGGCCCCGGCCGCTCTCGGCCAGGGAGGGTCTGCGGCGCGCCACCGTCGCGGCCGGGAACCCGGGACCCGAATCGCTGACCTCGATGCGGCAACGGTCCCCGTCCAGATAGGCCGTGACGTGGTACGCCCCGGCGTCCTGCGCGTCGGAGCCGCGCGACGCGACCGTGCGGCCGCCGTGTTCCACGGCGTTCGCGCATGCCTCGCTCAGCGCCACCGAGAGATCGAAGGAGATGTCCGGGTCCACCCCCGCGGTCTCCATCGTCCCCAACAGCAGCCGTCTGGCAAGGGGCACGCTCGCTGCTTCGCGCCTCAAGTGGAGAGACCACCAGATGCTCATACGGTTACGTATTGCCTCCCGCGACGGGGTGTAAGCCCCCAAAGGCCCACAGAGCCCTCGTTCGGCCGATGTGGCGCTCCCGGCCTCCGGTGTATGCGGAGGCATTTGAGACGATATGGGCCCTGTTGACCCGGCCGGTACCCGCTCCCGCGCGGGCCACCGCCCGGCGCCCCGGCCGCGGCATCCGTGCGCGGGAACGCAAGGCATCATGCGCACCTGCCGTATGAAGCGCCTAAGCCCAGTGCGATGATGGCCCGGCCATGACTGCCCCCCACGCGACGCAGGCCGGACCCGGCCTCAGGCTGATCCGGGCCGCGGTGTTCACCGCGGTCTGTGTCGTGCTGTCCGCGGTCGGGCACGCACTGGCCTCCTGCGCCACCGTGCCCTGGTGGTCCCTCTGCGCGGGTTTCCTCGTCGTCCTCGCGGTCGCGGCCCCGCTCGCCGGACGCCGTCACCGGCTCCCCGGCATCGCCGCCGGCCTGGCCGGCGGACAGCTCGCGCTGCACTCGCTGTTCGCCCTCGGCCAGCACGGCGCCACGCTCCCGGCGGGCGGCGCTCCCAGCGCCGACAGCTCGCTCGCGGCCCTCGCCGCCCAGCTGGTGTGCGGGGGCAACTCCGTCCCGCTGGCCCCGGCCGATGCCCGGCGGATCCTGGAGAGCGCCGGACTGGACCCGGTCGCCCTGGCCGCGCAGGCCCAGGCACAGGGGCAGTTGGCACCGGGGCAGCCGGCCATGGGCCAGCTGGCGCACGCCCACATGGGGCAGGGCCTCGTGGAACCGGCCAACGACCTGGCCGGCCTGTTCAGCCCGGCCATGCTGATCGGCCACCTGCTGGCCGCGCTCGCCGCCGGCTGGCTGCTCGGCCGCGGCGACGCCGCGCTGTTCCGGCTCGTCGAACTGTCCCGGCTCTCCACCGAAGCCGGTCCGGTACGCCCCCTGCGCGCCGCGCTGGCCTACGTACGGGCTCTCGGCGCCGGGCTCGCGGGCGCGCCGGCCCGTACCCCCCGCGCGGCCCGGGCCGCCGCCGGATCCGGCGTACCCACCGGCCGGGACGCGCTCCAGCACACGGTGATCAGGCGCGGGCCGCCCACGGCGCTCGCCCTCGCAGCCTGACGCGGCACCCCTCCTCCCCGGCACACACACCGGGAGCACCGGTGCCGTGCACTCCGCGCGCGCCGCGCGCGGAGCCACCGTCACCCCAGCTTCCGTGGAGTGTTTCTGCCATGAAGACCTCTCGCGTCTCCTTCGCCGCCGCCCTTGCCGCCGGTACCGTCCTCGTCTTCTCCGGGACCGCCTTCGCCCACGTCGGCGTGCAGCCCGGCGAGGCCGTCAAGGGCGGCTACGCCACGATCAACTTCAAGGTTCCCAACGAGCGCGACAACGCCTCCACCACCCAGCTCGAGGTCACCTTCCCGGCGGACCAGCCGCTGTCCTCCGTCATGCCGCAGGACGTTCCCGGCTGGACCGTGACCGTGGAGAAGGGCAAGCTCGACAAGCCGCTCACCGTGCACGGCAAGCAGATCAACGAGGCCGTCACCAAGGTGACCTGGTCGGGCGGCAAGATCGAGGCCGGCAAGTTCCAGCAGTTCCCGCTGTCCCTCGGCAAGCTGCCCGACAACGCCGACAAGATGGTCTTCAAGGCGATCCAGACCTACGACAACGGCGAGGTCGTCCGCTGGATCGAGGAGGCCAAGGAAGGCGCCGCCGAACCGGCGAACCCGGCGCCCGTCCTGAAGCTGACCACCGCCCCGGCGGAGGCCGACCACCACGACGACGCCACGAAGGCGGACGGCGACAAGAACGGCGCCGCCGACCACAAGGATGGCCACGACCAGGCCGCCAAGAGCGGCTCCGACACGACCGCGCGGGTCCTCGGCGTCGCCGGCATCGTGATCGGACTCGGTGGCGTGGCCTTCGGCGTCGCCTCGCGCCGCCGCACCTCCTGACCTTCCGGTCCCGTGCCCGGCCCGCCCACCGGCGCGGCCGGGCCACCGATCCACCCGTACCACCCCCGATCCCAGGGACATTCCCATGCGCACCACACGTGTGACGGTCGCCGCCCTCGTGGCGGCGACCGCCCTCGCCCTCACCTCCTGCGGTAACGAGCCGGCCAAGCCCGGCAACGTCACCCAGATCAGCGGAGGCCTGGCCAAGGCCGGCTCCGCGACCGTGCTCGACCGCCCCTTCGAAAAGCCGGATCTCGTCCTCACGGACACCACCGGCAAGCCGTGGAGCCTGCGCGAGCAGACCAAGGGCAAGCCGACGCTCATCTACTTCGGCTACACCAACTGCCCCGACGTGTGCCCCCTGACGATGAGCAACATCGCCGTCGCCAAGAAGGCGCTCCCCCAGGCCGACCGGGACAAGCTCCAGGTCGTCTTCGTCACCACCGACCCCGACCGGGACACTCCCGAAGCCCTCGGCGCGTGGCTCAAGGGCCAGGACCCGGCGTTCGTCGGGCTGACCGGCGACTTCGCCACCATCCAGGCCGGCGCGCGCGCGCTCGGCATCGGTATCGAGGCCGCCACGACGGACGCCAACGGCAACGTCGTCTCCATGCACGGCGCCCAGGTCATCGCGTTCTCGCCCAAGAACGACGAGGGGTACCTCCTCTACGGGGAGAGCGCCACCGTCGACGACTACACCAAGGACCTGCCGAAGATCCTCAAGGGAGAGAACCCGTGAACGCCCGCACCACCCGCACCCTCGCCGTCGCCCTCTCCCTGACGGCAGTGCTCGGCATATCCGGCTGCTCCTCGGACGACAAGGACGCGGCCGGCGGCTCCGGCGCCGGCGCCGCTTCCGCCGACTCCGCGGCCAAGCCGGAGCTGACGGTCAGCGGCGGCTACATGCCCGAGCCCGTCAACGACAAGATGGCCGGCGCGTTCATGGTCATCAAGAACGGCTCCAAGACCGCGGACAAGCTGACCGGCGTCACGAGCCCGCTCTCCGACGATCTCCAGATCCACGAGACCAAGGATCAGAAGATGCAGCAGGTGCAGTCCATGGACGTGCCCGCGAACGGTGAGCTGAAGCTGGAACGCGGCGGCAGCCACGTCATGTTCATGGGGCTGAAGAGCACCCCCAAGGTCGGCGACAAGGTCACCGTCGAGCTGCGCTTCGAGAAGTCCGGCCCCGTCAGGGTCGAGCTGGACGTCAAGGAGCGTACGTACAAGGCACCGAACTCCAACGATCACTGACGGACCGAGGGACTGATCACGCCATGACGGCCACCGCCCCCGCCCCATCCGCGGCCCGCGTGCGCGCCACGGCACTCCTGCCGCGGCTCACGCTGGTCCTCGCAGCCCTGCTGGCAGCCTTGTTCACCGCGGCCGCCCCGGCCTCGGCGCACGCAGCACTGACCGCGAGCGACCCCAAGGACGGGGCGGTGGTCGCCACGGCGCCCGCCCAGGTCACCCTCTCCTTCTCGGAGGGGGTCGCCATGAACGGCGACTCCATCCGCGTCCTGGACCCGCAGGGCAAGCGCGTCGACACCGGCGAACTGCGCGACCTCTGCAGCGGGAACACCATCCGCTACGGCACCGCCCTGCGCCCCGGACTGCCGGACGGCACCTACACGGTCGCCTGGCAGGCCATATCCGCCGACAGCCACCCCGTCGCCGGTGCCTTCACCTTCTCCGTCGGAGCCCCTTCCGAGACCGCGGTCTCGTTGCCCGAGCAGACCGCGGGCGACGGGCCCGTGGCCCTCGCCTACGACATCGCGCGCTACGCCGCCTACGCCGGGTTCGCCGTCCTGGTCGGCGCCGCCGCCTTCATCCTGCTGTGCTGGCGCCGGGGCGCCGCCGAGCGGCCGATGCAGAAGCTGGTCGTCCGGGCCTGGGTCACGCTCACCGTGGCCACCCTCGCGATGCTGCTGCTCCGCAACCCGTACACGGGGTCCGGGAACTTCTCCGACGCCTTCGACCTCGCCGGGCTGAGGGCGGTGCTGGAGACCAAGTCCGGCGCCTCGCTGGTCTCGCGGCTGCTGCTCCTCGGCGCCGCCGCGCTCTTCATCACCGTCCTGTTCGGCTCGTACGCCCGGCGCCACCGGGGCGACGGGGGCGCGGAAGCCGCCACCACCGCCGGTGCCGTGGACGCCTCGGACGCGACGGACGCCGCGGACGCCACGAGGGAGGAGGCCAAGGAGGAGAGCGACCTCCTCTTCGGCCTCGCCATCGGCGGGACGGTCGTAGCCGCCGGTATCGCCGCCACCTGGGCGCTGTCCGAGCACGCCTCCACCGGCGTCCAGCCCGGCCTCGCCATGCCCCTCGACATCCTGCACCTGCTGGCCGTGGCGACCTGGCTGGGCGGACTCACCGCGCTGCTCGTGGCCCTCCACAAGGTTCCCGGGCTCGAGCGCGAGGCCATCCGGCGCTTCTCCACCGTCGCCTTCGTCAGCGTCATCACGCTCGCCGCCACCGGCGCCTACCAGTCCTGGCGCCAGGTCGGCAGCTGGTCCGCCCTCACCGGGACGGACTACGGGCGGCTCCTGCTCGTCAAGCTCGGTCTGGTCGCCGTCCTGGTCGCCATCGCCTCCGTCTCACGGAAGTGGACCGCGCGGCTCGGCGGGGCGGCCGCGGTCGGGCAGCCGGTCACGACCGAAGCCACGGCGACGGCGAAGACCTCGGCCACGGCCACCGCCACCGCCACCGCCACCGCCACCGCCACCGTCGGCGCTTCGGGCGTTGTTTCACGTGAAACATCGACCGCCGACCCCGAGCGCGCCGCCCAGCTCGCCCGCCAGGGAGCCGCCCGGCGCAGCGCCCGGGAGAAGCAGGCACGCGACGCCGACCCGGAGCGCGTGGGCCTGCGCCGGTCCGTACTCGCCGAGACGGGCGTCGCCGTGGTGCTGCTGGCCGTCACCACCCTCCTCACCAGCACCGAGCCCGGCCGCGCCGCGGAGCTGGAGATCAGCAGCGGTTCGAACGCCGCCGCCGTTCCCGACCGCGCGGTGAAGATCACGCTGCCCTTCGACACCGGCGGCCAGAACGGCAAGGGCTCGGTCAGGGTCCAGCTGGACCCGGGCCGCGTCGGTGCGAACACCCTCCACGTGTGGGCCGAGACCCCCGACGGCAAGCCGTTCGAGCTGCCCGAGATCAAGGTCTCCTTCACCCTCGAGGCCAAGGACATCGGCCCGCTGCCGGTCCTCCCCGAGCTCGCCGCTCCCGGACACTGGAGCGCGTCGGGCGTCCAGCTGCCGCTGACGGGCGACTGGCGGATCGACGTGACCGTCCGCACCTCCGACACCGACCAGACGACCGTGCAGAAGAACGTGAAGATCGGCTGACCAGCGTGACCCAGAACAGCGAGACCACCGAGAGCACCACGGGCCGCCCCGAGATCGAGATCTCCCGGCGCCGCCTGCTGGGCACCGTCGGCGCCGCGGGCGCCGCCGGGCTCGCCCTCGGCGCCACCGGCGGGGCCCTCGTGCACTCCTCGGTCGCCGGCTCCGGGACGGCCGGTGCGGGCGGCGCCGCCGGTGGCCCCGCCACCCTCGGAGCCACGCGGGTCGCCTTCGAGGGGGACCACCAGGCCGGCATCACCACCCCCCTCCAGGCCAAGGGCCACGTCCTGGCCTTCGATCTGGCGCCCGGGGCCGGCCGTACCGAGGCCGCCGCCCTGATGCGCCGCTGGTCCGACACCGCCCGTCTGCTGACGGCCGGCGAGGCCGCGCCGACCGCCGACAGCGGGATCGCCCTCGACTCCGGACCGTCCTCCCTCACCATCACCTTCGGCTTCGGCCACTCCTTCTTCGAACGCACCGGGCTGACCGACCGCCGTCCCGCCGCGCTCGACCCGCTGCCGGACTTCTCCTCGGACCGGCTCGACCCCCAGCGCAGCAACGGCGACCTGTGGGTCCAGATCGGCGCCGACGACGGGCTGGTCGCCTTCCACGCGCTGCGCGCCCTGCAGAAGGACGCCGGGGACGCCGCGCGCCCGCGCTGGCAGATGAACGGCTTCAACCGGTCTCCCGGCGCCACCTCCACCCCGATGACCGCCCGCAACCTCATGGGCCAGGTGGACGGGACGAACAATCCGAAGCCCACCGAAGCCGATTTCGACCAGCGGATCTTCGTACAGGGCACGGTGCCCGCCGAGCACGCCTGGATGGTGGGGGGCTCGTACGCCGTCGTACGCCGGATCCGTATGCTCCTCGACCACTGGGACCAGCAGTCACTCGCCCAGCAGGAGCAGGTCATCGGCCGTACGAAGGCCACCGGTGCCCCGCTGACCGGCGGCGGCGAGACCACCGCGATGAAGCTCGACCAGAGGGGCGCCGACGGCAAGCCGGTCATCCCCTCGAACGCCCATGCCCGGATCTCCGCTCCCGCGCAGAACGGCGGGGCGGCCATGCTCCGCCGTCCCTTCTCCTTCCACGACGGGACGGTTTCCGACGGCACACCCGACGCGGGACTCCTCTTCATCTGCTGGCAGGCCGACCCGATGCGCGGTTTCGTCCCCGTGCAGCGCAAGCTCGACCGCGGCGACGCCCTGTCGGAGTTCATCCGGCACGAGTCCAGCGGCCTGTACGCGGTGCCGCCCGGAGCTCGCGCCGGGGAGTACGTGGGGCAGCGGCTGCTCGAGGGATGAACAGCTCTGTGGCGTCGCGGGCCCGGCACTAGGCTGATCGCATGTCGGCCACCCGCTTCACCTATCTCGGTCCCGAGGGCACGTTCACCGAAGCCGCCCTCCGCACTCTGCCCGAAGCCGCCACCCGGGAGCTCGTCCCGATGGTCTCGGTCCCGGCCGCGCTGGACGCCGTGCGCAACGGCGAGGCCGCGGCGGCGCTCGTGCCGATCGAGAACTCGGTGGAGGGCGGGGTCACCTCGACCCTCGACGAGCTGGCCTCCGGTGTCCCCCTGATGATCTACCGTGAGGTGCTGCTCCCGATCGCGTTCGCACTGCTGGTGCGGCCGGGGACCGCGCTGTCGGACGTCAAGACCGTCACCGGTCACCCGGTCGCCCAGCCGCAGGTGCGCAACTGGCTGCGGTCGAACCTGCCCGACGCGCTCTGGGAGTCGGCCGCCTCCAACGCCGACGGGGCCCGGCTGGTCCAGGAGGGCCGCTTCGACGCCGCCTTCGCGGGCGAGTTCGCGGCCGCCACCTACGGGCTGGTCCCCCTGGTCACCGAGATCCACGACGCCCAGAACGCGGAGACCCGCTTCGTGCTCGTCGGCCGGCCCGCCCGGCCGGCCGCGCCGACCGGAGCCGACAAGACCTCCGTCGTGCTGTGGCTGGGGGACGACCGCCCCGGTGCGCTGCTGGAGCTGCTCCAGGAGTTCGCCGTCCGCGGGGTGAACCTGATGCTGATCCAGTCCCGCCCGACCGGCGAGGGCATCGGCAACTACTGCTTCGCCGTCGACGCCGAGGGACACATCTCCGACCGCCGGGTCGGCGAGGCCCTCATGGGCCTCAAGCGGACCTGCCCGCAGATCCGCTTCCTCGGCTCGTATCCGCGCGCCGGTGTCGCGCAGGGTGAGGTCCAGGCCGCCCGCCCGGGGACCTCGGACGGCGATTTCACGGCTGCCTCGGACTGGCTGACCCGCTGCCTCGACGGCCGCCCGTAGGGCTCCGTCCACTATCCACAGAGTTATCCACAGGTAGAGGGGCAGGCCTGGGGACAAGTCGACAGAGCAGCGCGACAAGGTCGACAAATCGGTCGGGCGGCACAGGTTTCGCGCTGGAGAGCGGAAGGTGAACGGCGTCACCCCCACATCGCCGATCAACTCTTTGGGGCGAGTCATTCCCACCCGAATGAGTGTGTGAGGGTGGTTTGAACCCTGATTGAGCCTGGGCGCTCTCCGGGCGGGATTGATCTATTCCTGTGTCCACAGATGCAGCGCACAGCCTGTGGATAAGCCGCCCCGGTGGGGAATTCCTGTGGACAAAGAAGGGCCTGCGACCCTGCTCAGACGGCCGACCGGGCGCCGGGGCCACGCCCCTTTTCGGGGAATGGACCCGGTTTATCGGCCTCCGGGGAGGGGTCACTTCCGGCCGCCCGCCGGAAGTTTTCCATTCGCCGCAATTAGGACATAGTGACACGCAGCGTGATATCGGTGTGATCCCTGGAAGCCCGGGCCGGTAGCCTGGAGGGGTGATTGACCTCCGGCTGCTCCGTGAAGACCCTGACCGTGTCCGCGCCTCGCAGCGCGCCCGTGGAGAGGACGTCGCACTCGTCGACGCCCTGCTCTCCGCAGACGAGCGCCGCAGGTCCTCCGGCATGCGATTCGACGAACTGCGCAATGAGCAGAAGTCGCTCGGCAAGCTCGTCCCGAAGGCCTCTCCGGAGGAGCGGAGCGAGCTGCTGAAGAAGGCCGACCAGCTCAAGCAGGACGTCAAGGCGGCCGAGGCCGAGCAGAACGAGGCGGACGAAGCCGCCAAGCAGCTGCTCCTCCAGCTCAGCAACATCGTCCACACTGACGTGCCCGTCGGCGGCGAGGAGGACTTCACCGTCCTCGAGACCCACGGCACCATCCGCGACTTCGCCGCCGAGGGCTTCGAGCCCAAGGACCACCTGGAGCTCGGCGAGTCCCTCGGCGCCATCGACGTCGAGCGCGGCGCCAAGGTGTCGGGCTCGCGCTTCTACTACCTGACCGGCGTCGGCGCCCTGCTCGAGCTCGCGCTCGTCAACGCCGCCATCGCCCAGGCCACCGAGGCCGGCTTCATCCCGATGCTCACCCCGGCGCTGGTCCGTCCGCGCGCCATGGAGGGCACCGGCTTCCTCGGCCAGGCCGCGGAGAACGTCTACCACCTGGAGAAGGACGACTACTACCTGGTCGGCACCTCCGAGGTACCGCTCGCCGCGTACCACATGGACGAGATCATCGACGCGGACAAGCTGCCGCTGCGCTACGCCGGCTTCTCCCCGTGCTTCCGCCGCGAGGCCGGCACGTACGGCAAGGACACCCGCGGCATCTTCCGCGTGCACCAGTTCGACAAGGTCGAGATGTTCTCGTACGTCGCGCCGGAAGAGGCCGAGGCCGAGCACCAGCGTCTCCTCGAGTGGGAGAAGCAGTGGCTGACCAGCCTCGAACTGCCCTTCCAGGTGATCGACGTCGCCACCGGCGACCTGGGCTCCTCCGCCTCCCGCAAGTTCGACTGCGAGGCGTGGATCCCCACCCAGGGCAAGTACCGCGAGCTGACCTCCGCCTCGAACTGTGACGGCTTCCAGGCCCGCCGCCTGTCGATCCGCTACCGCGACGGCAAGAAGACCGCTCCGCTGTCCACGCTGAACGGCACGCTGTGCGCCGTCCCGCGCACGATCGTCGCGATCCTGGAGAACCACCAGCAGGCCGACGGCACGGTCCGGGTGCCCCCGGTCCTGCGTCCCTATCTGGGCGGCCGTGAATTCCTGGAGCCGATCGCCAAGTGAGCGCGGCCCCGTTCCCGTACAAGCTCGTCGCGACCGATCTCGACGGCACGCTGCTGCGCGGCGACGACACCGTCTCCGAACGCACCCGTGAGGCACTCGTCGCGGCCACCGCGGCGGGTGCGGCGCACATCGTCGTCACGGGCCGCGCCGTGCCGTGGACCCGGCACATCCTCGACGACCTCGGCTACAAGGGCATCGCGGTCTGCGGTCAGGGCGCGCAGGTCTACGACGCGGGCGCGCACCGGCTGCTGACCTCGGTGACCCTCGACCGGAAACTGGCCGCCCTCGCGCTGGAGAAGATCGAGGCCGAGGTGGGTCCGCTGGCACTGGCCGCCAGCCGGGACGGAGTCGACGGCGAGGTGCTGTTCGGCCCGGGCTACCAGGTGCACGAGGGGCTTCCGGCGATCTACCTGGAGGACACCGCCGACGTCTGGACGGAGCCGCTGAACAAGCTGTACATCCAGCACCCCGACCTCGACGAGGACGCCCTCGTCGAGGTGGCCCGGCAGACCGTGGGCAACCTGGTCGGCATCGTCATGGCGGGTCCGGGCATCGTGGAGATCCTGCCGCTGGGGCTCAGCAAGGCCACCGGCCTCTCGCTGGCCGCGCGTCGGCTGGGCGTGAAGGCGGCCGAGACGATCGCCTTCGGCGACATGCCCAATGACATTCCGATGTTCGGCTGGGCCGCGCACGGGGTGGCGATGGCCAACGCCCACGCGGAGCTGAAGGCGGTCGCCGACGAGGTGACCACGTCCAACGAACAGGACGGCATCGCGGTGGTCCTGGAACGTCTGCTGGGCGCCGCGTAACCGGAAGAAGACACAGGGAAAGGTCCGGAACAGCCCGCGCCGCGAGGCGCGCTCGAAGTGGCTGTTCCGGACCTTCTTGTTGCTCCCCGCACGCATCACTCTGCCCCCGGCGCACGCCGCGTACCAGTGAATTTCCGTACGTCAGCGCTGAGTCCGGCGCCGACGCCAGTAGGCGACGGTGACGATCGCGAGCAGGGGCCCCCAGAGCACCAGGGGCGCGTAGGCGGCGGTCATCACCCCGTACGCGACCCCCGTGGGGGCGGTCGGGCCGGCCATGGCGGCGTCCCAGCGCAACGCGCCGTGGACGGTGATGAGGGTGACGGCCGCGGCTCCGAGGGCCGCCGGCAGTACGGCCGCGAGCGGAGGGATCCGCCGGCCCCCGAGCAGCGGCACCCAGTGCGGCATCACCTCGCCCCAGCGCTGGACGAGACCGAGGCTGAGCAGGCCCACGCATTCGGCGAAGATGCTCAGTCCGATCAGGTAGAAGGACGTCGGACCGGGGAAGTTGTCGGCGTGCAGCAGGTCCCCCTCCTTGAAGCCGGACGGGATGCCGAAGGCGATCCCTACGCGCCACAGGCCGCTCGGCAGCAGGGTGAGCGCGGCGCCCTTGGCGATCCAGCGGAGCGGGCGGGAGACACCGGTGGCGGGAGCGGTGGCGCCCGTGGGGAGCGGGCCGCGGGTCCCAGTGGTGGCGGAGGTGGCGGTGGCGGTGGCGGTCATCGTCGAGTCCGTTTCAGGAGGCGTCGGTTGATGCCTCCAGACTCGTCCTCGGACTCCCCGCGAACCATCCGCCGATCAGCACGTTCGGCGGGCCGCCCGGCCCGGCCCCCTCTGCCGATCGGCAGATGTCCGGCGGCCCGCGGGACTCGTAGGGTCGGACGGGTGTCCTTGAAATCGCGTGCGCCGTATGCCCCTTTGCTGCTCTCTGCCGCCCTGGTGTCCCTCGTCTGCTCCGCCCTGCGGGCTCCCGGGGCGTGGACGCTCGCGGGGGCGCTGGGGGTGCTGCTGCCGCTGATGGCCCTGACGGCCCGCTGGTCTCCCGTACGCAGCGCCGTGACCGCCTGCGCGGTGGGCGGCGCGGCGGTCGCACTGTGGCCCGTACCGCTGGTGCTGGACCGGGGCGCGGGCCTCGGTGCGTGGCTCCAGGCAGCGGGGGCGGCGGCGTTCTGGGCGGCGCCCGCGCTGGCAGCGGCCGGCGCCGGGGCGTTCCTGCGCCGTCAGGCGGACCGGGCGCGGCGCGCGGTTCTCGACGCGCGCCGGGACCAGCAGCTGGAACTGGCCCGGGACCTGCACGACTACGTCGCGCACGACGTGAGCGCGATCGTGGTGCAGGCGCAGGCGGCCCGGTTCGTGGCGGACAGCGATCCGCGTCAGGCCGTCCTGGCGCTGGAGCGGATCGAGACGGCGGGGTTGAACGCGCTCGCGTCGATGGACCGGACGGTGCACGCGCTGCGCGAGGGGGACGGCGGTCCGACGGCCCGGGCCTTGGGGCTCGCACACCTGCCGGAGCTGGTGGGCCGGTTCGAGGGCGGGGTGCTGGAGGCTGACGAACGGGCGCTGGACGGGTTGTCGCGGGAGGCGGACACGACGGCGTACCGGGTGGCGGTGGAGGCGCTCACCAACGTACGCCGTCATGCCCCGGGCGCACGGACCGTACGCGTGGTCGTGCGGCGGGTGGGGGCGGGGACCGAACTGAGCGTGGCGAACAGCGCGCCACCGCGCACGGCCCGGACACTGCTGGGCCGGCGCACCTACGCCGGGGGTACCGGGCTCGTGGGGCTGCGGGAGCGCGTGGAGGCGGCGGACGGCACGCTGGAGGCGGGTCCTGACGAGGCCGGGGGCTGGCGGATTCGCGCCGTCTTCCCGGCGGCGGGGCGCCTCGAGGGGTGATCATGTCGGCGTGACCACACGCATCCTGATAGCCGACGACCAAGAGGACATCCGCAGCGGTTTCCGGCTGATCCTCGATTCACAGCCCGACATGACCGTGGTGGGGGAGGCGGCGGACGGCCGGAGCGCGGTGGCGCTGGCCCGGGAGCTGCGACCGGACGTGGTACTGACGGACATCCGGATGCCGCTGCTCGACGGGCTGGAGGTGACCCGGCTGCTGGCGTCCGAGACCCGGGTGGTGGTGGTGACCACCTTCGATCTGGACGCGTACGTGCACACCGCGCTGCGCGAGGGTGCCTGCGGTTTCCTGCTGAAGCGGTCGGGGCCGGCGCTGCTGATCGAGGGGGTGCGGGCGGCCATGGCCGGGGACACCCTGATCAGCCCGCAGATCACGGTGCGGCTGCTGAGCCGGCCGGCTCAGGAGCGCCCGATCGCGCCGCGGGTGGCGCATCCGTTGACGGAGCGCGAGGTGGAGATCGTACGGCTGGTGGCGAAGGGGCACACGAACGCGGAGATCGGAGCCGGGCTCTTCATCAGCGCGGGGACCGCCAAGACGCACGTCGCCAATGTGCAGGCGAAGCTGGGGGTCCGCAATCGGGTGGGGATCGCCACCTGGGCCTGGGAGCACGGGGTGGTGGGGCCGGACTCGTCCTGATCATGTTTCACGTGAAACATGCGCGGCGGTCCGGCGCGGGCGCGGATGCCGGGTCATCGGCCAGGCCAGCAGGCCGACGGCGAGCGCGATGGCATGGCCGAGGTCGGTGAAGGTGCCTTCGGTGGTGAGCGGTAGGCCGAAGAAGGCCACGCAGCCGGCCAGGTAGAGCCAGCGCCAGGGGCCGGGCAGGCGGTAGGTCAGCACGCCGACGGCGGTCGCGAGGCCGTAGCTGACGCCGATGTCGACGACGTGGACCATGCTGCGCGGAGCGCGGTGGTCCTCGATGGCCATCAGGACCAGCTTCTGGCTGATGAGGGTGGCCGTGATGTGACCGGTCGCGATGACGAAGAGCCAGCGCACGGTGCCGAGCCAGCGTTCGACGTTGGCCTGGAAGACCTCGAAGAGCACCACGTAGAGGGGGAGCGAGGACGGGCTCTCGATCCAGAAGGCGCTGCTGAGCAGGGCCCGTACGGGGTGGCGGGCGAGCTCGTGGATGTTACTGCTGTTGCGGTGGAGCAGGACGTGTTCGAGGTGGTCGGGCACGATCACGACCACCACGCTGGTGAGGGCGATGATCAGCATCCATATGTGGGTGCCGGGCGCGGAGCGTATCCAGGACCAGACGGGCCTGGACGGCTCGGGCTCCCTGTGCTCGATCATGTCCCGATGATGCCGCGCGAACCTGTGCCCCGCCTGGCCGGTGGGCCGGGCGGGGCACTGTTTCACGTGAAACATCCGCGTCCAGAAGCCGGCCGGGGCACCGACCGGGAGGCGGAGGGGCGGGCGTGGACCCTACTCCTCGCCCGCCAGGGTGAGGCGGCGGAGCCTCTGTCCGGCGTAGACGGTGGCGCCGACGGTGACCGCGACGAGCAGGATCACGGCGGTGGGCAGCCCGACGGTGGCGTCCACGTAGCCCTCGCCCGCGATCTTCTGCGCCAGGGCCAGGGACCACTGCTGGACACTGAGGGTCTTGGCTCCGTCGACCAGGCTGCCGAAGAGCGATTCCCAGATCAGCGCGTAGACGAGGCCGAACACGACCGCGTGCCGGCTGACCGTGCCCAGCAGCAGGAACAGCGCGCTGTAGGCGACCGACGCGATGAGGGCGGCCACGGTGTAGGCGACGGCGATCTGCTGGCCGTTGCCGTTGAGGATGTAGCCGGCGATCAGGGTGGGGATCGCGGAGAAGACCATGGTGACGGCGATCGCGACGGTCAGCTTGGTCATGATGATCGTCGGACGCTTCACCGGCTTGGAGAGCAGGTAGACGATCGAGCCGTCGTCGATCTCCGGTCCGATGGCGCCGGTTCCGGCGATGACCCCGATCAGCGGAACCATGGTGGCCAGGGCGAACCCTCCGAGGAGGTCGGCCGCGACCTTGTCGTCCAGGCCCGTGAAGGCGCGGACGGCGATGGAGATGACGATCAGCAGGGCGGGCAGCGCGCAGAGGATCAGCGCGCGGCGCCGGCCGAGCAGGGCCCGGTAGGTGAGCCGGGCAACGGTGGGGTTGTACATGGGTGCCAGCTCCTTCAGGCCGTGACGAGGTAGGAGAAGACCGACTCGAGGGACTCGTCGGAAGGCGAGACCGTCAGCAGCCGGATGCCCTGCGCGCGGGCGACCCGCGGCAGCAGCTCGGTGAAGCGCCCGAAGTCGACGGCCTGGATGCGCAGCGCGCCCTCCTTGAGGTCGACCTCGATCCCGGCGGTGGACGGGTCGGCGATCAGAGCCGCGGCAAGGGCCCGGTCGTCGGAGGAGCGGACGAGGTAGCGGTGCGGGCGGTCCGTCATCAGACGACGGATCTTGCGGAAGTCTCCGGAGGCCGCGTGCCGGCCGGCGACGACCACCTCGATGTGGGAGGCGAGCTGCTCGACCTCCTCCAGGATGTGCGAGGAGAACAGCACGGTGCGGCCGTCGTCGCCCATCCGCCGCAGCAGGTCCATGAGCTGCATGCGCTGGCGCGGGTCCATGCCGTTGAACGGCTCGTCGAGCAGGAGCACGGACGGTTCGTGGACCAGGGCGGAGGCCATCTTCACGCGCTGGCGCATGCCCTTGGAGTAGGTGGAGATCTTACGGTCCTGCGCGTACTCCATCTCGACGGTGGCCAGGGCCCGCTGGGCCGCGATCTCGTCGAGACCGTGCAGCTCGGCGTTGGCGACGACGAACTCCTTGCCGGTGAGGAAGTCGTACATGGCCTCGCGCTCGGGCACGACGCCGATCTGCCGGTAGACCTGCTCGTTGCGCCAGATCGGCGCGCCGTCGAGGGTGACGGTGCCCGTGGAGGGCGCGAGGAAACCGCCCATCATGTTGATCAGGGTGGACTTGCCCGCGCCGTTGGGACCGAGCAGGCCCGTGACGCCGGGACCGACGCGCATGGTCACGTCGTTGACGGCGACGACGTTCCCGAACCAGCGGGAGGTGTGGTCGATGTCGATGATGGTCACAGCCCGGCCTTCCGGTAGCGGGCCATCAGGGCGGCGTAGGAGCCGGCGATCAGGCCGAGGATGACGAGCAGGTAGACGACGCCGGCTGCGGCCGACGGGGCCTCCTGGCCGGGGAAGGCGGAGGTCGCGCCGAGGAAGGCGGCCTGGAATCCGTCGATGAGGCTGATCGGGGAGAACAGCCCCAGCCATTCGACGACTCCGGTCGAACCGGTGTTGTAGGCGATGCCCTGGACGGCCGTCACCGCGCCGTAGGGGATCAGGAGCACGGCGATGATGGCGGCGACGCCGAAACCGCGGCGCGGGGTGAGCGCGGCCATGATCAGGCCGAGGCCGGAGAAAAGCAGCGACAGCAGCAGTACGGACACCAGTCCCTGCCCGAATCCCTTGGTCTGGTCGCCGAAGTCGAACTTGGCGAGCAGCGAACCGATGTACATGATCACCAGCGGCGTCGCGGTGAGGACGAAGAGGGCCGAGGCCATGGCCGCGAACTTGGCGACCACGTAGTCCCCGCGCTCGATCGGCCGCGAGAAGTAGAGGGGAACGGTCTTGAACCGCAGGTCCCGGGAGACCGACTGGGGCGCCTGCGAGGCGAGGTAGAGGCCGATGATCACCTGGGTGGTCAGCGCGTACGTCGTGTACTTGATCGGCAGGTCGGTGGAGCCGGGGACCGCGATGGCGACCGCGACGAGGATCAGCGCGGGCACGCACATCACCGCGAAGAGGAGCATCGGCAGCACCTTGGACTTGGCCGAGCGGCCGAGTCCGTAGGCGCCGCGCAGGGACTGCGAGAACAGCGACTTGCGGGCGTAGGCGCGGCCGAGCCGGGGGCCGTCGTAGGACCGGTAGCCGATGTTGTGGATCTGGGTCGAGGTGTCAGGCGCCATCGGAACCGGCTCCCTTCTGCTGGGTGGCGTACAGGGCTGCGGCCCGCGCCGCCTGGGCGGCCTGCTGGTCGCTGTCGCGGAAGACCTCCGCGATGTGGTGGCGTCGCTGCTCCATGCGGACCAGGCCGATGCCGAGGTCGGCGACGGTGTCGCGGACGATGTCGTACGTCGCCTCGCCGTTCGCCTCGACCAGGAGGATGTGACCGGCTCCGGGCAGCCCCGCCTCCTCACCGGCGTGCAGAACGACGCCCGCACCGGTGAGCGCCTTGCGCAGGGCGGCGGCGCCGTCCGGGTGCGCGTCGGAGTCGGTGACCTCGACCGCGAGGGTCGCGGTGGTCTGCGTGAAATCGCTGGTGGAGCTGGAGCGCAGCAGCTTGCCGCCGTCGACGACCACGACGTGGTCGCAGGTCCGCTCCAGCTCGCCGAGCAGGTGGGAGGTGACCAGGACCGAGATGCCGAAGTCGGTGTAGACGCGGCGGATCAGTCCCAGCATCTCGTCGCGGCCCACCGGGTCGAGCCCGTTGGTGGGCTCGTCGAGGAGCACCAGCTGGGGGTCGTGGACGAGCGCCTGCGCGAGTTTGACGCGCTGCTTCATGCCGGTGGAGTAGCCGCCGATGGGGCGGTAGCGCTCCTCGTACAGCCCGACGTGGCGCAGGGTGTCCGCGGTGCGCTCGCGCGCGGCGGTCGGCGGGAGCCCGGACATGCGCGCCATGTGCACGACGAACTCGGTGGCCGAGACGTCGGGGGGCAGGCAGTCGTGCTCGGGCATGTAGCCGACGCGCTCGCGGATCGCGCTGCCATGGGTGGCGACGTCGAGTCCGAGCACGGCGGCGGTGCCCTCGGTGGCGGGGGAGAGTCCCAGCAGAATCTTGATCAGCGTGGACTTGCCGGCTCCGTTGGCGCCCACGAGCCCGGTAACGCCGGGCCCGATGTCCAGGGAGAGCCGGTCGAGGGCGGTCACTCGGGGGTACCGCTTGCTCAGGCTTTCGGTCGCGATGACAGTCACGGGAACGACGTTAGTGGCGGTCCGGGCCCGGATCGTCAGACCTGAAGCCCGATCCTCCCTCCGCCTTCAGGACTACGGACCCTGACACAAGGCTGACTCCAGGCTGACGCGCACCGGACAAGTTTGTCCACAGGTGCGTGCACGGGCCTTGACGTGATCTCCGGTCATTGTCACATTCATCAGTGTCAAGTTACGGGCGCGTACGGCTCTACGGACGGACGGCTGGCATGGCTGGGGACACCAAGCAACGCACCACAGGACTCTCCGCCGAACTGCGCGGGTTCAAGGAAGTGCAGCGCCTCTCCTACGCGTGCGCGGAGGCCGTCGCGGCGCAGCTGCGCCCCGGCGTGACCGAGCGCGAGGCCGCGCGGATGCAGCGGGACTGGCTGCGGGAGCGCGGGGTCCGGGACTGGTTCCACATGCCGTTCGCCTGGTTCGGCGACCGCACGGCCTTCACCGGCTTCAAGATCCCCCTGCAGTTCTTCCCGACGAACCGGGCCCTGGAGCCGGGGATGCCGTTCATCCTCGACATGGCCCCGGTCTACAAGGGCTACACGGCGGACATCGGGTACTCCGGCAGCCTCGGTCTCAACCCGGTGCAGGACCGGCTCATGTCCGACCTCAGGGCCCACCGCGCGCTGATCCTGGACCAGGTGCGCGAGCGCCGCTCCCTGCGCGACATCTACGAGGACGTGGAACGGCTGATGATCAGCCAGGGGTACGCGAACCGCCACCGGGCCTATCCCTTCGGCGTCATCGCGCACAAGATAGACCGGGTCAAGGAGCGGCACTGGTCGCCGACCGCGTTCGGGTTCGGCACGCAGGCCCTGAGGGGGCTGGCCTCGGACGCCCTGCACGGACACCGCGAGGGCTGGTCCCCGCTGTGGAGTCCGTACCACTTCTCCGACCATCCGCCGCAGCCCGGCCTGTGGGCGGTGGAGCCCCACCTGGGCTTCCGGGGCACCGGCGCGAAGTTCGAGGAGATCCTGGTCGTCACCGACTCCCGGGACCCCGAGGAAAGCGCGTTCTGGCTGGACGACGATCTGCCGCACGTGCGGCGCTGGGCTGAGGAGAAGGCGGCATGAGCGGGACGGCATTCGGGACGGCATCGGGCCCGGCGTTCGCGGGGGCGCGCGAGCGCTGGGTGAGTACGGGCGGGATCGAGCTGTGCGTCGTCGAACTCGGCGACGCCCAGCTGCCGACCGTGGTCCTGGTCCACGGGTACCCCGACAGCAAGGAGGTCTGGTCGGAGGTCGCGGAGCGGCTGGCTCCCCACTTCCACGTCGTGCTCTACGACGTACGGGGCCACGGACGCTCCACGGCCCCGCAGCCGCTGCGCGGCGGCTTCACCCTGGAGAAGCTGACGGACGACTTCCTCGCGGTGGCGGACGCGGTCAGTCCGGACCGCCCGGTGCACCTGGTCGGCCACGACTGGGGTTCCGTACAGGGCTGGGAGTTCGCGACGGTCTCCCGCACGGAGGGCCGGATCGCCTCCTTCACCTCGATGTCGGGCCCCTCCCTCGATCACTTCGGGCACTGGATCAAGAAGCGGATGGCGCGGCCCACCCCGCGCCGGGCCGCCCAGCTCCTGAACCAGGGCGCCAAGTCCTGGTACGTGTACATGCTCCACACCCCCGTGCTGCCCGAGCTCGCCTGGCGCGGGCCGCTCGGAAAGCAGTGGCCGAAGATCCTCCAGCGGCTGGAGAAGGTCCCGGCCGGGGCCTATCCCACGGCCTCGCTGTCCTCCGACGCCGCCCACGGCGCCTGGCTCTACCGGGACAACATCCGGCCGCGACTGCGCCGGCCGCGCGCCGACGCGTACGCCCACGTGCCGGTTCAGCTGATCACCCCCACCGGCGACGCCTTCCTCTCCGAGCGGCTCTACGACGAGCTGGAGCTGTGGGCCCCCGACCTGGTCCGGCGCACCCTGCCGGCCAAGCACTGGGTGCCCCGGACCCGGCCCGACCAGCTGGCCGCCTGGATCACCGAGTTCGTCACCTCCCGGGAGGAGCCCGCCACGCGGGTGCCCGAGCTCAAGGCCCCGGGCAAGTACGCCGACCGCTTCGGCGGCCAGCTGGTGCTGGTCACCGGAGCCGCCAGCGGCATCGGCCGGGCCACCGCCTTCGCGTTCGCCGAGGCGGGCGCGCGCGTGGTGTGCGTGGACCGGGACGCCGAGGGCGCGGTGCGCACCGCGGACATGGCCCGCCTCGTCGGCTCGCCCCAGGCCTGGGGCGAGTGCGTCGACGTCAGCGACGAGCAGGCCATGGAGAAGCTCGCGGCGAAGGTGGCCGCCGAGTACGGGATCGTCGACGTCCTGGTCAACAACGCCGGGATCGGCCTGTCCGGGCCGTTCCTGGAGACGAGCGCCGAGGACTGGAAGAAGGTCCTCGACGTCAACCTGTGGGGGGTCATCCACGGCTGCCGGATCTTCGGCCGCCAGATGGCCGAACGCGGCCAGGGCGGCCACATCGTCAACACCGCCTCCGCCGCCGCCTATCTGCCGTCCAGGACCCTGCCCGCCTACAGCACCTCCAAGGCGGCGGTGCTGATGCTGAGCGAATGCCTGCGCGCGGAACTGGCTTCCCAGTCGATCGGCGTCTCGGCGATCTGCCCGGGCATCGTCAACACCAACATCACCGCCACCTCCCGGTTCACCGGGGTGGACGCGGCCGAGGAGAAGCGCCGCCAGCAGCGTTCCTCGCGGCTCTACGGACTGCGCAACTTCCCCCCGGAGAAGGTCGCCGACGCGATCCTGCTCGCCGTGGTGAAGAACCAGGCCGTGGTCCCGGTGACTCCCGAGTCCAAGGGCGCCCTGTGGATGTCCCGGTTCGCGCCGGGCACCCTGCGGCGGGTCGCGAAGCTGGAGCCCAAGCTGTGAACGGGCCGGTCCGGCCGGGGGTCCGGGCCGCCCCGTACCCGCGCGACGACCCCCAACTGCCCGGCTGGCCAAGGTCTTCGCGGCGCGAGCGCAACCGCGCCGTGGCCACGGGGCCGCAGTCCGTCCGGAGAGAGCCCGGCACGGCCATACCCCGCTCCCTGCGGCGGTCGTACCATCCCTCGCAGGAGCGCTCGCCGCGCAGGGCGGTCGGGTGCCTCGCGGCTTCGCCCGCCGCCCGCTCCGCCGCGGGCGCGGTCGGCCGGGCCGCGATGTCGTAGGGAGCCGGGATTGTCCGATCAGGCAGTAGCCGAGTACCGGATCGAGGATCTGGCGCACCACAGCGGTGCGACCGTCCGCACCATCCGGGCGTACCAGGACCGCGGTCTGCTGCCGAAGCCGGAACGGCGCGGCCGCTCCAACGTCTACCGGGACACGCATCTGGCGCGGCTGCGCCAGATCGCCGACCTCCTGGACCGCGGGTACACCCTGGCCTCCATCAAGGAACTGCTGGAAGCCTGGGACGCGGGCCGCGGGCTCGGCGGTGTCCTCGGGCTGGTCGCCGAGGTGCACGGGCCGTGGACGGACGAGGAGGCGGCCCGGATCAGCCGGGACGAGCTGAACGAGCGGTTCGGCGGCAGGCCCGACGACGACGCGGTGGGCGAGGCGTGCGAGTTGGGGGTGCTGGAGCGGATCCCGGGGTGCCCGGACCAGTTCCGCGTGCCGTCCCCGCAGGAGCTGGCGGTGGCCGCGGAGCTGTACGCGGCCGGGGTCCCGCTGCCCGCGATCACCGGTCATCTGCGGGAGCTGCGCGGCCAGGTGGAACACATCGCGTCGCGCTTCCTGGAGTTCACCACGGAACACGTCTTCGCCCGCTACCTGGGCGACGTTCCTCCGACGGACTCGGACGCCGCGGAGGCCGCCACGATGGTGCGGAGGCTGCGGCCGCTGGCACAGCAGACGGTGGACGCCGAGCTGGCGCGGGCGATGCGGCTCTTCGCGACCCGGCACCTGCAGCGGCACCTCGGCGCCGGCGGGGTGCCCCAGCCCTCGGGGCCGGCCCCGGTGGCGCTGCCCGCCGAGACGGTACGGGCGGTGCAGGACCTGGTGGGCCCCGACCACGTCGCGGAGTTCGTCCGGGCCGCCACGGAGCGGGAGCTGCAGGCCCGGACCATGAACGATCTGGCCAGTCGGGGCGGCCGGTAGTGCTCGATCAGTAGTCCACAGGTCGGATCACGCCTTTGCCTACGAAACCGGGCCAAAGAGCTGTGGACAACTCCGGTCACCCTGTGGGGAACCGCGCCTGCGGCTCAGCTCGCGGTCTGGTACGCCGTGCCGGTGGCTCGGGTTTCGGCCACCGGGACGGCCAGCTCGGCCGGCTCGCTCACCGGCGTCTTCGAGGAAGAGCGCCCGCTCCCGTAGAGCAGCGCCGCCAGGCCGAGGCCGAGCATCCCGCCGAGCAGTTGCGCGACGACGAAGCCCGGCAGCGACCGCGGGGCGATGCCGGTGAAGGAGTCGCTGAAGCTGCGCCCGATGGTGCCGGCCGGGTTCGCGAAGGAGCCGGAGGAGGTGAACCAGATCGCGGCGGCGATGTACGCGGCGACCGCCGCCGGGATGAGCTTCGGACGTCCCGTCCTGCCCAGTCCCTGGATCACGAGGACCAGCCCGGCGGTGGCGACGACCTCTCCGACGAGCAGGTGCCCGCCGTCGCGGACCTGGGTGGAGAAGGTGCCCGGCGTACGGCCGAACATCGCCTCGGCGAGGACGGCTCCGCCGATGGCCCCGGCCGTCTGGGCCACGGCGTAGACGAGGGCCTCGCGACCGCCGAGCCCTTCGCCGCCGGTGCGGCGCCCCCACCAGGAGGTGAGGGTGACGACGGGGTTGAGGTGCGCACCGGAGAGCGGCCCGAAGAGGGTGATGATCAGCCCGAGGCCGACGGCGGAGACGAGCGAGTTGGCGACGAGGGCGACTCCCGTATCGGCGGTGAGGGCGGCAGCCTGGATCCCGGATCCGATCACCACCACGAGCAGGGCCGCGGTGCCGATGAGTTCGGCGGCCGCGCGGCGCGGCAGAGACGTGCTGGTTGTCATGGTTTCTCCCCCTGGGGTGACGTTCAGCGGAAAATATATTCCGTATCTTGGAAACGTGATAGAGGGAGTCCAGGTTCGACGGAAGGGCGAAAATGCGCTGCGCCGGACCCGGCCGACCCGGCACGCTGGGCGAATGGATGAAAGACGCACCGTGAAGGTGTCCAAATACGTCTCGAAACACCTGAGGCATCAACCGGAACGCATCGGACTGGTGCTCGACCCGCAGGGCTGGGTCGAGATCGACGACCTGCTGAGCGCGGCGGCCGCGCACGGCTTCCCCTTCAGCCGGGCCGACCTCGACCACGTCGTCGCCGCCAACGACAAGCAGCGCTTCGCCGTCGACGGCACCCGGATCCGGGCCAGCCAGGGCCACACCGTCCCCGTGGACCTGGACCTGCCGGAGGCCGAACCGCCCGCGTACCTCTACCACGGCACCGTCGCCGCCGCCCTGGACGCCATCCGTGCCGAGGGGCTGCGCCCGATGGCCCGCCACCACGTGCACCTGTCCCCCGACCGGGAGACGGCGACCCGTGTGGGTGCCCGGCGCGGCCGGCCGGTCGTCCTCAGTGTGGACGCGGGGGCGATGCGCGCCGCCGGGCACGTCTTCCGGATCAGTGCCAACGGGGTCTGGCTGGCGGATGCCGTGCCCGCGCGCTTCATTCGCTTCTCGTAGCCGGAATTCACAGAGGGATTGTCAGATCATCCCCCTACCCTGTTCCTCATTCCGGGATCTGTGAGGGGGGACCTCGCGGTCGCCGAACACGCCACACCAGCACCCGAGGTGACGCACCATGACGTCCGCACAACCGACCCCGTCCGCCCGGGCCGAAGCCGAAGCGCACAGCGCGGCCGCGGCCGCCGCCGAAGCCGAAGCCGAAGCCGCCGAAGCGAATGCCGCGGCCGAAGCCGCGGCAGCCGACTCCGGCTCCGACCCCTCGGCGAACACCTTCCAGGTCGATCTGCGCGGTCTGGTCGACCTGCTCTCCCACCACCTCTACTCCAGCCCGCGCGTCTACGTCCGCGAGCTGCTCCAGAACGCCGTGGACGCCGTCACCGCCCGCCAGGCCCTGGACCCCGAGGCCGAGATCCGCATCCGACTGTCGGCCACCGCGAACCAGGTGACCATCGAGGACAGCGGCATCGGCCTGACCGCCTCCGAGGCCCACTCCCTCCTCGCCACCATCGGCCGCAGCTCCAAGCGGGGTGGTGACCACGGTCTGGAGACCACCCGCCAGGAGTTCCTCGGCCAGTTCGGCATCGGCCTGCTCGCCTGCTTCGTCGTCGCGCGCCAGATCCGCGTCGTCACGCGCTCCGCCCGCGACCCCCAGGCCGCGCCCGTCGAATGGCTGGCCACGGACGACGGCTCGTACACCGTTCGCGAGCTGCCCGCCGACGCCCGCACGGAACCCGGTACGACCGTCGTGCTCGAGGCCCGGCCGGGCGCCGAGGAGTGGCTCGCCCCGGCCAAGGTCGCCCTGCTCGCCCGCGACTACGGCTCCCTCCTGCCCTACGACATCGCCTTCGACGACGGCTCCGGCGCCGAGCCCCGCCCCGTCACCGACCGGCCCGCCGTCTGGGACCGCCCCTTCCCCACCCCGGCCGGCCGCCGCGTCGCACTCGCCGGACACTGCGCGCAGCTCTTCGGCTTCACCCCGCTCGACAGCATCGACCTCGACCTGCCCGTCGCCGGAGTGCGCGGAGTCGCGTACGTCCTGCCCGAGCCGACCAGCCCCGCCCACCGGTCCGGACACCGCGTCCACCTCAAGGGCATGCTGCTGACCGACAAGGCCGACAACCTGCTGCCCGACTGGGCGTTCTTCGTCCGCGCGGTCCTCGACACCGACACCCTGCGGCCCACCGCGTCCCGCGAGAACCTGTACGACGACGAGACCCTGGCCGCCGTGCGCGAGGCCCTGGGCGTCCGCATCCGCGGCTGGCTCACCGAGCTCGCCGCGAGCGAACCGGAGCGGCTCGCGGCCTTCCTGAGCGTCCATCACCTCGGCGTGAAGTCGCTGGCGCGGCACGACGGGGAACTCCTCGGCCTGATGCTGCCCTGGCTGCCGTTCGAGACGAGCGACGGCTCGATGAGCCTGGAGGAGTTCGCCTCCGCGCACTCCGAGATCCACTTCACGCGCACGGTCGAGGAGTTCCGCCAGATCGCCCCGATCGCGGCGGCCCACGGCCTCGGCGTCATCAACGCCGGGTACACCTACGACGCGGACCTGCTGGCCCTGCTGCCCAGCGTGCGCCCGGACCTCGTGGTCACCGAACTGGACGCCGGAGCCGTCACCGAGCGCCTCGACCCGGTCCCGACCGCCGCCGAGCTGGCCCTCGCCCCCTTCCTGGCCACGGCCCGCACCCGGCTGGAACCCCAGAGCTGTGACGTCGTCCTGCGCGCCTTCCAGCCCGTCGCCGTCCCCGCGCTCTACCTCGACGACCGCCAGGCCCGCCAGGAACGCGACCGCACCGCCGCCCTCGACAGCGCCGACTCGCTGTGGAGCGGCATCCTCGGCGCGCTGCGCGGCTCCGCACCGCGCGCCCGCCTGGTCCTCAACCACAACAACCCGCTGATCCGCCGGATCGCCGCCCTTCCCGACGAGGCACTCACCGCCACCGCGGTCGAATCCCTCTACGGACAGGCCCTGCTCATGTCCCAGCGGCCGCTGCGCGCCGCCGACTCCACCCTGCTCAACCGGGCCTTCCTCGGGCTCCTGGAATGGGCCACCCACCCCACCGCCACCCGGGAGGACGAGAAGTGAGCACCATGACGCGCGAGGAGATCGAGCGCGGCCTGGCCGAGAACCGCCAGGCGCCGGGCGGCGCCGCCCGCAACGCGCACGCCGAGGCACTCTCCGCCGCCGCCGAGGCGACCGGGGACCGCGAGCTGTTCCGCGACGCCCTGGACGCCCTGATCAACGCCTACCTGTACAGCACCGAGTCACCGAAGATGCTCGTCCCCTTCGCCCGGCTGCTCCAGGAGTACGACAAGGACCCCGGCGCCTTCTCCGAATGGGACGCCCACTCACTGTTCTGGCAGTTCAAGTGGGTGGCCACCGCCATCAGCAATTCCCCCGAGGTCCCGCTGGAGTCCGCCACCGGCTGGCTCGACGAGATGGAGCGCCGCTACCGGATCGCCGGCTACAGCGAGCGCCCCGTGCGCGAGTCCGAGCTGTGGCTCGCCGACGCGACCGGCGACGACGAGCGCGCCGGTCAGGCCTACGCCCGCTGGCAGGCCGCCGAACGCGACGACATGAGCGACTGCCACGCCTGCGAACTCAACGGCCAGGGACACTACGCCGTGCTGCGCGGCGACGACGCCGAGGCACTGGAGGTCTGGCAGCCGGTCCTGTCCGGCGAGCGGACCTGCGCCGAGGAGCCGCACCGGGTGCTGGCCAGCTCCCTGTTGCCGCTGGTGCGGCTCGACCGGTTCGACGAGGCCCGCTCGGCCCATCTGCGCGGCTACCGCCTGTCCCGGGGCAACGAGAGCCTGCTGCCCTCGCTCGGACGGCACATCGAGTTCTGTGCCCTCACCGGCAACGAGTCGCGCGGCCTGGAGATCCTGGCCGAGCACGCGGCCCACGTGGCCCCGCTCGCCAACCTCTCCGACCAGCTGGCCTTCCACGGCGGCGTCCTCGTCCTGCTGCGCCGGCTGAGGGAACTGGGGCACGGGCAGAGCCCGGCCGTCCCCTACGAAGGGGCCCCGCACACCGTGGCCGAGCTGTACGAGGTGCTCCGCGCGGGCTCGCTCGACATCGCGCGCCGCTTCGACGCGCGCAACGGCTCCACCCGGATCTCGGAGCGGTTCCTCGCCCGGATCGACCGGACCCCGCTCACCGCGGTCCTGCCGCTGGGCGTACGCAGCTCCGCGCTCACCGCGCTCCCGGAGGCGGAGCCCGTCCCCGGGCGGGTGCCGGCGTACGCGCCGGCTTCGACTTCGACCGCGGCACAGGCACAGGCCCCGGCACAGGCCCCGGCACCGGCCGGCGGTTTCGCCGAACTGGTGGAGCGGGCCCGGGCGGCCCGGGACGCCGGACACCCGGGATCGGACGCCCTGTGGGCCGAGGTGGCGCTGCGCCCCGAGGCCGCGGCCGATCCGCTGGCCGCCGCCGACGTGGCGGACCACCGGGCCCTGGCGGCCGCGCGGGCCGGGGCCGCCGGAGCCGCCGCACTGCTGGAGGGCGTACGCGACGGCTACCGGTCCGTCGGGCTGGCGGAGCGCGCGGCGCTGGCCGAGCTGCGGCTCGCGACCCTGGCGGCGCAGTCCGGTACCGGGGCGCAGGAGCTGCGGAAGCTGCTGGCGGTGGCCCTGCACTCCGCCGAGGCGCTGTCCGAGGACGAGCCGCAGCGGATCCGGCGCATCGCGCTCGCGGAACTGACCTCGCTGCGGATCGAGTCGTACCTGCGCTCCCTCGAAGAGGCACAGGACCACCCCGAGCACGGCGGTCACGACCACGCACGGGAGCACGGGCACGGGCACGGCGAACTCGCCGCCGAGCTCGCCGCCTTCGTCGACGCCTACGCGCCGTCCGTGCCGGACCTCGCGGCGGAGGCCGAGGAGATGCAGGGCCGCATCGCCCTGTCCGAAGGCGACCCGGAGCGCGCGGTGGCGCTGCTCGCCGGCTCCGCCGACCGCGCGGTCGCGTCGGGCCGGCCGTGGCTCGCCGTGGACCCGCTGGTGCTGCGCGCCGGGGTGCTGATCTCGCTGGAACGCCCCGAGGAGGCGGAGCAGGCCGTACGCGCGGGGCTGGCGCACGCCACCGAGGTGGCCGATCCCGAGACGCAGGGCGTCGTACGGCTCACGCTCGCCGACATCCTGATGCGCGGCGGCGACGCCGGCGCGGAGGCCGCCCGGCACGCCCTGGAGGCCTCCCACTGGTTCGACCAGGCCGGGCTCAGCGCCGACGGCGGTGCCCAGGCCCGGCTGCTGCTCGCCCGGTGCCACGCCCGTGACGGCCGTGTCGCCGAGGCGGCCGAAGTGCTGCAGTCGACCTTGCCGGACCTGCTGGAGCACGGCGAGGGCCAGGCCGCGTCCGTACGGGAGTTCCTGGGCGATCTGCTGCGCGACCTCCAGGACCCCCGGGGCGCGGCGGAGCAGTACTTGCAGGCGGCGGAGGTGGCCAAGGACTGGGAGGACCCGCGTCCGCAGGCGAACTTCGCCCAGTCCGCCGCCGACCAGCTCTCCGAGGCCCGGCTGGTGCCGGAGGCGACCGCCGCGTACGAGCGGGCCCTCGAGCTGCGGCGGCGGTCGAAGGACGCGCCGATCTCCGAGGTCAGGATCCTGCGGTCACTGGCCTGGCTCGGGCTGCGCGAAGAGGTCACCGAGGTGACGGTGGCACGGGCGCGGGTCCGGATGGACGAGGCGACGGAGGTACTGACCGAGGCGCTGGCCCAGGCTCCGGAAGACCGGGAGGCACGGGCCGAGCTCGCCGAGACCTGTCACCAGCTGGCCCAGGTGCTGGACCGGTGGGTCTCCGCCTCGGAGGACGACGAGGACGAAGAAGAGGACGGCGAAGGCGACGAGGAGCGCACCGGCCCCGCCGAGCCGTTGGGCGCGGCGCGACTGGAGGCCCTTCGGCTGGAGGAGATCGCGCTCTGGGAGCGGGCCGCAGGCCTGTATGCCGAACTCGGCACGGACCAGTTGGAGGCGCGGTTCCAGTGCGTCAACAACGCCGCCTGGACCGAGAACGAGCTCGGCCGCCCCGAGGCCGGTGCCGCCCGGGTGACGGCGCTGGTGGACGAGATCCGCGCGCTGCCCGAGGGCACGGCGCCCGAGTGGCTGCTGGAGGGTGCGGAACGCACGGCGCAGCACCTGCGGAATGCCTCGTCCTGACGCGATCCGTGCCGCTGC
The DNA here is from genome assembly GCF_053609145.1 of Streptomyces sp. NPDC054961. Lineage (NCBI taxonomy): Bacteria > Bacillati > Actinomycetota > Actinomycetes > Kitasatosporales > Streptomycetaceae > Streptomyces > Streptomyces sp. NPDC054961. The sequence goes on along the minus strand of NZ_JBSGWY010000005.1, from coordinate 147,474 downwards.
CACTCCCGGCTGAAACGGCCCGCCCGGTCTGAGCCCGGGCGGGCCCGGACGGGCGGGCCCGGACGGGGTCAGTTCAGCTGGGCGAGCCCCTCGGTGGCGATCTGCTCGAAGACCGACTGGTCGGCGGCGAAGTCCGAGTCGGGGATGGGCCAGTGGATCACCAGCTCGGTGATGCCGAGCTCCCGGTGGCGCCCGGCGAAGTCGACGAAGGCGTCCACGGACTCCAGCGGACGGCCCCGGTCCGGGGTGAAGCCGGTGAGCAGCACCTTGTCCAGCTCCGCCACGTCCCGGCCGGTCTCGGCGCAGGCTTTGCCGAGCTTGGCGATCTGGCCGCGGATGGCTTCGACCGACTGCTCCGGGGTGCCCTCCTCGAAGATCTTCGGATCGCCGGTCGTCACCCACGCCTGCCCGTACCGCGCCGCGAGCTTCAGTCCACGCGGCCCGGTCGCGGCGACCGCGAAGGGCAGCCGGGGGCGCTGGACGCAGCCGGGGATGTTGAAGGCCTCCTCGGCCGAGTAGAAGGTGCCCCGCTGGGAGACCGAGTCCTCGGTGAGCAGACGGTCGAGCAGCGGAAGGAACTCGCCGAAGCGATCGGCCCTCTCCTTGGGGGTCCACGCCTCCTGGCCGAGCACCGTGGCGTCGAAGCCGTTGCCGCCGGCGCCGATGCCGAGCGTGATCCGGCCGCCCGCGATGTCGTCCAGGGAGATCAGCTCCTTGGCGAGCGTCACCGGGTGGCGGAAGTTCGGCGAGGTGACGAGCGTGCCCAGCCGCAGCCGCTCCGTGGCCGTGGCGGCGGCCGTGAGCGTCGGCAGCGCGCCGAACCACGGACCGTTCCGGAAGGTCCGCCAGGACAGGTGGTCGTAGGTGTAGGCGGCGTGGAAGCCGAGCTCCTCGGCCCGCTGCCAGCGCTCGCGCCCCCCTTCGTGCCACGGGTGGACGGGAAGGATCACAGTGCTCAGGCGCATGGTCATGCCCCTGAGCCTACGACCGTCACCTGGGACGCCTCACGTCACGCGCTGGGCGTTCCGGCTCCACAGGGCGAGCAGCACGGGCGACCCGGTGGGCGCCGGACCGAGGGGACAGACGTCGAAATGGCTGATCCGGCACCTGTCGGACGGCGCGGGGGCGCCCAGGGTCACGGCGGTGCCGTCAGCCGCGATGTGCCAGCGTTTGCCCGCCGGTACGGACCCGACCGGCCAGGCGCCGGGCTCGATCATCAGCCAGCGGCCCCGCACCGTACGGTGCCACTCCGCCTCGCCACCGCAGGTGCGGCAGACCGTCCTGCGCGGATCCCGGACGGACCCGGCCGGTGCGTCGGACCGGGCGGAGTGGACCGAGCTGCCGGAACGGACGGAACGGACCGAGCTGACGGACCGGACGGCCCGCACCAGGGTCGCGGAGCCGGCGGTGCGGGCGGCCCGGGCCAAGGCCTCGGCCGTACCGGCCAGCACCTCACCCACCAGAACCGGTTCACGGTCGGGGTGCCCGACCCCGGCCCGCTCGCAGCCGGTGCAGAGGGACAGTCCGAGGCTCGCGGTCCATCTGGCGTGCGGATCACCGCACGCGTCGCAGAACGATGTCCGGGCTGAAGAGATGGTCACGTCGCCCCCCGTGTGACGTCGTCGAAACCGGCGAAGGGATCCTTCCACCCCCCACTGACAACCATGTGGTGATGTTTCACGTGAAACAGCATCGGTGTTTCACGTGAAACATCGCCAAGGCCGCCGCTGCCGGAGTGCCACCGGAGCCGGACCGGGCGGACGGGCCGGGAGGGGGCCCGCCCGTCGGACGGGGCTCATGGGCGAAGATGGAGCCGTGACCTCGGCTCCCCAGTGCCCGGACGGGCCAACCCCCATGACCCGGCTCATCGCCACCGATCTCGACGGAACCCTGCTGCACGACGACAAATCCGTCTCACAGCGCACGGTCGCCGCACTCGCCGCGGCCGAGGAGGCCGGTATCGAGGTCTTCTTCGTGACCGGACGTCCGGCCCGCTGGATGGGCGTGGTCAGCGACCACGTCCAGGGCCACGGCCTGGCGATCTGCGCGAACGGAGCGGCCGTCGTCGACCTCCACGCGATCGATCCGCACGGCACCGGCGCGCCCACGGGCCGGGAGTTCGTCCAGGTCAGGGCGCTCCCCCGGAATACCGCCCTCAAGGTGGTGGAAGCCCTGCGCGCCGCCGCCCCCGGCACCTCGTTCGCCGTCGAGCTGACCACCGGCATCAACTACGAGCCGTCGTACCCGCCCTTCTTCCAGGACCCGGGCGCCCATGTCGCCACCGCCGAGAGGCTGCTCCACGAGGCCACGGACGACGACTCCGCTCCCGTCCTCAAGGTCCTCGCGCACCACGCCGAGCTGGCACCGGACGAGTTCCTGACCCTGGCCCGCTCCGTAGCCGGGGCGTACGCCGCCATCACCCGCTCCAGCCCGACCTCCCTGCTGGAGATCAGCGGACTGGGCGTCTCCAAGGCCAGCACCCTGGCTCTGTGCTGCGAGGAGCGCGGCATCTCGGCGGCCGAGGTCGTCGCCTTCGGGGACATGCCGAACGACGTGGAGATGCTCGACTGGGCCGGCACCTCCTACGCGATGGGCAATGCCCATCCGGATGTGATCGCGGCCGCGTCGGGCCGTACGGTCGCCAACAACGAGGACGGCGTCGCCGTCGTCATCGAGCGCATCCTGGCCGGACGGGCCGCCCGCGCCCGGTCCTAGATCCCAGGCCGCCCGGAAGGGACGGACGGGAAGGGGCGCTGGATGAGGCCGACTCTAAGAGACGGGCTCGAAGAGACGGGCTCGGAAAGACGGGCCAGGAAAGACGGCTAGAGCGGGGCCTCCCACACCAGGGTGGTCCCGCCGCCCTCCTCGCCGAGTCCGGGGCCGTACGAACTCGAACCGCCCAGCGATTCGGCCCGTCGGCGCAGGTTCCGCAGCCCGCTGCGCCGCCCGCCCTCCGCGATGCCCACCCCGTCGTCGGCGACCTCCAGCCGCACCCCGGGCCGCCCGTCGCCCAAGGTGACGGTGGAGTCGAGCACCACCTCGATCCGGGACGCGTCCGAGTGCCGGAACGCGTTCGACAGGGCCTCGCGCAGAGCGGCGATGAGGTTCTTGCCGACCAGCTCGCCGACGACCGCGTCGATCGGCCCGAGGAAGCGGTGCGCGGGCTTGAAGCCCAGGGGCACGGCAGCCATGTTGATCTCTCGCAGCACCCGGGTGCGCAGACCCGAGGGCGCTTCCGCGGGGCCCTGCTGGAGGGCGAAGATCGCGGTGCGGATCTCCTGGATGGTCACGTCGAGCTCGTCCACGGCCTTGCCCACGCCGTCGCGCACCTCGGGGACGACGGACCGGCGCTGGGCGCCCTCCAGCATCATTCCGGTGGCGAAGAGCCGCTGGATGACCAGGTCGTGCAGATCGCGGGCGATCCGGTCACGGTCCTCGAAGACCGCGAGGCGTTCCCGGTCGCGCTGCGCCTCGGCCATCATCAGCGCCAGTGCCGCCTGGGACGCGAACTGCGTGGCCAGGGTCCGTTCGGCCTCGCTGAACGGCCGCTTGCCGCGCGCCCTAGGTGTGACGAGCGCGCCCAGGACCCGGCCGCCGCTGTGCAGCGGGAGCATCATGCAGGCCCCGTACTGGCTGGTCAGCCGGCTGATCATGCGCGGGTCCGAGGAGGCGTCGTCCACGAAGACGGGCTCGCCCTCCAGAAGGCTGGCCACCACCGGGCTCTCGGCCGGGATCACCACGCCGAGGGAGGTGGCCGGGTTCTCGGCGGAGACCGCGACGATCTCCATCCCGCCGTCCTCGGTGGGCAGCATCACGATCCCGGCGGCCGAATCGGCGAGGCGGCGGGCCTGTTCGGCGACAACCGCGAGCGCGTCGTCCGCGTCGCCGCCCGACAGGAGGGCCGTGGTGACGGCGACGGAGCCGTCGATCCAGCGCTCGCGCTGGGTGGCGGCCTCGTAGAGGCGGGCGTTGCCGATGGCGATGCCGGCCTCGGTGGCCAGCACCCGGACCATGTGGACGTCGTAGTCGTTGAACTCGCCGCCGCCGTTCTTCTCGGCGAGGTAGAGGTTGCCGAAGATCTCTCCCTGCACCCGGATCGGGACACCGAGGAAGGTCGTCATCTCCGGATGGTGGGCGGGGAAGCCCGCCGCGCGCGGGTCCTTGCGCAGATCGGGGAGGTGGACCGTGTCGGAGTGCGAGATGAGCGCGCCGAGCAAACCGCGCTTCCCGTCCGGACGGTGGCCGATCTTCCTCGCCAGTTCGTCGCTGATCCCGAAGGTCACGAAGTCCGAGAGCCCGCGGCCCTCGGTGTCGACGACCCCGATGGCCGCGTAGCGGGCGTCCGCGAGCTCGGCCGCCGTCTCACAGATCCGGTCCAGCGTGGAGTGCAGCTCAAGGCCGGTACCGACCGACCTCATGGCCTCCAGTAGTTGCGGCACCCGGGCCGTGAGCTCGGTGGACAGGCCTTGGAGACTCCGGGTCGCGGCGGTCGCGGCGGTCGCGGCCTCCATCGGGCCGGGCGTGGGCGGCGCCGGATCCGGCGATGACGCGGGCGATTCCTGAGACTCCTGCGCTGACATGCCCTTGAGACTAGTTAGTCCGCTTTAGTGAGGAAAGTCGAGCCCGGTCACCGCCCGGCCGACACCCCGTCCACCGCCCGTTCCCGTTCCAGCAGCCGCCGCAGCGGTCCCTCGACGGCGGCCAGCTCCGTGTGGGTCCCGCGCTGGACGACCACGCCGCGGTCCAGGACGAGCACCTCGTCCACCGCCTCCAGGCCCGCGAGCCGGTGCGTGATCAGCACGGTGGTGCGTCCCTCGGTCGCGGCCAGCAGATCCGCCGTCAGCGCGTCGGCGGTCGCCAGGTCCAGGTGCTCGGCCGGCTCGTCCAGGACGAGGACCGGGAAGTCCGCGAGCAGCGCCCGCGCCAGGGCCAGACGCTGGCGCTGGCCGCCCGAGATCCGCTCACCGTGTTCGCCGACCAGGGTGTCCACGCCGTCCGGCAGCCCGTCGGCCCAGTCCAGCAGCCGGGCCGCCGCCAGCGCGTCCCGCAGCTGCGCCTCGCTCGCCCCCGGGCGGGCCAGACGCAGGTTCTCCCGTACCGAGCTGTCGAAGATGTGGGCGTCCTGGGCGCACAGGCCCACGATCCGGCGGACGTCGTCCCCGTCGACCGCCCGCGCGTCGGTCCCGCCCAAGGTGTACGAGCCCTCGTGCTGGTCCAGGAAGCGCAGCAGGACCTGGGCCAGCGTGGTCTTGCCCGCGCCCGAGGCTCCGACGACCGCGATCCGGCGGCCCGCCTCCAGCGTCAGGTCGAGCCCGCGCAGCGCGTCGCGCTCCTGCCCGGGGTGGCGGGCGGTGAGCCCCGTCAGCCGCAGCGGGAACGGCGAGGCGGGCAGATCCTGCGGCCGCTCCGGCTCGACGACCGGGACGGGCGCGTCGATGACCTCGTAGAGCCTCTCGGCGCTGCGGCGGACCCGCTGCCGGTACTGGACGGCCTGCGGGAGCCCGGTGACGGCCTCGAACGCGGCGAGCGGGGTCAGCACCACCACGGCCATGGCGACCCCGGACAGGCGGCCCCCGGCGACAGCGTTCGCCCCGACGGCGGCGGCGCACACCACGGTCAGTCCGCACACGAGGGCGGACAGCCCGCTCCCGAGCCCGGTGACGGCGGCCGCGCGGGCGGCGATCCCGGTCAGCGTGCGGTCGCCGCGCTTCGCGGCGTCCTTGCGTCCGGCCAGGGCTCCGGCGACGGTCAGTTCGGCGGTGCCGGTGAGCAGATCGGCCACGCGGGTGGCGAGCTCGCCCCGGGCGGGCGCGAGCCGGCGCTCCGTGCGGCGTGCGCAGACCGAGCTGACGAGCGGCACTCCCACGCCCGCGACGAGCAGCCCGGCCGCGAGCACGGCTCCGGCCTCGGGGAGCAGCCAGGCGGTGAACGCCACGGAGCCGGTCCCGACGAGCACCGCGGTGCCGACGGGAAGCAGCCAGCGCAGCCAGTAGTCCTGCAAGGCGTCGGCGTCGGCGACCAGCCGGGTCAGCAGATCCCCGCGCCGCCGCGCGCGCAGCCCGGCGGGGGCGATGCGCTCCAGCCCCCGGAAGACGCCGACGCGCAGGTCGGCGAGCATCCGCAGGACGGCGTCGTGGGACACGAGCCGCTCCGCGTACCGGAAGACCGCCCGCCCGATGCCGAACGCCCGCGTGGCGGTGACCGCCACCATCAGGTAGAGCACGGGCGGCTGTTCGGAGGCCCGCGAGATCAGCCAGCCGGACACGGCCATCAGCCCGACGCTGGAGCCGACGGCCAGCGCCCCCAGCAACAGCCCGAGCCTGAACCGCCCCTGCCAGGCGTTGGCCACTCCCCGCACCCGCTTGAGCGGATCGGCTCCGCCGGTCTCGGCGCCGCCCGTAACGGCCGCCCGCTCCGGTGCGGCCCCCAGGATCCACTCGCCGGGACCGGCCGGGACGCGCGGGGAGCGCGGCCGGGGCAAGGCCTCGCCGGGCAGCGCGACCGCGGCCTCCGCGGCGGGCAGGGACCGGGCGGGGGAGCGCCCCGCCGGCCGGGCCCCGACCCGCACGACCCGGTCGGCCACCGCCAGCAGCGCGGGCCGGTGCACCACCAGCAGCACGGTCCGTCCGACCGCCAGCCTCCGTACGGCCTCCACGACGGCCGCCTCGGTCTCCCCGTCCAACGCCGCGGTCGGTTCGTCCAGCAGCAGCACCGGGCGATCCGCCAGGAACGCCCGCGCCAGCGCCAGCCGCTGCCGCTGCCCGGCGGACAGGCCGACCCCGCCCTCGCCGAGCACGGTGTCCGCGCCCCGCGGCAGGGCCCGTACGAACTCCCACGCCCCGGCATCCTTCAAGGCCCCGACGACGGCCTCGTCCGGGGCGTCCGCCTTGGCGAGCCGTACGTTCTCCGCGATCGTCCCGGCGAACAGGTGCGGCCTCTGCGGTACCCACGCGATCCGCTCCCGCCACTGCTCCCGCGACAGCTCCGCCAGGTCCACGCCCGCGACCCGTACCCGGCCCGCGCTCGGCTCCACGAACCCCAGCAGCACGTTCAGGAGCGTGGACTTGCCCGATCCGCTCGGCCCGGTGAGGGCCACGCATTCGCCCGGTGCGACGGTCAGCGAGACCGGTCCGGGGGAATCCTCGTCCCGGCCCGGGTACCGGACGGCCACCCCGTCGAGCTCGATCCGCAGCCCCGCGCCGGGTACCGCGGCCGTTCCGCCCTCCGCGGGGGCCGGGGTCTCCAGTACGTCGAAGATCTCTTCCGCGGCGGCCAGGCCCTCCGCCGCCGCGTGGTACTGCGCCCCGACCTGGCGCAGCGGCAGGTACGCCTCGGGCGCCAGGACCAGGACGACCAGCCCCGTGTACAGGTCCAGCTCTCCGTGCACGAGCCGCATGCCGATCGTCACCGCGACCAGTGCCACCGACAGGGTCGCCAGGAGTTCGAGGGCGAACGAGGACAGGAACGCGATGCGCAGCGTGCGCATCGTCGCCTGCCGGTAGTCATCGGTGATCTTGCGGATGGACTCCGCCTGCGCCTTCGCGCGACCGAAGACCTTGAGGGTCGGCAGGCCCGCCACCACGTCCAGGAAGTGCCCCGACAGCCGGGACAGCAGCCGCCACTGGCGGTCCATCCTGGACTGGGTGGCCATGCCGATCAGGATCATGAAGACCGGGATCAGCGGCAGCGTGACCACGATGATCGCCGCCGACACCCAGTCCTCGGTGACGACCCGGGCGAGCACCGCCACGGGAACGACGATCGCGAGGCCCAACTGGGGCAGGTACCGCGAGAAGTAGTCGTCGAGTGCGTCCACACCCCGCGTGGCCAGGGCCACCAGGGACCCCGTCCGCTGTCCGCTCAGCCAGCCGGGCCCCAGGTCCGCGGCCCGCTCCAGCAGCCGGCCGCGCAGCTCCGACTTGACCGCCGCGCTCGCCCGGTGCGCCGCCAGCTCCGTCAGCCAGGCGACCAGGCCCCGGCCCAGTGCCACCGCCGCGAGCAGCAGCAGCGGCGTCCGGAGCGCCTGCCCGTCCAGTCCGTCCTCGAAGGCGCCGACCACGATCTCGGCGATCAGCATCGCCTGCCCGACGACCAGCCCCGCCCCGGCGAGCCCGAGGGCCACCACAGCCCCCAGGAAGAGGCGGGTGGAACGGGCGTACCGGAGCAGGCGCGGGTCGATCGGTTTCACGTGAAACATCTCCCAGGCAAGATCGGGACGGGACGGATGGAACGGACGGGCCGGACGGGACCGGGACGGACGGGGCCGGGCGTACCGGGCAGCAGGATCGGACTCAGTGCGCGTCGGCGATGTGCTGGGTGCCGATGCGCTTGCGGAACACCCAGTACGTCCACCCCTGGTAGAGCAGGACGAGCGGAGTCACCAGCGCCGCGAGCCAGGTCATGATCTTCAGGGTGTACGGGCTGGACGAGGCGTTGGTGACCGTGAGGCTCCAGGCGTCGTTCAGCGAGGAGGGCATGACGTTCGGGAACAGCGTCAGGAAGAGCATCGCGACGGCGGCCGCGATGGTGACCCCCGACAGGGCGAACGCCCAGCCTTCCCGGCCCGCGAACGTGCAGGCGAGGGCCCCGACGAGGGCCAGGACCGCCACGGCCATGGCGATCAGGCTCCAGCCGTCACCGCGCGAGAGCTGGGTCCAGAGCAGGAAGGCGAGCGCCAGGACGGCGGTCACCACCCCGAGCCGCATGGCCAGCCGGCGCGAGCGGACCCGGATGTCACCGACCGTCTTGAGCGAGGTGAAGACCGCGCCGTGGAAGGTGAACAGGGTGAGGGTGACGAGGCCGCCGAGGATCGAGTAGCCGTTGAGCAGGTCGAGGAACGTGCCGACGTACTCCTTGTGCTGGTCGATCTTCACGCCGCGCACGATGTTGGCGAACGCCACGCCCCACATGAACGCGGGGATCAGCGAGGTCCAGAAGATCGCGTGTTCCCAGTTGGTCTGCCACTTGTCCTCGGGCCGCTTGTGGCGGTATTCGAAGGCGACGCCCCGGATGATGAGGCAGACCAGGATGATCAGCAGCGGCAGGTAGAAGCCGGAGAAGAGGGTGGCGTACCAGTCGGGGAAGGCGGCGAACGTCGCGCCGCCCGCCGTGAGCAGCCAGACCTCGTTGCCGTCCCAGACGGGCCCGATCGTGTTGATCAGGACCCGCTTCTCCTTGCGGTCGCGGGCCAGCAGCTTGGTCAGTACGCCGACTCCGAAGTCGAAGCCCTCCAGGAAGAAGTAGCCGATCCACAGGACGGCGATGAGCACGAACCAGACGTCGTGGAGTTGCATGGTGTGGTCTCCCCAGCCTCAGTAAGAGAAGGCCATCGGCCGGTCGGGGTTCTTGTCGTCCCCGCCGATCTTGGTGGGCGGGTTGAGGTCGGCTTCCGTGAGTTCCGGCGGGCCGGCCTTGACGTACTTCACGAGCAGCCTGACCTCGATGACCGCGAGCACGGCGTAGAGGAGCGTGAAGCCGATCATCGAGGTGAGCACCTCGCCCTGGGAGACGCTCGGCGAGACCGCGTCCCGGGTCCGCAGGACTCCGTAGACCACCCAGGGCTGGCGGCCCATCTCGGTGAAGATCCAGCCCCAGGAGTTGGCGATCAGCGGGAAGCCCATGGTCCACAGTGCGACGAGCCAGTACCAGTGGGTGAACTTGGGGCTCAGCGCCTTCCTGAAGAGGACCAGGTGCGGGACCTCGTCCTCGCCGGTGCGCAGCCCCGGCGGCAGCATGAACTTCTTGCGGGTCAGCCACAGCCCCAGCATTCCGACGCCGAGGGAGGCCATGCCGAAGCCGATCATCCAGCGGAAGCTCCAGTAGGCGACGGGGATGTTGGGCCGGTAGTCGCCGGGCCCGAACTTTTCCTGCTCGGACTTGTTCACGTCGTTGATGCCCGGGACGAACGAGGTGAAGTCGTTGTTGGCCAGGAAGGACAGCAGTCCCGGGATCTCTACGGCGACCTTGTTGTGGCCCTTCTCGACATCTCCGTAGGCGAAGACGGAGAAGGGTGCGGGCGCCTCGCCGTCCCACAGCGCCTCGGCGGCGGCCATCTTCATCGGCTGCTGCTTGAACATCACCTTGCCGAGGAGGTCTCCGCTGATGGCCGTGCCCAGTCCGGCGATGATCATGACGACCAGGCCGAGCCGCAGCGAGGTCCGCATCACCGGTACGTGCCGCTTGCGGGCGAGGTGGAAGGCCGCGATGCCGACCATGAAGGCGCCCCCGACCAGGAAGGCCGCCGTCATGGTGTGGAAGAACTGGGTCAGCGCGGTGTTCTGGGTGAGCACCAGCCAGAAGTCGGTGAGCTCGGCCCGGCCGCGCTCCTCGTTGATCCGGTAGCCGACGGGGTGCTGCATCCAGGAGTTGGCCGCGAGGATGAAGTAGGCGGAGAGGATGGTGCCCATCGAGACCATCCATATGCAGGCCAGGTGGATCTTCTTCGGCAACTTGTCCCAGCCGAAGATCCACAGGCCGATGAACGTGGACTCGAAGAAGAAGGCGATGAGCGCCTCGAAGGCCAGCGGTGCTCCGAAGATGTCACCGACGAACCGCGAGTAGTCCGACCAGTTCATGCCGAACTGGAACTCCTGGACGATCCCGGTGACAACACCCATCGCGATGTTGATCAGGAAGAGCTTGCCCCAGAACTTCGTGGCCCTGAGGTACTTCTCCTTGTCCGTACGCACCCAGGCGGTCTGCAAGATCGCGACGAGCGCGGCCAGCGAGATCGTCAAGGGCACGAAGAGGAAGTGATAGACGGTGGTTATACCGAACTGCCATCGCGCCAGGGTTTCTGGCGCCAGAGCTAGGTCCACGTCGTCGTCTCCTTCGTGTCGCCGTGGTCACAGCCGCGGTTTGCCTGTTGCGTCCCCATCAATACGGGAGGAACAGGACACGCTTGTGAACGCGTTCACATTCACAAGCATTATGGCGCACGCCTGTCGGCATCTTTCAGGGGGGGTGCCCCTAGCGAAAATATTCAACAGATTGTTGAATTCAGGGCATGCAGATTCGAATCATCTGGCCCGCCGGCCACCTCACCGCGACCCTCGACGAGACCCCGACCGCCGCGGCACTCGCCGCGGCCCTCCCCGTTTCCGCCTCGGCGAACACGTGGGGCGAGGAGGTCTACTTCGACACCGGCGTCCGCGTGGCACTCGAGCACGACGCCCGGCAGGTCGTCGAGCCGGGCACGGTCGCCTTCTGGACCGAGGGCGACGCGCTCGCGCTGCCCTACGGCCCCACCCCGATCTCCCGAGGAGGCGAGAGCCGCCTGGCGAGCCCGTGCAACGTGCTCGGCTCCTTCGACGGCGACCCCCGCCTGCTGGCCACCGTCCGCGACGGCGACCCCATCCGCGTGGAACGGGCCTAGTCCCTTTTCCGCCCGCTCCCGCGAGCGGGCCCCGCTAGAACTCCTTGAAGAACGCCTCGGCCGTGTGCAGGAAGAGGTCGTTGGCCTCGGGCTCGCCGATCGTGACCCGCAAGCCCTCGCCAGCGAAGGGCCGGACCACCACGCCGGCCTTCTCGCAGGCCGCCGCGAAGTCCGCGGTCCGCTCCCCGAGCCTCATCCACACGAAGTTGGCCTGCGTCGGCGGCACCACCGTCCAGCCCTGGGCCAGCAGCGCGCCGTAGACCCGCGCCCGCTCGCCGACCAGCGCGCCGACGCGGCCCATCAGCTCGTCCTCGGCCCTCAGCGAGGCCACCGCCGCGTCCTGGGCGAGCTGGCTGACGCCGAAGGGCACCGCCGTCTTGCGCAGCGCCGCGGCCACCGGCTCGTGTGCCACCGCGAATCCGACGCGCAGGCCCGCGAGCCCGTACGCCTTGGAGAACGTACGCAGCACGGCGACGTTCGGGCGGCTGCGGTAGAGCTCGAGGCCGTCCGGCACCTCGACGTCGCGGACGAACTCCTTGTACGCCTCGTCGAGGACGATCAGGATGTCGGAGGGCACCCGGTCCAGGAAGCGCTCCAGCTCGGCACGCCGTACGGCGGTGCCGGTGGGGTTGTTGGGGTTGCAAACGAAGATCAGCCGGGTCCGTTCGGTGATCGCCTCGAACATCGCGTCCAGGTCGTGCACGTCCCCGTCGGTCAGCGGGACCCTGACGGAGGTCGCACCCGAGATTTGGGTGATGATCGGGTAAGCCTCAAAGGACCGCCAGGCGTAGATCACCTCGTCGCCGGGGCCCGCCGTCGACTGGATCAGCGACTGCGCGACCCCGACCGATCCGGTGCCCGTGGCGATGTGCTCCACCGGCACGCCGAAGCGGTCGGCGAGCTCGTTCACCAGACCCGTGCACGCCATGTCGGGGTAGCGGTTGAACTGGCCGGCCGCGGCGACCGCGCTCTCCAGTACCCCAGGCAGGGGCGGGTACGGGTTCTCGTTCGAGGACAGCTTGAACGCCACGGGACCGCCCGCGGCGGCGGGCTTCCCGGGCTTGTAGGTGGGAATGCCGTCCAGCTCGGCGCGCAGCTTCGGGCTCTTCTCGCTCACCGCAGGTCCTCCTCGACCGTCCCGTACGACGTCGCCGTCGCCTCAATGCTTCTCACCTTATGAGGATTCCGCCCATCCGAGAACGGTGGGCGCCAGGAATGCGAGAGAGCGCACGCATATATGCGCACGCCGGTGGCCCGCGCCGTGGCGCGCGTCCCTCGTACAGGTGAGTTGAAACCGATCCGAGACCTCACCGTTTTGGCATGCACGGACCCGACGACAAGCGGCCGCCCCACCCTCGACCTCCATGTGCCTTTATTTCCAAGGTCATTCGGGGTGGCGAACCATGCAGAAACGTGCCTGTCAACGCCTGCATATGCACGCGGACCACCCGGCTCACCGCGCCCTACTATCGGCTCGCCATGACAGCAGCAGGGAAGCATCAGGTGAGCCGGACCGAGACCACCCGGCGGGCCGCCGGCCGACAGAGCCGGGCCGGCATCAGGGACGTGGCCGCCGCGGCGGGCGTCTCGATCACGACCGTCTCCGACGCGCTCAATGGCAAGGGACGGCTGCCGGACGCCACCCGCCGCCACGTGCGCGAAGTCGCCGACCGGCTGGGCTATCGCCCGTCCGCGGCGGCCCGCACCCTCCGTACCGGCAAGTCGGGCCTCATCGGCCTGACCGTGACCACGTACGGGGATGAACCTTTCACCTTCACCGAATTCGCCTACTTCGCCGAGATGGCCAGGGCCGCCACCTCCGCCGCGCTCGCCCGCGGCTACGCCCTCGTCATCCTTCCCGCCACCTCCCGACACGACGTCTGGTCCAACGTGGCCCTCGACGGCACCGTCGTCATCGATCCCTCCGACCACGATCCCGTCGTCACCGAGCTGGTCCGCCAGGGCCTGCCCGTCGTCTCCGACGGCCGCCCGGCCGGGTCGCTCCCGGTCACCGCCTGGGTCGACAACGACCACGAGGCCGCCGTACTGGGCCTCCTCGACCACCTCGCAGCCGCCGGCGCCCGCCGCATCGGGCTGCTGACCGGCACCACCACCGACACCTACACCCGGCTCTCCACCACCGCGTACCTCCGCTGGTGCGAGCGCGTGGGCCAGGATCCCGTCTACGAGTCCTACCCGGCCCACGACCCGTGCGCCGGCGCCGTCGCGGCCGACCGGCTGCTCGCCCGCCCCGACCGGCCCGACGCCGTGTACGGGCTCTTCGACCCCAATGGCACCGACCTGCTCGCCGCCGCCCGGCGCTACGGCCTGCGCGTCCCGGAAGACCTGCTGCTCGTGTGCTGCAGCGAGTCCACCGTGTACGCCAACACCGAACCGCCCATCACCACCCTGTCCCTCAAACCGCGCCGCATCGGCACCGCCGTCGTACAACTCCTCATCGACGCCATCGAGGGCGTCGACACGGGGCGTCCCGTCGAACAGGTCATCCCGACCGAGCTGATCATCCGCACCTCCTCCCAGCGCAGGCAGCCCAGAACGACCGTCAGTCCGCCCCGTTCACCGGCACAGGACTGACCACCTCCACGCTCGTGACCGACCCCCACGCCGGCCAACGGCGGGGCCAACCGGCCCCGCCGCGGATCCCGGCAACACCGATATCGGGAGAAAGTGGTAGGAACGATCAGCTCCGACCAGGATTCACCACCCCTGGTGCGTCACAGAGCGCGAGCTGCATTCCTATGATGGGCGCACGACATCACGGACCCTTGGCCCAGGAGGCAGGAGGGTCCGCAGGTGTACGGCAGCGCGACGGTGGTGGAGGGGTCGATGACTCAGGGGGCCGGTCAAGGACCCGCGGTGCGGACGGACACACAGCGGGACTTCCGGTTGCCTGTCGTCGAACCCGCTCCGCCTGCCGTGCACGGCGCACAAGCCGGGACGACGTCCGTGATCGCCGGGCTGCCCGGCGACGCCCCCGTCTACGGCGACTACCCCGCCTACTACGAGAGCCCGCCCACCGTGCCCGTACAGCACGGCTACGGATACGGGTACGGATACGAAGCCCCGTACGCCACCGCCACGGACACGGTGACCGTGACGGACACGGACGCCGGCCCCGGCCCGCACGCCGCCATGAGCCCCGCCGCGAGCGCCGGTGAACCCGTACCCCCGTCCGAACCCGCCCCGGCTCACGCCCCCGGCGAGGCCGGCTACGAGGACTACACGCCGACCCAGCGGGACCTGCCCGTCATCGTCCGCGCCCCCCTCGGCGGCCCCGGCGACACCCTCCAGGTCCAGTACGTCCCCCAGGACTCCGTGGCCGACGGCCCGGGCCCGCTCTACGTCGTCGGCGACGTCCACGGCTACCTCGGCGAACTCGTCGCCGAGCTCCAGGCCCAGGGCCTCATCGACGCCGACCTCAACTGGTCCGCCGGCAACGCCCGGCTCTGGTTCCTCGGCGACTTCACCGACCGCGGCCCCGACGGCATCGGGGTCATCGACCTCGTCATGCGGCTCTCCGCCGAGGCCGCCGCCGCCGGCGGCTACTGCAAGGCGCTCATGGGCAACCACGAGCTGCTCCTCATCGGCGCCAAGCGATTCGGCGACACCCCCATCGTCTCCGGCGCCGGCACCGCCACGTTCCAGGCGGCCTGGCTCCTCAACGGCGGCCAGCGCACCGACATGGAGCGCCTCCAGGACGTCCACCTGCAGTGGATGTCGCGACTGGACGCGGCCGTCCTGGTGGACGACCACCTGCTCCTCCACTCGGACACCACCGCCTACCTCGACTACGGCGACTCCGTCGAGGACGTCAACGACACCATCCACGAGCTCCTCAACCGCAACGACGCCGACATCACCTGGGACCTGTTCCGCAAGTTCACCAAGCGCTTCGCCTTCCGCAGCGAGGAGACCGGCCCGCAGGCCGTCCGTGAGCTCCTCGGCACCTACGGCGGTACGCGCGTCGTGCACGGCCACAGCCCCATCCCGTACCTGCTGGGCGAGGTGGGCTCCGAGGACGGCGACGACTCGCGCGGCCCGGCCGTCGTCGGTCCGCACGTGTACGCGCAAGGCCTGGCCATCGCCATGGACGGCGGCGTGACGATGGCGGGCAAACTACTCGTCGTACAACTGCCGTTGAACGACTGAGGTTCGCCGGAGCGGGGTATTTCCGGAAAGCCCCTGTCACCGTACGGCGTGGGCGCTCTACCATCGCTCTATCCGCAGCAGGCTCTCCTCCGTTTGTGCCGGCGCCCGGGTCTACGCGGGCATACCGGCCTCCACGGAGCATCGGGGGATGCACATGACCAGCGCTCCGCACCTGCTCACCGAAGACCGGCCGGAGTTCGACCGCCTCCTCGACGAGGCGCTGCGCGCCGCGAACGACCGGCCCGAGCTCGCCACCCTGGGCGAACGGCTGAACGCCGAACAGCTGCGCACCATGGCCATGGGTGCCAGCGCGCTGCTGGTGGCCGCGGCCGGCGCCGAGTACGAGCACTACGTGAAGATCCGCAGGGAACGGCAGGAGGAGATCCTGTCCACGCCGGGAACCACGGCGCAGGAGGACGGCGGACAGGGTGCGGGTGGCGGCGCGGGCGCCAGCGCCGTGGTCGCGGTCCTCGCGCCCGTCCTGGCCGGGACCGCCATGCTGATCTTCCTGCTGGTGGGCTACATCCTGAAGATGATCGAGCCGGAACCGGCGTTCGCCGACACCATGGTGACGGCGGGCTGGCTGTTCGGCGGGCTCACGGCCGCCGCGCTGCTCTTCGCCGTGATCGGGCTGCTGGTGACGGCCGTACGCAACAGCTCCACCGAGGTGGTGGCGGACGAGACCGAGGCGGCGCCCGACGAGGTGTCACGGGCCCGGGAGGCCTGGCGCAACGCTCTGCTGGAGCGCGGCATCATGCCGTTCCTGCGGGACGCGCTGGCCGATCCGAGCGCGGTGACCTCGTATCCGACCCCCCGCACGCCGGGGGCCGGGCGCATCCCCAACCTGGGATACTCCCGGCCCGACTTCACCAGCCCCGGGGCCCCTTCACAGGGTCCCCGTCCCGGTTATGCCTCTCCGGACTTCACGAGCCCGGACTTCGGCGGCCCGGAGACCGAGCCGGAGTGACCGTCAGTTGGCTTCCGCGAGTTCCGACGGGTCGATGTTCTTGACGGCTTTGGCCCGATAGTTGGCTTCGTCCGGCGTCTGGCGGAACTTGCCGCGCAGCGTGGCCGTACTGACGGGGTTGATCTGGGTCCACGTCTTGGTGCACGCGAGAACCGGATTGCCCATCACCACTCCGGGGTTGCAGGTGGTCTCGTAGATCAGGTTGGTGGTGGTGAGGACCTCGATCGAGACGAGGTTGGCCTGGGCACCCACCGAGATGGCACAGGCGCCGGCCGGGAAAGTCCCCGGCGGCGTGCCGCCGTTCGTCAGGTCGTACCAGGTGAACGCCGAGATGGTGGGCGTGTTGCTCCGGATGCCGGCGTAGGCCTTGCCGCCGGTGAGCACGGCGTTGATCTGCGTGGCCGCGTTCGGGTTGTAGGAGTCGATGTCGGAGCACGGGCCGGTGGCGCCCGTCGCGCCCGTCGCACCCGTAGCGCCGGTCGCACCGGTCGCACCCGTGGCTCCCGTCGCACCGGTCGCGCCGGTGGCCCCCGTCGCGCCCGTCGCACCGGTCGCACCCGTGGCGCCGGTGGCACCCGTCGCACCGGTCGCACCCGTGGCGCCGGTGGCCCCCGTCGCACCGCGCGGGCCCGTCGGGCCGGTGGCGCCGCGCGGGCCGGTCGGTCCGGTCTTGCCCTTGGGGCCGCGCGGGCCTCGCGGCCCCGTCGGACCCACGTTGCAGTCGTCGTCGCCATGGGCGAGCTGGGCGGTCCCGGCCGCCGCCTCCTGCGCCTGGGTGCCGTCGGCCTTGCGCAGCGCCGTTTTACAGTCGTCCGGATTCGCGGGCGCGCCGGTCAGCGCGACCGCCGGGGACACCATCCCCGACAGCACCAGCGCCACTGAGGCGAGCGTGCCTCCCGTCAGCCAACCGGCCCGTCGGGGCAAGGGCCCCAGGTACGTACGGACCTTGTTCTCAAGACTCATTTACCGCTCCTCGCACACACCGGATCGAATGGATTTACGAAGTCCGGCAGTATGGCCGGGTTCCGCTGGGACATCCTGAGGAACTCCTCACCAGGAGACCGCCCGGCTCGCCCGCCGGTCAGTGGAACGGCGCAGTGAACACCGCCACTTGGCGGTCAGGACCAGGGCCACTCGGGTCCGCACCGGCGTGCCGCACGCGCCCGGCCGGGAGCCGTCCCTAGGGTCAGCCGCCGTGAAGCCGACCATTTGCCTCTGCATGATCGTGAAGAACGAGGCCGCCGTCATCGAACGCTGCCTCGACTCCGTGCGGGACCTCATCGACACCTGGGTCATCTCCGACACGGGCTCCACCGACGGCACCCAGGACCTCATCCGCAACGCACTGCGCGGGATCCCCGGAGAACTCCACGAGGAGCCGTGGGTCAACTTCGGGCACAACCGCAGCCTCAATGTCGGTCACGCCCGAGGAAAGGCGGACTATCTGCTGCTGCTCGACGCCGACCTCGTCCTGCGCCGCACCGGCCCGCTGCCCCCGCTCACCGCGGACTCGTACATGCTGCGCCACGAGGGTGAGACCGAGTACCGGATCAAACGCCTGGTCCGCGGCGATCTGCCCTGGCGGTACGAGGGCGTCACCCACGAGTACCTCACCTGTGACCGCCGCGACGAGAACGATCAGCGGCCGGGACTGCAGGAGAACCTGGACGTGCTGGCGATCGAGGACCACGCCGACGGCGGCTCCCGTCACGACAAGTTCGAGCGGGACGCCCGTCTGCTCGGAGACGAGCTCCAGCGGGACCCCTCGAACTCCCGCACCGTCTTCTACCTCGCCCAGACACGGCGTGACATGGGCGACGCGGCCGGAGCCATCGAGCTCTACGAGCGTCGCGCCTCCATGGGAGGGTGGAACGAGGAGGTCTACTACGCCCTGCTCCAAGTCGGCTTCCTCCACGGCGAGTCCGATGACTGGCCCGCTGCCATGGACGCCTTCACCCGAGCCTGGGAGTCACGGCCCGTCCGGCTGGAAGCCTGCTACGAACTCGCCGCCAGGCTCCGACTCCTGGGCCGCCACCACACCGCGCACGCGATCACCCGGGCCGTGCTGGACCAGCCGGTCCCGGATGACCTCCTCTTCGTCCAGCCCTGGGTGTACCGGTGGGGGCTGCTCTTCGAGCACTCCATCACCGCGTACTGGGTCGGCGACATGGCCACCTCGCTACACGCCTGCGACCGCCTGCTCGCTCTGCCCGACCTCCCGGAGCCCTACCGCCGCCAGACGGAGGCCAATCGCGGCTTCGCCGCGAGCCGTGTTTCACGTGAAACATCGGTCCCTGTTTCACGTGAAACATCGGAGCGGTCCGCGGCGGCGGACCAGAGCTAACCGGCGGACCGCTCTGCCAACGCCCGCCTGCGCTGCGCGACATCCGACAGCGACGGCGGGCGCCAGGCCCCGTCCGGCTGGTACAGGTTCCGGCCGGGCTCCACGATCTCGTCGATCCGGTCGAGGGCAGCATCGTCGAGGACCAGCCCGGCGCCCTTCACCAGGGACTCCAGCTGCTCCATGGTCCGGGGGCCGATGATCACCGACGTGACGGCCGGGTGGGCCAGCGGGAAGGCCACGGCCAGCTCCGGAAGGGTGCAGCCGAGGGAGTCGGCGAGCTCGACCAGCTCCTCCACCGCCTCCAGCTTCGCGACATTGCCCGCGATCGCGGGGTCGAAGCGGGCCGGCGTCAGCGCGGCCCGCCCGGAGGTGAGATCGACGTCACCACCGAGGCGGTACCTCCCGCTCAGGAATCCGGACGCGAGCGGACTCCAGGTCAGGACGCCCATCCCGTAGCGCCGGGCCACCGGCAGGACGTCGGTCTCGATCCCGCGCGCGAGGATCGAGTACGGCGGCTGCTCGGTGCGGAACCTCGGCAGGGCCCGCCGCTCGGCGACGTGATGCGCCTCGACGATGTCCTGGGCCGGGAACGTGGAGCAGCCGAAGGCCCGTATCTTCCCCGCCCGCACCAGATCTCCGAGGACCGACAGGGTCTCCTCGACGTCCGTCCCCTGATCAGGCCGGTGCACCTGGTAGAGGTCGATCCAGTCGGTGTCCAGCCTCCGCAGGCTGTCCTCGACCTCGCGCACGATCCAGCGCCGTGAGTTCCCGCTGCGATTGCGGCCCTCGCCCATCTGGAAGTGCACCTTGGTCGCGAGCACGACATCGTCCCGCCGGCCCTTGAGGGCCTTGCCCACGATCGTCTCGGACTCTCCGGCGGAGTACATGTCCGCGGTGTCCACGAAGTTGATCCCGTGGTCGAGCGCGGCATGGATGATCCGCACGCACTCCTCCTGATCAGGATTCCCCACCGCCCCGAACATCATCGTCCCGAGGCAATGCGCGCTGACCTCGATGCCGGTCCCACCCAGAATTCGGTATCGCATGCTCATGGAGCCGCACTGTAGGAGCTGGAGCACACTCCAGCACAAGCCCCTGATCCGCACGCCCGCCGACGCCGTCCCGAAAGGCGAAACGCGGCGGCCCGTGACTCCCCCCGGGGTCACGGGACGCCGCGCTCGACGCTGGCGGGCGGACCGGTCAGTCGGCCAGCGGCAGGTAGACCCGGTTGCCCGAAGCCGCGAACTCCGCGGACTTCTCCGCCATGCCCGCCTGGATCTCATCCGGCTTCAGGTCGCCGCCGTGCTCGCGCCGGATGTCCTGCGAGATCTTCATCGAGCAGAACTTCGGACCGCACATGGAGCAGAAGTGCGCGGTCTTGGCCGGCTCGGCGGGGAGGGTCTCGTCGTGGAACGAGCGAGCGGTGTCCGGGTCGAGGGCCAGGTTGAACTGGTCCTCCCAGCGGAACTCGAACCGCGCGTCCGACAGGGCGTCGTCCCACTCCTGGGCGCCCGGGTGGCCCTTGGCCAGGTCCGCCGCGTGCGCGGAGATCTTGTACGTGATGACGCCGGTCTTCACGTCGTCGCGGTTCGGCAGGCCCAGGTGCTCCTTGGGCGTGACGTAGCAGAGCATCGCGGTGCCCCACCAGGCGATCATCGCCGCGCCGATGCCCGAGGTGATGTGGTCGTAGGCCGGCGCGACGTCCGTGGTCAGCGGGCCGAGGGTGTAGAACGGCGCCTCTTCGCAGATCTCCTGCTGAAGGTCGATGTTCTCCTTGATCTTGTGCATCGGGACGTGCCCGGGGCCCTCGATCATGGTCTGCACGTTGTAGCGCTTGGCGATCGTGTTCAGCTCGCCCAGCGTCTTCAGCTCCGCGAACTGCGCCGCGTCGTTGGCGTCCGCGATGGAACCGGGGCGCAGGCCGTCACCCAGCGAGTACGTGACGTCGTACGTCGCGAGGATCTGGCAGAGCTCCTCGAAGTTCGTGTAGAGGAAGTTCTCCTTGTGGTGCGCCAGGCACCACGCGGCCATGATCGAACCGCCTCGCGAGACGATGCCGGTCTTGCGGCGCGCGGTCAGCGGGACGTACGACAGCAGCACGCCGGCGTGGACCGTCATGTAGTCGACGCCCTGCTCGGCCTGCTCGATGACCGTGTCCTTGTAGATCTCCCAGGTCAGGTCCTCGGCGCGGCCGTCGACCTTCTCCAGGGCCTGGTACAGCGGCACGGTGCCGATCGGGACGGGGGAGTTGCGCAGCACCCACTCGCGGGTGGTGTGGATGTTGCGGCCGGTCGAGAGGTCCATGACCGTGTCGGCGCCCCACTTGGTCGCCCAGGTCATCTTGTCGACCTCCTCCTCGATGGAGGAGGTGACCGCGGAGTTGCCGATGTTGGCGTTGACCTTCACCAGGAACCGCTTGCCGATGATCATCGGCTCGATCTCGGGGTGGTTCACGTTCACCGGCATGACCGCACGGCCCGCGGCGATCTCCTCGCGGACGACCTCGGGGGAGACGTTCTCGCGGATCGCGACGTACTCCATCTCCGGGGTGATCTCGCCCCGGCGGGCGTACGCGAGCTGCGTGACGGCGGCGCCGCCCCGGCCCCGGCGGGGCTGGCGCGGGCGTCCCGGGAACACCGCGTCGAGGTTCTTGAGACCACCGCGGGGCGAGGTGTGCTTGATGCCGTCGTCCTCGGGGCGCGGGGGGCGGCCCGCGTACTCCTCGGTGTCGCCGCGGCCGATGATCCAGTTCTCGCGCAGCGGCGCGAGGCCCCGGCGCACGTCGGTCTCGATCTGCGGGTCGGTGTACGGACCGGACGTGTCGTAGAGCGTCACGTCCTTGCCGTTGGTGAGGTGCACCTGGCGAACCGGCACCCGGATGTCGGGGCGGGAGCCTGCCACGTACCCCTTGTGCCAACCCGGCTGGCGCTCGGTCTGGCCGTCGGCGTCCTGGCTGACGGCAGGCGTGCGTGCGTCCTGAATGGTCATGTGACCTAATCTCCCTACGCCGGCATTACCCGGTAACAGGTTCGGCGGTCGACGCAGCCTCCTCCCGTACGCATCTTCCTGTGCGAACGGTGATCAGCGCCCTCTCAGCCCGGTGCTCCGAGCTCCCGCGTTGTGCAAAGTAGCCCCCACGCTAGCGTCATGTGTGGCGTGCTGAACAGTGGGCCCCCTCATCTCTTGCGATGATCGGCCGGTGACGTCCTCGCCGCAGCCCCTCACCGAGCCCACAGATCCCGATGGTCACACCGGCCACCCCGGACACCCGCACGCGGAGCCCGGCTACCCGCACGCGGAGCCCGGACACCCTTCGGGACACGCGCCCGGCCACCCGTCCGGGCACTCTCACGGCCATTCCCACAGCCACGGACCGGCGGCTCCCGTCTCCAAGCACCTGCGCAAGGTGATCGCGGCCGTACTGATCCCCTTCGCCGCCGCCGTCGTGATCGGCATGGCCGTGCTCTGGCCGGGCGGCGCCCCGGGCCACGAACGCTCCGGAGTCGGCTTCGACCGCCAGACCCAGCAGGGCAAGGTCGTCTCGATCCAGCAGGTCGACTGCAAAACAGTGAACGCCGCGCAGGTGCCGGCCACCGGGGACACCTCCACCCCCGAGGGCCGCGAGGCCCTGGCCGCGCAGACCGGCGCGTGCAAGAAGGCCACGGTCGAGGTGAGCACCGGTCCGGACACGGGCCGCGCGTTCGTCGAGATCGTCCAGCCCGGCGCACCGCGGCAGTTGGCGAACGGTCAGGAAGTGGTGGTCGCCTACGCCCCGGACGCGCCCCGGGACCTCCAGTACTCCGTGATCGACGTGAACCGCAAGTTCCCGATGGCCGTACTGGCCGGCATCTTCGCCCTCGCGGTCGTCCTCGTCGGGCGGATGCGCGGGGTGTTCGCGCTCATCGCCCTCGTCGTCAGCTTCGGCGTACTGACCCTCTTCATCCTGCCGGCGATCCTTCAGGGCTCGAACCCGCTGGTCGTGGCGGTGGTCGGAGCGAGCGCGATCATGCTGATCGCCCTCTACATGTGCCACGGCCTGACCGCCCGCACCTCGGTCGCGGTCCTCGGCACCATCGTCTCGCTGGTGCTGATCGGCGTGCTGGGCTCGGTGTTCATCGACTGGGCGTTCCTGAGCGGCAACACCGACGACAACACCGGCCTGATCCACGGCCTCTACCCGCACATCGACATGAGCGGTCTGCTGCTGGCGGGCGTCATCATCGGATCGCTCGGCGTACTGGACGACGTGACGGTCACCCAGACGTCGGCCGTCTGGGAACTCCACCAGGCCGACCCGTCGATGGGCCCGCGCGAGCTGTACCGGGCGGGTATCCGGATCGGTCGGGACCACATCGCCTCGGTGGTCAACACCCTGGTACTGGCCTACGCGGGCGCCGCGTTGCCACTGCTCCTGCTGTTCTCGATCGCGAACAGCAGCATGGGCTCGGTGGCCAACAGCGAGCTGGTCGCGGAGGAGATCGTACGGACCCTCGTGGGCTCGATCGGACTGGTGGCCTCGGTTCCCGTGACGACGGCGCTGGCCGCCCTGGTGGTCTCCGCCGACCGAGTGGAATCGCCGGCGGCCGCGGGGGCCGCGGGGCCGCTGCGCGGCGGCCGGGGCCGCCGCCGTAAGCGGTGAGCGGTGAGCGGTAAGCGCTGAGGGGGGGACCGGCGGGCGCGGCCGGTCAGGTCGCGGGCGCGGACGCGGACGCGGCCGGTCGTGACGCGAACGGCGGGGTCAGCCCGCGTTCTGCTCGTTCTGCTGCGATTCGGCGAGGATCTTGTCGAGCGCCTCGTCGAGGTTCTCCTCGAAGTCTCCGAGGTTGCGCTCCTGGCCGAGCGGAACGATTCGGTCGGTGCGGTCGAGGAAGGCGACCAGCGGCGCCGCGCTCGCACGGAAGAGAGCCCGGTCCGCGCCCACCTGCAACCGGATGTGCACGTCGCACAGTTCCTCCGGATCGGTGGGCGCGATGTGGACATCGCCGTCACCGCACGGCTTGTTGATGCCGTCGAGCAGCAACTCCCGGCCGAACGCCCAGGTCACGGGCGCATCTCCGGGAAGGTGAAAGGTCAAGCGGACTGCGTAGGGGTCACGAGCGTCGTACCGGAGTTCCACCGGGATCCGGAACGAGAGCTCCTCGGAAACGAGGAAGCTCATCATGACCTCTGCCTGTACCGAATCGCGCATTGCCTACCCCGCTGTAGTGGAAGTGGCCAGGAATGATCCCCCAGCGCCTCTTGACAAGAGTGGTGGAAGCGCATGCAGATCACAAGGAGTGAGTTTTCAGATACTGATAGAGAACGAGAGGGTGCTCAACAGCGCGCCTACTTCACTCCGTAGTCGATCGACTACATACAGCAATCGA
The DNA here is from genome assembly GCF_053609145.1 of Streptomyces sp. NPDC054961. Lineage (NCBI taxonomy): Bacteria > Bacillati > Actinomycetota > Actinomycetes > Kitasatosporales > Streptomycetaceae > Streptomyces > Streptomyces sp. NPDC054961. The sequence goes on along the minus strand of NZ_JBSGWY010000005.1, from coordinate 123,253 downwards.
CTCTCCTGGTGCAGGGGGAGAGAAATCGCCATGGTCGCGGCGGTGTCGCCGGCGGTGATGGGGATGGCCGCGCACACCGTGCCGAGGACGTACTCCTGCCTCTCCGTCACCGGCTGCATCCGCTCCAGGGAGCCGATCCGCTGCTCCAGAGCACGCTGGTCCGCCACGGTGTAGGGAGTGACGGCCTCGACCGGGTGCCGGTCGTAATAGTCCTTGCGGGTCTTCTCGTCGAGCTGGCCGAGCAGGCACTGCCCGATGGCGTGCGCGTGGCCGGTCTCGCGGAAATCGGCCCACTCCTCGCAGGCCGGATTGGCCGGAGTGTCCGATACGCCCACGACTTCGATTTCACCCTCACGGTAAACCGCGAAGTAGACGGGGGCCCCGACCACGTCGCGGAAGTGCGCGAGCGAGTCGAGGATCATGCTGCGACGTTTCTGCTGGAGGGCGCCCCCGGCCAGCCGGCCCGCGGCGTCCCCCAGGACGAAGACCCCGCTCTCCCGCCGCAGATAGCCCTCGTGCGTCAGGGTGCGCAGCAGGTGGTACGCGGTGGGAAGCGGGAGCCCGGCCTCGCGTGCCAGTTGTTTCGCCGGGGCTCCCTCGCTATGGGAACCCGCCGCTTCGAGCAGCCTCAACGCCCTCTGTACCGAGCCGATCAGAGTCGGCTCACCGGCATTGTGAACCGGAGACAAAAGCTCACCCCCAGGCATGGCGGCGGGCCTTGGAGGCCCGCCCTGCGGGGGCCTCCCCCGCGTGCGCCATGACTCCTGGGGGTCGTGCTCGGCGGCTGATGGGAAGAACCGCTGGTCAGAGCGGCAGTACCGGCTTTCGGTGCCCAGGGAACGGCACAGATTGCGACTCTATCCGCCGATTCCCGAGCTGTGACCGGTTTAGCCCCTCCCGTTCGCTCACCTGGGTTAATCCCGGTATCAGCGCGGCATCCGCCCGGCCGGCGCGATTTCTACCACTGCCCGGCAGAGGACTTCGATCCGCGGCCGGTGAACTTCCTGACGATGAAGACCAGGCCACCGACGAGGGCCACGAGGAGGAGCGCCTTGAAGACGAAGGTGATCAGCGCACCGAGGATGCTGGTGATCACACCGCCGAAGACGAAGAGAACCAGCAGCGGAACCGCGACCCACTTGACCCACCAGGGCATGCCCTCGAAAATCCCTCGGATGCCTTCCATGTCCCCAACCTCTTCCTTGTCCGTGACTTCCTGCTCTCGATGCTAGGAGGCCACGGCTCGCTCCGGGGGCCCGCGAGCCCCCGGAGTCCCCTGACCCGACCCCTAGGGGGACGGCGTCGCCGACCCTGGGTTTCCGGGCCCGCTCACTGCTCGGGCGGGGAAAAGACCACCATCACCTTGAGGTTCTCGGTGATGTGGTGGAACTTGTGCGGCACTCCGGCGGGCACGTAGACCACGCTCCCGTTCGCCACCGTCGTCGTCTCCTCCCCGACGGTGATCGAGGCACGGCCGCTCACGACGAAGTACACCTCGTCCTGCCCGTGCGGCTGCTGCGGGTCGCTCTGACCCGCGTCCAGCGCGTAGAGCCCCACCGACATGTTCCGCTCGCGCAGGAACTGCAGGTAGGCACCCTCGTTCGCGGCCCGCTCGGCCTCGAGATCGTTCAGCCGGAAGGCCTTCATCGTCTTCTTACCCCTTGTGTTCTCTTCGGTCGCGAGTATCCGCAGATCAGCTGATGTTCCACGGGGATCATCTCTGCAACGATCAGACCCATGACGAATTTCGTAGTCAAGACACTGGCCAACGCGGCGGCCCTGGCCGTCGCCATCTGGCTCCTCGCCGGCATCACTCTCGACGAGAGCACCACCCTGGGCCGTCGCACGGTCACCCTGATCCTCGTGGCGCTGATCTTCGGCCTGGTCAACTCCATCGTCAAGCCCGTGGTGCGGCTGCTCTCGCTGCCGCTCTTCGTGCTCACCCTCGGCCTGTTCACCCTCGTGGTGAACGCGCTGATGCTGATGCTGACCTCATGGCTGGCCAAGCAGTTCGACCTCAGTTTCCACGTCGACAACTTCTGGACCGCGGTCCTCGGCGCCCTCATCATCTCGATCGTCTCCTGGGCCATGAACATGGTCCTGCCCGACAAGAACTGAAGCGGGCGCCCATGTACCGCGTGTGCTTCGTCTGCACCGGCAACATCTGCCGCTCGCCCATGGCCGAGGCCGTCTTCCGCTCCCACGTCGCCGACGCCGGGCTCGCCGGCCTGATCGAGGTCGACAGCGCGGGCACCGGCGGCTGGCACGAGGGGGACGGCGCCGACCCGCGCACCGTCGCCGTACTGGCGGCCGCCGGGTACGAGCAGGACCACCGGGCCCGGCAGTTCCGGGCCTCCTGGTTCGCCGGTCTGGATCTCGTCATCGCGCTCGACGCCGGGCACCTGCGCGATCTGCGGGCCCTCGCCCCCACCCCCGAGGACGCCGCCAAGGTCCGGCTGCTGCGGGCCTACGACCCCGCGGCCTCGGACGCCGAGGGCGACGTCCCCGATCCCTACTACGGGCCCTTCGAAGGATTCGAGGAGTGCCTGGAACTGGTCGAGGCGGCGAGTCCCGGCCTGCTGGACGCCGTACGCGAAGCCGTGAAGGAGCACACGCCATGACCTCACCCGAGAGCGGTCCCGACCGCCCGGCCCGGCTCGGAGACGGCACGGTCGCCGTCCGCGCCGGCCTGCCCGATCCCGTCAAGAACGAGCCGCCCCTGCCCGGCCCCGTCTTCGCGGCCCACTTCCACCTCCCCGGCGACGTCGACGGCCCGTACGCCTACGCCCGCGACACCAACCCCACCTGGACCCTGCTGGAACGGGCCATCGGGGAACTGGAAGCCCCCGGCCAGGACGGAGTGGACACCGTCGTCTTCGCCTCCGGCATGGCCGCGGTCTCCGCCGTCCTGCTCTCCCAGGCGCGCGCCGGCGACACCGTCGTCCTGCCCGACGACGGCTACCAGGTCCTGCCGCTCGTACGCGAACAGCTGGAGGCGTACGGGATCCACGTGCGCACCGCCCCCACCGGCGACGACGGTCAGCTCTCGGTCCTCGACGGGGCGCGGCTGCTGTGGCTGGAGACCCCGTCCAACCCCGGGCTCGACGTCTGCGACGTACGCCGTCTCGTGGAGGCCGCTCACGCCGGCGGAACCCTCGTCGCCGTCGACAACACCCTCGCGACCCCGCTCGGACAGCGCCCCCTGGAGCTGGGCGCCGACTTCTCGGTCGCCAGCGGCACCAAGGGCCTCACCGGCCACGGCGACCTGCTGCTCGGGTACGTCGTGTGCCGCGACGCGGAGCTCGCCGCGGGCATCCGCCGCTGGCGCAAGGTGGTCGGCGCGATCCCCGGCCCCATGGAGGCCTGGCTCGCCCACCGTTCGCTGTCCACCATCCAGTTGCGCGCCCAGCGTCAGTGGGCCAACGCGCTCGCCGTCGCCGAGGCGCTCGCCGACCGCGCCGACGTCACCGGGTTGCGCTACCCGGGCCTGCCCGCGGACCCGTCCCACAAGACGGCGGCGCGCCAGATGCGGGGCTTCGGCTCCGTGGTCTCCTTCACCCTGGCCGACCGCGCGCACGCGGAACGCTTCATGGCGGCGCTGCGCCTCGTGGAGGACGCCACCAGTTTCGGCGGGGTGCGCTCCACCGCCGAGCGGCGCCGGCGCTGGGGCGGCGACGACGTCCCGGAAGGCTTCATCCGCTTCTCCGCCGGAGCCGAGGACACCGAGGACCTGGTGGCGGACGTCCTGCGCGCCCTCGACGCGGCGGGCTCGGAGGACTGAGCGGCCCCCGCGGCCCCTCGAAAGGCGGTCCGAGTCCCCCGCCGGTGACCCGGACCGCCCGGCTCGCGCCCCGGCGCATTTCCCCGGCCCGCGTTTCGGAAGCGGAAGTCTGGGCCACTCTTCTCCCATGACCGAACGCCCCGTGGTCAAACGCACCGCCCGCGCGATCCTGCTCGACGGTGACGACCTGATCCTCATCAAGCGCACCAAGCCCGGCATCGACCCGTACTGGCTCACCCCCGGCGGCGGAGTCGAGCCCTCGGACCTCACCGTCGTCGACGCCCTCCACCGAGAACTCGACGAAGAACTCGGCGCGAAGATCACCGATGTGGTGCCCTGTTTCGTCGACACCGTCGAGCACATCGCCGACAGGGGTGTGACCGGCGTCAAGGTGCAGCACTTCTTCGTCTGCCATCTCGAATCCATGGACCCCAGCCGACGGCACGGCCCGGAGATCGACGAGCCGGAGGGCGAGTACGAGATCGTCCGCGTGCCCTTCAGCCGCGTCGGCATCGCCGCCGTCCATCTCGTCCCGCTGTCCCTGCGCCACTACCTCGACGGCAACATCGAGGGCGTGCGCGCGATGCACGCTCCCGATCTGAGCTGACCCACCGGTCCGCGGGCGCCTGCCGGAATCAGCCGGCGACGCCCGCCAGCTCCTCCACCTCGTCGTAGCGGATGCGCTCCCCGGGGATCCCGATCCTCTTCAAGGCGTCCACCCCGTTACGGATCATCGCCGCGGGCCCCGAGACGAACGCATCGTACGAGCTCCAGGGCCCGTGTGCTCCGACGGCCTGGGGCAGTTGCCCGGCCAGTCCGTCCGCGCAGACCACCGGGCGTACCGACAGCCACGGATGCGAGCGCTGCAGGCCCAGCAGGGTGTCCTTGTCGTACAGGTCGTGGTCACTGCGCGCCCCGAAGAACACTTCCACGGGGCGGCGCTCGCCGTGCCCGGCCACATCCTCGATCAGCGCCTTGATCGGCGCGATGCCGGTGCCGCCGCCCAGGCAGAGCATGCCGTTGTCGGTGCTGTGGTCGACCACCATCGATCCGGCCGGGGGGCCGAGCCGGAGCACGTCACCGGGCCGGGCGTGGCGCACCAGCGCGTTGGAGACCCATCCGGCAGGGACGGCCTTGACGTGGAAGGACAGCAGACCGTCGCCGCGCGGGGCCGAGGCGAAGGAGTAGTGGCGCCAGACCCGTGGCCACCAGGGGGTCTCCAGGCTCGTGTACTGGCCCGCGAGAAAGGGGTACGGCTGGTCGGGGCGGACGGTGAGCACCGCGATGTCGGAGGTGCGCAGATCGTGGGAGACCACCTCGGCATGCCACCACGGCGGCGCCTTGGTCTCGGCTTCGGCCGCCGCGTCGATCATGATCTGGGAGATCGCGGTGTACGCCCGCACCCAGGCGGCTTCGGCCTCCGGCCCCCAGGTGTCCTGCGCGTACCGGGCCAGTGCCCCGATCAGGGCCTCGCCCACCGGGGGATAGTGACCGGCCTGGGTTCCGTACTTGCGGTGCCCGGTGCCGAGCCGGCGCAGGTAGGCGGTGAGCGTCTGCGGATCGTCGATGTGCTCGGCGGCCGTCAGCAGCGCCTTCAGCAGCCGGTCGCGCTGCGTGTCCATCGCGGCGGGGAACATGCCCCGCAGATCCGGGTGCGCCGTGAACACCAGGGCGTAGAAGTAGGACGTCACCTTGTCGGCGACGGGGGCGATCTCCGCGAGGGTCCGGCGGATGAGCACGGCATCGGGGGACGGTGGGGGGGAGGCCTCGGGCGCACCACCCCCGGACGGTATCCGGGCGGGCCTCCGTCTTGCCGAATGGGTGGGCGGAGCGTCCATGCGGTGCCTCGCTTCGAACATGTCGGTAGGTCTGCACGCGCCACGGCCTTCGAATCCGTGGTTCCGGGTTTCACAGCGTGCCAGTCCGTCCCCGAACTTGCGGGCAAATGCGGGAATTCCGCGTTTCGAACCCACCTTCCTCTTAAGATGCCTCAACTCCCGCGCGCGGCAACCCCGCAAGCTGGTAGGCCTCCCGCAGATCCCGGCCCTCGTAGACGTGGGTCGCCCGGGCCACCAGGTACGGCCGGGCGTTCACGGCGACCGAACGCGGGACCGCTTCGAAGAGCGCCACATCCGTATGTGAGTCCCCGTACGCGACGCAGTCGCCCCGGCCGAGACCGTATTGCGCGCACAGCCGGTCGGCGACCTCCACCTTGCGCTCGGGCGTCAGGATGCCTGCCATGTCCACCAGCCGGGTGAAGGGCACCTCCGGGAAGACCGAGCCGTGCGCGGCATGTGCGCCCCACTCCAGCAGGAGTTCGACGAAGAAGGACGGGGAGAGCGAGATCACCGCGCAGTAGTCCCCGCGCTCCCGGATCTCCTGCCACACCTCCCGGATCCCCGACAGCCAGGGCGAGCCGTCGAACGCCGCCCGGACGTGGGCCGGAGTCAGCCCCGCCCAGAGCTCCTGGGCCGCCAGCGAGAACGCGTGCGGCCCCATCTCCCGTGCGGCGAAGGACCGCTCGAGCGCGGCGATCTCCTCCGACAGCCCCAGCTGCCGGGAGATCTCGACCGGCGCCGCCGAGCCGTACATCAGCGTCCCGTCGAGGTCGAAGAGGTGCAGGAGAGTCATAACCCTGGAGGTTAGTGGCTCCGTTCCCTGCGAAACAGGGGACGGCTCCGGAGCTCCTCCCAGCGGTAGCGGGAGGAGCGTTTCACGTGAAACACCGGCCGGTTCCGCGGGCCCGGCAGGCATGTTTCACGTGAAACATCGGTCCGCTCCCGCCTGAGACGCGACGATGTTTCACGTGAAACACGGGCCCCAAATCCCCTGGACCGGGCCCCTGTCGATGAACCAGTCTGGGGCGGTGACACCACCACACCTCATCGCCCTGCCGATCCGCGCACTGACCGTGGACGATCTCCGCGACTGCGCCGACCTCTCCGAAGACCGCGGATGGCCCCGCGAGGATCACAAGTGGGGGCTCCTGCTGGCCGCCGGACACGGCTACGGAATCGACGCTCCCGACGGCCGGGGACTCGCCGCCGTCAGTGTGGTCACCCGATACGGCCCCCCGTCGGCCGCCCCCGAGCTCGCCGCCATCGGCATGGTCCTCGTCGCGGCCCGCTACGCCCGTCAAGGTCTGGGGCGGCGCCTGATGACCTACATCTGCGACGACCTCCTCAAGGGCGTACCGCTCACCCTGCACGCCACCCCGTACGGCCGCCCCCTCTACGAGGAGCTCGGCTTCGACACCACGGGCCGCTCCGAGATGCTCCGGGGCACGTTCCGGCCGGACCCCTCACCGACCGAGCCGGGAGCCGTCGTCCGGCCGGCCGCGGCCGAGGACATCCAGGGGATCCTCCGCCTGGACGCCGAGGTCTTCGGTGTCGACCGGACCCATATGATCACCCGGCTTCCCGCCTTCACGGACCGGCTGCTGGTCGCCGAGGACTCCACCGGCGACCTGATCGGCTACGGAGCGATCTGGCCCAACATGGAGACCCACGTCATCGGTCCGCTGGTCGCCCGCGACACCGGTGCGGCGCGGGCCCTCGTCAGCGCGCTCGCGGCGGCCACCGACCGGCCCCTGCGCACCGACGTCGACGTGCGCCACGAAGAGCTGCTCGGCTGGCTCAAGGACCGGGGGCTCGCATCCGTGACCTTCAACGCCGTCATGACCCGAGACATCCCCGGTCTGCCCGGTGACTGGACCCGTCGCTGGGCTCCGCTCACCGTGGCGGCGGGCTGAGCAGGAAGTACCAGAACATGACCGACACCACCGCCCTGCTCATCCGCCCGGCCACCGAGGAGGACCTGCCCGAGATCGTCGCGCTCCTCGCCGACGATCCCCTCGGCGCCACCCGGGAATCCACCGACGACCTCACCCCGTACGTCGCGGCGCTCAAGCGGCTGACGGACGACCCCCACCAGCAGGTGGTGGTCGCCGTCCGTGCGGGCCGCGTCGTCGGCACCCTCCAGCTGACGATCGTCCCCGGGCTCTCCCGTAAGGGGAGCAGCCGCTCGATCATCGAGGGTGTGCGCGTCCACGCCGATGAACGCGGCGGCGGACTCGGGACCCGGTTCGTCGAGTGGGCGATCGAGCGCTCCCGAGCCGAGAACTGCCAGCTCGTCCAGCTCACCTCGGACGCGACCCGGACCGACGCCCACCGTTTCTACGAGCGGCTCGGCTTCACCGCCTCCCACGTCGGATTCAAACTCCAGCTCTGAGCCCGTCCCGTGTGGGCCGGGCCCTCGTCCGTGGCCCGGCCTACGATCGGGAGGGTGAGCAGCCTCCCCGTCGTCACCACAGCGGAGCGCCGGCACCGGCTCGCCCGCCGCCACCGCCTCGCGCCGTCGGCCCACGCCGCCGACCCGGCCCAGGCCGCGGACTCCGTGGTCGCCCTGCACGCCACCGATGCCGCGACCGTCTTCCTTTCCCTCCGCGCCCGGCTGGACGAGAGCGGTCCCCGCGCCATCGAACGGGCCCTCTACGAGGACGTGCGCCTCGTGCGGCTGCTCAGCATGCGCAACACCCTCTTCGCCGTCTCCACCGAATGCGCCCCGTACGTCGACGCCTCCACCGCCAGGGCCATCGCCGCGAAGGAACGCCGCAGATTCCTCAAGCACCTCGCCGAGGACGGCCAGGGTCTCGACGCCGCCTGGCTGGCGCTCGCCGAGAGCGCCGCGCTCGACGCCCTCGACTCCCACGGCCCTTCCACCGGCAGCCAGCTCTCGGCCGCCGTACCGGCCCTGCGCCAGAAGATCACGATCAACCGGGGCAAGAAGTTCGAGACGGAAACGGGTGTCGCCACGCGCGTCATCCGCCTGCTGGCCGCCGACGGCCGGATCCGCCGCGACCGCCCCCGTGGATCGTGGACCTCCAGCCAGTACCGCTGGGTCCACACGGAGTCCTGGCCCGCCATGCTCCCGGCCGAGGCCCGTGCCGAGCTGGCCCGTCGCTGGCTGCTCGCGTACGGTCCCGCCACCGAGTCCGACCTCAAGTGGTGGACGGGCTGGACCCTCACGGACGCGCGCAAGGCCCTCGCCGCCGTCGGCCCCGACGAGGTCCGTCTCGACGACGGCTCCACCGCACTCGTCGCCCCCGGGGACACCGGGGCCGAGCCCGCTCCGGAGCCTTGGGCCGCCTTGCTGCCCGCCCTGGATCCGAGCGCGATGGGATGGGCGGACCGCGGTTTCCACCTCGATCCCGCGCACCGTCCGGCCCTCTTCGACTACGCCGGCAACGTCGGCCCCACCGTGTGGTGGAACGGCGAAGTCGGGGGGGGGGGGGGGCCCCCCCCCCCCCCCCCGACCGGGCGCCCGCCACAGGAGTTCAGCGGGCCGGGCAGCCGCCCGCGCGACGACCCCCCCGCGACCCCCGCCCCCCCCGTGTGGTGGACCGGCGAAGTCGTCGGCGGCTGGGCCCCGCGCGCCGACGGCCGGATCGTGCACCGGCTGCTGAGTGACCGCGGCCGGGACGCCGAGGAGGCGATCACCGCCGAGGCCGCCCGGCTCACCGCCTGGGTGGGAGAGGCCCGTGTCACCCCGCGCTTCCGCACTCCGCTGGAGCGTGAACTCGTGGCTCAGTGAGCCCGGTTCGCCCTCGGTGCGCGGTCCGGACGCACTAGCCGATGCCCCGCCAGCCCTGCGGGTCGACACCGCCGGGTACCGGGGCCTGCGGGTCGTAGGGCTCGCGGGTGAACACGAACGAGGCGAGGTCGATGTGGCTCACCGAACCGTCCGGCCGCCGCACGGCCCGCAGCGTCTCGCCCGCGTAGTAGCCGTTCAGGCCGGTCCAGCTGCCGTCGGGCTCCGGCCGGAAACGTGCGATCCGGCCGTTGCCGCCCACCGGGCCCAGTTCCATGAATCCGTCGTAGGTGAGCCGTACGGCATGCGCCGCTGTGCCCCAGTACCAGGGACCGCAGAGCTCGAGCGCCACCGGATCGGCCTCCCGCAGCGGGCGCCACGGCTCGGGCATGCGCGGCTCGGCGTCCGCGACGATGCCCACCAGCTCGGCCGCCACCGTCGAAGCGGGCAGCCCCGAGGTGCAGTTGGCCAGCACCACCGCGGCCACGTCGTCCGCCTCGCTCAGCCACAGACCGGCGACGAACCCCGGCAGCGAACCGCTGTGCCCCGCGAGCGGGCGCGCGCCGCTCACCGTCAGCTGCATCCCGAGCCCGTATCCGAGGTCGGCGGATCCCGGTTCCGGCGGAGCGGCCGAGGTCCGCATCTCCCGTACGGACCCTGCGCTCAGCACGCGCTCGTCACCCCGTACGAGGAACGCGGCGAACTTCGCCAGGTCCCCGGTGGTGGACCACAGCTGTCCGGCGGGGGCCATCAGCCCGAGGTCCTCCAGCGGCTCCGGCATCATCACGTCCGCCCACGGGTGGACCGCCCAGCCGCCCGCGTGCGGGGCCACGGGCTGAGCCGTCGTCCGCTCGAGCCCCAGCGGCTCCAGCACCTCGGCCCGGAGCACCTCGTCCCACGGCCTCGCGCGCACGGATTCCACGAGCGAACCCAGCAGCGTGTAGCCCGGGTTGGAGTAGTGGTGGCGCCGTCCGGGAGCGAAGCGCAACGGCCGCTCGCCCAGAACGTCGGAGAGCTGGGGGCGCAGCGTGCCCGCCGTCCGCTCCCACCACTCGCCGGGCGTCTCGGCGGCCAGGCCGCCCGTGTGGGAGAGCAACTGACCCACGGTCACGTCGTCGAGACCCAGGCCCGGGAGGAACTTCTCGACCCGGTCGCCGAGTTCCAGCAGCCCCTCGTCCCGCAGCCGCATCACCAGGACGGCGGTGAACGTCTTGGTGATCGAGCCGATCCGGTACTGCACGTTCCCGTCGGGCCCGTGGCCCTCGACCATGGTCCGGGATCCCTCCCAGACCACCTCTCCGCCCCGCACCACGGCCGCCACCAGCGAAGGCGCCCGGCCCTCGCGCTGGGCCACCGCGATCCGGCGGGCGAGCGAGCGGCGGGTCGCGGGCAGGAGTGCAAGATCTTCAGATGCGGCGTCCATGAGGCAGATGCTACGTGTTGGCCATGTCCACGAACCTGGAGTAATGGCCTTGGAAGGCAACGGTGATGGTCGCCGTCGGACCGTTTCGGTGCTTGGCGACGATCAGGTCGGCCTCGCCCGCGCGGGGTGACTCCTTCTCGTACGCGTCCTCGCGGTGCAGCAGGATCACCATGTCGGCGTCCTGCTCGATCGAGCCGGACTCACGCAGGTCGGAGACCATCGGCTTCTTGTCGGTGCGCTGCTCGGGGCCACGGTTCAGCTGGGACAGAGCGATCACCGGGACTTCGAGCTCCTTCGCCAGCAGCTTGAGGTTTCGCGACATGTCCGAGACCTCCTGCTGGCGGCTCTCGGGCCGGCGCGAGCCGCCCGACTGCATCAGCTGGAGGTAGTCGATGACGACGAGCGAAAGGTCGCTGCGCTGCTTGAGCCGGCGGCACTTCGCGCGGATCTCCATCATCGACAGGTTCGGGGAGTCGTCGATGTAGAGGGGGGCCGCGGAGACATCCGGCATCCGCCGGGCGAGGCGGGTCCAGTCGTCGTCCGTCATGGTGCCCGACCGCATGTGGTGCAGCGCCACGCGGGCCTCCGCCGAGAGCAGGCGCATCGCGATCTCGTTGCGCCCCATTTCGAGGGAGAAGATGACGCTGGGCAGGTTGGCCTTGATGGAGCAGGCACGGGCGAAGTCCAGCGCGAGGGTGGACTTACCCATGGCGGGGCGGGCCGCGATGACGATCATCTGGCCCGGGTGCAGACCGTTGGTCAGCGAGTCCAGGTCCGTGAAGCCGGTCGGGACGCCCGACATCTGGCCACTGCGCGATCCGATCGCCTCGATCTCGTCGAGGGCGCCTTCCATGATGTCGCCGAGCGGCAGGTAGTCCTCGGAGGTCCGCTGCTCGGTGACCGCGTAGATCTCGGCCTGGGCGCTGTTGACGATCTCGTCGACGTCTCCGTCGGCGGCATAGCCCATTTGCGTGATCTTCGTACCGGCGGCGACCAGGCGGCGCAGGACGGCCCGCTCGTGGACGATCTCCGCGTAGTACTCCGCGTTCGCCGCGGTCGGGACCGACTGCACCAGCGTGTGCAGGTACGGGGCCCCTCCCACCTTGCTGATCTCGCCGCGCCGGGTCAGCTCGGCGCTGACGGTGATGGGGTCGGCCGGCTCGCCCTTGGCGTACAGGTCGAGGATGGCCTGGTAGATCGTCTCGTGCGACGGCCGGTAGAAGTCCTGGCCCTTGAGCACCTCGACCACGTCGGCGATGGCGTCCTTGGACAGCAGCATGCCGCCCAGGACGGACTGCTCGGCGTCGAGGTCCTGGGGCGGGACCCGCTCGAAGCCGCCCCCGCCGCCGTCCCAGGAGCCGCCCTCCCGGCCTCGGTCCTGCTGGTCGTCCCCGCGGCCGCGGCCTTCGCTGTTACGGCGCGAGCGGGCGGGCAGACGGTCACCTGGACCGCTGTCGGCCCAAGGGTCGTCCGTGGGCTCGGGCATGCTCACCGGGCCACCTCCTCCCGTCCGCAGAGCGGACCTCGCCATGTCACTCTTTCTACGACACGGCTCTGACATTTGGGGCACCCGGATCCGCTGTCGGCGAGTCGGGCAACGAACCACGGTAGAGCCGCGAGCGACGTCAGCCAATCTTGTTATCCACAGGCTGTGTGGATGAGGTGTGGATGACGGCGCCAATGCTGTGGGTAACTCCCCGGAAGCTGTGCACGGACCGGGGGACGACGCTGTGGACAAAATCACCCCACCCACCCCCTCACCCCACCTGACCTGCAATTTTTACCTTTCTGGGCAGGGGAGCAGAAAAAACTTCGCCACTGTCTCAAGATCGCCTCCAACGAGGTGCGACGAACGCGCGAATCGGCCCATCGGTAAGGGCTCATATGCCCTTGCATCTATTACCTGTGGAAGATTAGATTGAGCGCATGAGACAGGCCCCCACCGCACCGAAGGCTGCCCCGAGACGGCACGACCGCGAGATCTTCGCGCTCGCCGTCCCCGCCTTCGGCGCACTCGTCGCCGAGCCCCTCTTCGTCATGGCCGACAGTGCCATCGTGGGGCACCTCGGCACCCCCCAGCTGGCCGGTCTCGGCATCGCGGCCGCTCTGCTCACCACCGCCGTGAGCGTCTTCGTCTTCCTCGCCTACGCCACCACCGCGGCCGTGGCCCGCCGCGTCGGCGCCGGCGACCTCCAGGCCGCCATCCGGCAGGGCATGGACGGCATCTGGCTGGCCCTGCTGCTCGGCGTGGCCGTCATCGCCGCGGTCCTGCCCGCCGCACCCTCGATGATCTCCCTCCTCGGAGCCTCCGACACCGTCGCCCCCTACGCGGTCACCTACCTGCGGGTCTCCTCCCTCGGCATTCCGGCGATGCTCGTGGTGCTCGCCGCCACGGGGGTCATCCGCGGACTTCAGGACACCCGGACACCGCTCTACGTCGCGATCGGCGGTTTCGCCCTCAACGCGGCTCTGAACGTCGCGCTCGTCTACGGAGCCGGCCTCGGCATCGCCGGGTCGGCCTGGGGCACGGTGATCGCCCAGTGCGCGATGGCCGCCGCCTACCTGGTCGTGGTCGTCCGGGGCGCCCGTCGGCACGGAGCCTCCCTGCGCCCCGACGCCGCGGGGATCCGGGCTTGCGCACAGGCCGGTGCGCCCCTGCTCGTCCGCACCCTGTCCCTGCGCGCCGTCCTGCTGATCGCGACGGCCGTGGCCGCCCGGCTCGGCGACGCCGACATCGCCGCCCACCAGATCCTGCTCTCCCTGTGGACCCTGCTCGCCTTCGCCCTCGACGCCATCGCGATAGCCGGACAGGCCATCATCGGGCGCTACCTGGGCGCGAGCGACACCGAGGGGGCCAAGGCGGCCTGCCGCCGCATGGTGCAGTGGGGGATCGTCTGCGGCACCGTCCTGGGCATCCTGGTGATCGCGGCCCGCCCCGTGCTCATCCCGCTCTTCACCAGCGACCCGGCGGTGGAGAGCGCCATACTCCCCGCCCTGCTCGTCGTGGCCCTCTCCCAGCCCGTCTCGGGCATCGTCTTCGTCCTCGACGGCGTCCTGATGGGCGCCGGAGACGGCCGCTACCTGGCCTGGGCCATGCTGCTGACCCTCGCCGTGTTCACCCCCGCGGCCCTGCTCATACCGGCCGCGGGCGGCGGCCTGACGGCCCTCTGGTGCGCCATGACCCTGATGATGCTGGTCCGGATGGTCACCCTCCAGCTGCGCTCCCGCTCGGGCCGCTGGCTGATCGCGGGGGCGAGCCGCTAGGCGATGTTTCACGTGAAACCGAGATGCCGCCGGGCGGTGTTTCACGTTTAAAAACGGCCGCCCCCCGATATCACCACCCCAACCCCCCGCACACCG
>NZ_JBSGWY010000005.1:84746-109090 GCF_053609145.1 Streptomyces sp. NPDC054961 | reverse complement strand
ATATTTTTATAAGACACAGGCCCCACACCGTGAAACACCACCCGACACCGCGGAACACCGCAGAGCCCCGTGGAACGACAAAGGGCCGCACCCCGAGGGGTGCGGCCCTTCATGCGCAGCCCTTAGGCGGCGACGACCTCGATGCCCACGTTCGCGGCCACGTCGGCGTGCAGACGCACGGAGACCTGGTACGAACCGAGGGTCTTGATCGGGGTGCCCAGCTCGACGCGGCGCTTGTCGACCTTCGGGCCACCGGACGCCTCGATCGCCGTGGCGATGTCGGACGGCGTAACGGAACCGAAGAGACGACCGGCGTCACCCGCGCGGGTGGCCAGACGGACCTTGACGGCCTCGAGCTTGGCCTTGAACTCGTTGGCCTGCTCGATGGTCGCGATCTCGTGGATCTTGCGGGCGCGGCGGATCTGCGCCACGTCCTTCTCGCCACCCTTGGTCCAGCGGATCGCGAAACCACGCGGGACCAGGTAGTTGCGAGCGTAACCGTCCTTGACGTCGACGACATCGCCGGCGGTGCCGAGGCCAGAGACCTCGTGGGTCAGGATGATCTTCATTATTCGGTCACCCTTTCCTTATCGCGCGGTGGACGTGTAGGGCAGCAGTGCCATCTCACGGCTGTTCTTGACTGCCGTGGCGACGTCACGCTGGTGCTGCGTGCAGTTGCCGGTGACGCGGCGGGCACGGATCTTGCCGCGGTCGGAAATGAACTTCCGCAGCATGTTCGTGTCCTTGTAGTCCACGTACGCGGTCTTGTCCTTGCAGAACGCGCAGACCTTCTTCTTAGGCTTGCGCACAGGCGGCTTCGCCATTGTGTCTCTCCTGTGAAATCAAGAAGTGGGGGTTCGAGCTGCCCTAGAAGGGGGGCTCGTCCGAGTAGCCGCCGCCGGATCCGCCGGTGTTGCCGGAGCTTCCGCCCCAGCCACCGCCGCCACCCTGCTGCTGCTGGCCGCCGGCCGGCGCGCTGGACGCCCACGGGTCGTCGGAGGGACCTCCGCCGCCCTGGGGACCGCCGCCACTGGGGGCTCCGCCCCAGTTGCCACCGCCGCCACCCTGCTGCTGACCGCCGCCGCCGTATCCACCCTGACCACCGCGACCGGTGGTCTTGGCGACCTTGGCCGTGGCGTTCTTCAGGCTGGGGCCGACTTCCTCGACGTCCAGCTCGTAGACCGTGCGCTTGACACCCTCACGGTCCTCGTAGGACCGCTGCTTCAGCCGGCCCTGCACGATGACGCGCATGCCTCGCTGGAGCGACTCGGCGACGTTTTCCGCCGCCTGTCGCCAGACCGAGCAGGTCAGGAACAGGCTTTCGCCGTCCTTCCACTCATTGGTCTGCTTGTCGAAGGTGCGGGGAGTGGACGCGACACGGAACTTCGCGACCGCCGCACCCGAGGGGGTGAAGCGCAGCTCGGGGTCGTCGACGAGATTGCCGACGACCGTGATGACGGTCTCGCCTGCCATGGATGAACCTCTCGGCGGGGATTGCTGCTGGGCTGCTGTGCTACTCGGTCCCGATTACCGCTGAACCGAAGTTCAGTGGGTCTCGGGGCGAAGGACCTTGGTCCGGAGAACCGACTCGTTCAGGTTCATCTGTCGGTCAAGCTCCTTGACGACCGCAGGCTCGGCCTGGAGGTCGATGACCGAGTAGATGCCCTCGGGCTTCTTCTTGATCTCGTAAGCGAGACGACGACGGCCCCAGGTGTCGACCTTCTCGACCTTTCCGTTGCCCTCACGGACGACAGAAAGGAAGTTCTCGATCAGCGGGGAGACAGCGCGCTCCTCGAGATCGGGGTCGAGGATGACCATCACTTCGTAGTGACGCATGTGGAACCCACCTCCTTTGGACTCAGCGGCCACGGTCGTTCCGTGGCAGGAGGGTCGTGATGCGTACGCACGGCATCCGCAAGCAGACACCGCGCAGACCGTACAGACTACCTGGTCGACTCCTTCCGGTTGAAATCCGGCACCAGGAGGCCACAATCTGTAGGCATCGGGTGTGCTCGGTGCTATGCCCACGACCCCCAGCCGTGGGCGGCCCCGGAGCACCGCTCTGCTGCAGCCAGGAGGTGCCTTCCCATGGCACAGGCAATGCGACGACAGTCCGCTCCGGAGATCTCGCTCTTCGCGACCGACGGCAAGCCCCACCCGCTCCAGGACACCCTGGTCGCGGTCACCGTGATCCTCGGCGCCGTGGCGTTCGTCACGAGCTTCTTCGACAATCTGCACCTGATCAGCTCGTGGACCGGGCTGATCGGCATCCTGACCGGCGCCTACGGACAGTTCATCTCGAGCACGACACGCGAGCGCTTCGCGCTGATCCTCGGCCTCGGCGCCTCGGGCTTCGGCTTCTACCTCGGCATGGCGCACGGCGGTCTCTTCGGGGGCTGGCTGGGCTGACCGGGTACCTCCGCGACGGGCGCCGGCCTCCAACCGGCCCAGGCCCGGCCTGTCCCCCAGATGGGTGGCGCCCTTGTCGCAGTAGGCTTCGCGCCATAGCCAGCGAAGCCGCCGGAGGAGACGCCCCGCATGAGCCTGTCCCTGAGGACCATCAGCCGAGAGCAGCATCTGGGGTACCTCCAGAGCCTGCCCTCGGCTAGCCACTGCCAGGTTCCGGCGTGGGCCGACGTGAAGAACGAATGGCGTTCCGAGAGCCTCGGCTGGTTCGACGACTCCGGTGAACTCGTCGGCGCGGCCCTCGTGTTGTACCGCCAGCTGCCCAAGGTGAAGCGCTACCTCGCCTACCTCCCCGAGGGCCCGGTCATCAACTGGTACGCCCCCAATCTCGACGAGTGGCTCCAGCCGATGCTGGCGCACCTCAAGCACCAGGGCGCCTTCACCGTGAAGATGGGCCCGCCCGTCGTCATCCGCCGCTGGAACTCCACGGCCATCAAGGCCGGAATCCAGAACCCCGAGGTCAAGCGCCTGCGTGACGTGGAGGCTTCGCACATCGAGCCCCGCGCCTTCGAGGTATCCGACAAGCTGCGGCGCATGGGCTGGCAGCAGGCCGAGGACGGCGGCGCCGGCTTCGGCGACGTCCAGCCCCGGTACGTCTTCCAGGTGCCGCTGGCCAACCGCTCGCTGGACGACGTCCTCAAGGGCTTCAACCAGCTGTGGCGCCGCAACATCAAGAAGGCCGAGAAGGCCGGCGTCGAGGTCGTCCAGGGCGGCTACGAGGACCTGCCGGTCTGGCAGCAGCTGTACGAGGTCACGGCCGAGCGCGACAAGTTCCGCCCGCGCCCGCTCAGCTACTTCCAGCGCCAGTGGACGGCCCTCAACTCCGAGGACCCCAACCGCATGCGGCTGTACATCGCCAAGCACGAGGGGGAGCCGCTGGCCGCCGCCACGATGCTCACCGTCGGCCAGCACGTCTGGTACTCCTACGGCGCCTCCGCCAACCACAAGCGCGAGGTCCGCCCCTCCAACGCGATGCAGTGGCGCATGCTGCGCGACTCCTACGCGCTCGGCGCAAGCGTCTACGACCTGCGCGGCATCAGTGACACCCTGGACGAGAACGACCACCTGTTCGGTCTGATCCAGTTCAAGGTCGGCACGGGTGGCGAGGCCGTCGAGTACGTCGGCGAGTGGGACTTCCCGCTCAACAAGCTGCTGCACAAGGCGCTCGACATCTACATGTCCCGCCGCTGATCCACCCCGCCCCACCACACAGACGGCACCGCTGCACCACGCAGCTTTTCGAGAGAGGCTCCGGACGGGCATGGCGCTCACGCTCTACGTCGACACCGCGCGCTGGCGTGCGCACCAGAAGCAGGTCCAGGACCAGTTCCCGGGGATGATCCCGGTCTGCAAGGGCAACGGCTACGGCTTCGGCCACGAGCGGCTCTGCGAGGAGGCGACCCGGCTGGGCGCCGACGTCCTGGCCGTCGGCACGACGTACGAAGCCGCCAGCATCAAGGACTGGTTCGGCGGGGACCTGCTCGTCCTCACCCCGTTCCGGCGCGGTGAGGAGCCGGTGCCCCTGCCGGACCGGGTCATCCGCTCCGTGTCCTCGCTCGACGGGGTGCGCGGGCTGGTCGGTGCCCGCGTGGTCATCGAGTGCATGAGCTCGATGCGCCGCCACGGCATCTCCGAGCAGGACCTCGGCCAGCTGCACTCGGCGATCGAGGACGTCCGGCTGGAGGGCTTCGCCCTGCACCTGCCCCTGGACCGCCCGGACGGCTCGGACGCCGTGGAGGAGGTCATCGGCTGGATGGACCGGCTGCGCGCGGCCCGGCTGCCGCTCCACACCATGTTCGTCAGCCACCTGAGGTCCGCGGAGCTGACCCGGCTGCAGCAGCAGTTCCCGCAGACCCGCTTCCGGGCCCGCATCGGCACCCGGCTGTGGCTGGGCGACCACGAGGCGACCGAGTACCGCGGCGCGGTCCTCGACGTCACCCGCGTCGCCAAGGGCGACCGGTTCGGCTACCGCCAGCAGAAGGCCGCCTCCGACGGGTGGCTCGTCGTGGTCGCCGGCGGCACCTCGCACGGGGTGGGCCTGGAGGCTCCCAAGGCCCTGCACGGGGTGATGCCGCGCGCCAAGGGCGTCGCCCGGGCCGGACTGGCCACCGTCAACCGCAACCTGTCGCCGTTCGTGTGGGCCGGCAAGCAGCGCTGGTTCGCCGAGCCGCCGCACATGCAGGTGTCCATCCTGTTCGTGCCCGCGGACTCGCCCGAGCCGAAGGTCGGCGACGAGCTGGTCGCGCACCTGCGCCACACCACCACGCAGTTCGACCGGGTGCTCGACGCCTGAGTCAGTCCCTGGGGCCCGCGCCCCAGTCGACCCGCTGTCCCTCCGAAGGCGCCGCGTACTGCGGCGCCTTCGCCGTCGGGGACAGCGTGAACACGTCCTCGGCTCCGTCCAGGACGCCGCCGGAGGGGTCGTCCGAACCGTCGCGCCGCACCACGTCGCGGTCGGGCATCAGGATGTCGCGCACCACGACGGCGCACAGGTAGAGCGTGCACAGCAGGTGGGCGGCGATGGCCAGCTGGTAGCCCTCCAGGGGCAGACCCTGGTGCTTCTCCCCGCTGGTCGTGTAGGCCAGGTAGAACCAGATGCCCAGGAAGTAGACGACCTCGCCCGCCTGCCAGATCAGGAAGTCCCGCCAGCGCGGCCGGGCCAGCGCGGCGAGCGGGATCAGCCACAGCACGTACTGGGGCGAGTAGACCTTGTTGACCAGGATGAAGGCGGCCACGAGCAGGAACGCCAGCTGGGCGAAGCGGGGGCGGCGGGGCGCGGTCAGCGTGAGCAGGCCGATCCCCGCGCACAGCAGCAGCGTCAGGCCCGTCGCATAGGTGTTGGCGCCTTCCAGCGGGTTCCCGGAGCGCTGGGAGATCAGCAGCCACACCGAGCCGAAGTCGATGGGCCGCTCCTGGCTGAAGGTGTAGAACTTCTGCCAGCCCTCCCACGCGAAGAGCATCACGGGCAGGTTCACCACGAGCCAGGAGGCCGCGGCGCCGCCGGCCGCCGCACCGAACGCGCGCCACTTCCCGGCCCGCCAGCAGAGCACGAACACGGCCCCGAGCAGGAGCACCGGGTAGAGCTTGGCGGCGGTGGCCAGGCCGATCAGGACGCCGAAGGACAGCGCCCGTCCCCGCGACCACATGAGCATCGCGGCAGCGGTCAGGGCGATGGCCAGGAGGTCCCAGTTGATGGTCGCGGTCAGCGCGAAGGCGGGCGCGAGGGCGAAGAGCAGGGCGTCCCACGGCCTGCGGCGGTGAGTGCGGGCGACACACACGGCGATCACCGCGGCGCAGACCATCAGCATGCCCGCGTTGACCATCCAGTACATCTGCTCCCGGTGCTGCATGGAGCCGCTGCCCGGGGTCAGCCAGGAAGCGATCTCCATGAAGAGCCCGGTGAGCACCGGGTACTCCAGGAACTGCATGTCGCCGGGGAGCCGGTCGAAGTACGGCACGAGCCCGTCGGCGAAGCCGCGGACGACGTAGAGGTGCGGGATGTCCGAGTAGCAGGCGTGGGTGTACTGGGATCCCGCTCCGCGGAACCACGCCCAGTCGTAGCAGGGCAGCTTCTGCACCATGCCGAGCGCGAACATCCCCAGGGCCACGAGCACCACGACGCGCACGGGGGTCAGCCAGTGGCCGCCCAGCCGGGCGTAGCGGCCCAGCGGCCCGCCGATGAGTTCGCTCCCCGCGGCAGCGATCTCGTCCTGCTGGGTGGGCAGTACGGGGCTGTCCTCGTGCACCTTCGTCATGCGCACATCCTGCCGTACCGCGCCGGACATGGGGGAGGGCCGCCGCACCAGGTGCGACGGCCCTCTCCTGCCTTGCGTCGGGACGGCCGGTCAGCCTCCGGTGGATCCCCCTATGGGGAAGCCGCCGCCGCCCCCGTTCGTCGTCCCGCCCGGCCTGCCCGTCGGTTTGCTGGGCGAGGGTGAACCGGTCCCACTCGGGCTCGGGTCCGGGTCGCAGATCTCCCACGGCCGGCAGGACGGCTTGCCGCCCTTGCTCGGCGTCGGCGACGGCTCCGCGGGCGGGGTCATCGACGGGGTCGGCGACGGGGAGGGCGACGGCGTCGGGGACGGGGACGGGCTGGGGGAGGGGGCCCCCGAGGAGTCCGCGGTGACCCCGATCTCCTCGGGCTCCGGGAAGTCCTTCGCCGGGACGCCGTTCAGAGCCGCCTTCATGTACTCGGTCCAGATCTGGGCCGGGATGTCACCACCGTGGATGGAGTCGACGCCACCCACGTGGTTCATGGAGATCAGTTCCTTCTTCTCCGCGTTGGGATCCGAGCGGAACAGGGCCACCGAAGTGGACAGCTCGGGGGTGTAGCCGACGAACCAGGCCGACTTGTTCTTGTCGGTGGTACCGGTCTTGCCGGCGGCCGGGCGGCCCAGCTTCTTCGCCTTGGTACCGGTGCCGTTCTCGATGACGTTGCGCAGCACCTTGGTGATGTTGTCGGCGATGGAGTTGTCCATGGCCTGCTGCGCCTTGGGCGCCTCGAAGCCCGGCAGGTCCTTGCCGTCCTTCTGGACGCTGCGCACCGAGAAGGGTTCCCGGTGGGTGCCGGAGGCGGCGAAGGTGGCGTACGAGTCGGCCATCCGGATGGCGCTGGGGGTCGAGGTGCCCAGTGCGAAGGAGGCGTTGTCACCGGGGTCCATCGACTCGTCGAGGATGCCGGTGGACTTGGCCACGTCCCGGACCTTGCTGTGGCCGACGTCGAAGATGAGCTGGGCGAACGGGACGTTGATGGACTTCTCCATCGCCTCGTTCAGGGTCACGTAGCCGTAGGCCGTCGAGCTCTCGTTCTTCTGCTTGAACGGCTTGCCGGGGCTCTCGTACAGCGGCTTGCCCTGACGGTTGTTGATCACCGTGAGGTCGTTGGCCATGTACTTGCTGTCGGCCGAGATGCCCTTGCCGTTCGAGTTCTGGGTGCCGTACTGCATGGCCGCCGCCAGCACGTAGGGCTTCCAGGTCGAGCCGACCGGTACACCCGTGGTGTTGGCGTTGTTGTTGAAGTACTTCTTGTCCATGCCCGGACCGCCGTACAGGGCCACCAGCGCGCCGGTCTTCACGTCGACGGAGGCCGCGCCGAACTGCACGAAGGTGTCGTACTCGGGCCGCTTCTTCTCGTCGATGAACCCGTCCCGGGTGTCCTCGACCGCCTTGACCAGCGCGTCCACCTTCGGCTTCTCGAAGGTGGTGCGGATCTGGTAGCCGCCCTTGGCCAGGTCGTCGGCCGTGATGCCCTTGGTCTTCGACACGTACAGCTTGGCCGTGTCGACCAGGTAGCCGATCTGCCCGGACATGCCGCGGGCCTGCGCGGACTCGACGAGCTTGGGGAACTCCTTGTACTGGTCCCGCTCGGACTGCTGCATCCGGCCGACCGCGACCTCGCGGTCCAGCACCCAGGCCCAGCGCTGGTGGGCCCGCTCGGAGTTCAGCTGGGGCGTGGCGGCGGTGCCGATGCCGCCGTCCGGGTTGTAGAGGTTGGGGCCCTTGAGCACGGCGGCCAGGAAGGCGCCCTCGGAGGGGGTCAGCTCCGTGCAGTCCTTGTTGAAGTAGGCGCGGGAGGCGGCCTGGATCCCGTACGCGTCCCGACCGTAGTAGGCCGTGTTCAGGTAGCCGGCCAGGATGGTGGCCTTCTCCTCGGTCACACCGAGCTTTATCGAGATGAAGAGCTCGGTGACCTTGCGCTTGAGCGTCTGGTCCGAGTCCAGGTACGTGTTCTTCACGTACTGCTGGGTGATCGTCGAGCCGCCCTGGGTGGATCCGCCCTTGGCCATGTTCCACACGGCCCGGCCGATGCCCATGGGGTCGACGCCCTTGTCCGACTCGAAGGACTCGTTCTCCGCGGCGATCACGGCGTTCTGCATCGACCGGGGGATCTTCCCGATGGGCACGATCTGGCGGTTCATGGAACCGCCGGTCGCCACCATCTGGGTGTCGTCGGCCCAGTAGAAGACGTTGTTCTGCGCCTCGGCGGCCTTGTTCGCGTCGGGAGTGTTCACCGAGGCGATGCCGATGCCGGCGCCCGCGGTGATGATCGCGAAGAAGCCCAGGGCGGTGCCGCCGACGAGCTTCCAGGAGGGGACGAAGCGCTTCCAGCCGTCCTTGTCCGAGCGCGGATAGTTGATCACGCGCTTGTCCGGGCGGCCCGTGCCGCGGCCGGCCTTGCCCGCGCCCCGGCCGGAAGTGGCGCGGCCGGCGGTTCTGCGGGCGTCGGCACGGCTGCCGTGGCCCGGCTCGTCCGGATAGGGCCCGCTGGGTGACGCGGTGGGGACGTCACGCCCGGAGCCGGCGCCCCGGGCGGGGCGCTGCTGGGCAGCCTTACGGGCCGCGGCGCGGCCGCCGCCCTGCGGCTGCTGCTGTTTGCGGCGGTGCTCGCTCATCGAACGACTACTCCTCGGGCAGGCGAGTGGCCTGGAAGCGGCAGTTGAGTTCCGGTCCCCCCGGTGTCATGGCGCACAGACTACGCAGGACCAAAAGCTAACCAGTGCCGAAGTTCATCCCAAAACAGGCAACTTGCCCCCTATGAATTGGCGATGTGACGCCGGTCACCGCGTTGCGACTTGTAGCCGGGGGCCACCCGTTCTATCGTCTGGATGTATCGAGCCGATACATCAGCTCGACATAAAAACTCCGAGGCGGAGGAAGGACAGGCGGATGAGCAGGCGCTCAGGCATCCTCGAGTTCGCCGTCCTGGGCCTGCTTCGCGAATCCCCCATGCACGGCTACGAGCTGCGCAAGCGGCTCAACACCTCGCTGGGGGTGTTCAGGGCGTTCAGCTACGGGACGCTCTACCCCTGCCTCAAGACGCTCGTCACCAACGGATGGTTGATCGAAGAACCGGGCAATGCCCCGGAAGACGCTCTCGCCGCTTCACTCGCAGGGCGCCGCGCCAAGATCGTCTACCGGTTGACGGCCGCAGGCAAGGAGCACTTCGAAGAGCTCCTCTCCCACACGGGCCCCGATGCCTGGGAGGACGAGTCTTTCGCCGCACGCTTCGCTTTCTTCGGCCAGACCGAACGAGAAGTGCGCATGCGGGTACTGGAAGGCCGTCGCAGCCGGCTTGAGGAGCGCCTGGAGAAGATGAGCGCCTCGCTCGCCCGCACACGCGAGCGGCTCGACGACTACACGCTCGAGCTGCAACGCCACGGCATGGAATCCGTGGAGCGCGAAGTGCGCTGGCTGAACGAGCTCATCGAGAGTGAGCGGGCGGGACGGGATCAGAGACGACCCGGTCCGCCCGACGAAACTGCAAAGTGAGACCTGCACCTCGCAGGCCTCGTCCGAGAACAAACAGGGAGCAACCGGAATGGGTTCGGTTCGCGTAGCCATCGTCGGCGTAGGCAACTGCGCCGCCTCGCTGGTGCAGGGCGTCGAGTACTACAAGGACGCCGACCCGGCGGCCAAGGTCCCCGGTCTGATGCACGTCCAGTTCGGCGACTACCACGTGCGTGACATCGAGTTCGTCGCCGCGTTCGACGTCGACGCGAAGAAGGTCGGCCTCGACCTTTCGGACGCCATCGGCGCCAGCGAGAACAACACCATCAAGATCTGCGACGTCCCGAACGCGGGCGTGACCGTTCAGCGCGGCCACACCCTGGACGGCCTGGGCAAGTACTACCGCATGACCATCGAGGAGTCGGCCGAGGCCCCGGTCGACGTCGTCCAGACCCTCAAGGACCGTCAGGTCGACGTTCTGATCTGCTACCTGCCGGTCGGTTCCGAGGACGCGGCGAAGTTCTACGCCCAGTGCGCCATCGACGCCAAGGTCGCCTTCGTCAACGCCCTCCCGGTCTTCATCGCCGGCACCAAGGAGTGGGCCGACAAGTTCACCGAGGCCGGTGTCCCGATCGTCGGCGACGACATCAAGTCCCAGGTCGGCGCCACCATCACGCACCGCGTGATGGCGCGTCTGTTCGAGGACCGCGGTGTCCGTCTTGAGCGCACCATGCAGCTCAACGTCGGTGGCAACATGGACTTCAAGAACATGCTCGAGCGTGACCGCCTCGAGTCGAAGAAGATCTCCAAGACGCAGGCCGTCACCTCGCAGATCCCCGACCGCGAGCTCGGCGACAAGAACGTCCACATCGGCCCGTCGGACTACGTCCAGTGGCTCGACGACCGCAAGTGGGCCTACGTCCGCCTCGAGGGCCGCGCGTTCGGCGACGTCCCCCTGAACCTCGAGTACAAGCTCGAGGTGTGGGACTCCCCGAACTCCGCCGGTGTCATCATCGACGCGCTGCGCGCTGCGAAGATCGCCAAGGACCGCGGCATCGGCGGCCCGATCCTGTCGGCGTCGAGCTACTTCATGAAGTCCCCGCCGGTGCAGTACTTCGACGACGAGGCCCAGGCCAACGTCGAGAAGTTCATCAAGGGCGAGACCGAGCGCTAGTCGCGCTCCAGGGGTCCTCGACGACACCTGGACTTCGGCTGTTCTTCGACGGAGGGTCCCCGGGCAATGTGCCCGGGGACCCTCCGCGTATGTGACCCTTGCCCACATGGCTGTCGTACGTGATCTGCGCGTACTCCTGCGTCTGCGGGACTTCCGCAACCTGCTCGCCGTGCGGCTGCTCTCTCAGGCGGCTGACGGCGTGTACCAGGTCGCACTGGCCACGTACGTCGTCTTCGCCCCGGAGAAGCAGGCCTCGCCCGCGGCGATCGCCTCGGCCATGGCCGTGCTCCTGCTGCCCTATTCGGTGATCGGACCCTTCGCCGGCGTGCTGCTGGACCGCTGGCCCCGCCGGCAGGTCTTCCTCTACGGCAATCTGCTGAGGGCCTTCCTCGCCTGTGTCACCGGCATGCTGATCGTCGCGCACGTCCCCGACTGGCTCTTCTACGCCTCGGCCCTGTCCGTGACCGCGGTGAACCGCTTCGTCCTGGCCGGACTCGCCGCCTCCCTGCCGCACGTCGTCGACCCCGGCCGGCTGGTCACGGCGAACGCGCTCTCACCGACCGCCGGAACCCTCGCGGCCGTCGCCGGCGGGGGACTCGCCTTCCTCGTCCGCGTCCTGGCGGCCGACTCCGACGCCCTGGTCGTCCTGCTCGGTGCCGGCCTCTACCTCTGCGCGGCCCTGGTCTCCCTGTCCCTCGCCGTGGGCCTCCTGGGACCCGACCACCCTCCCGGCCGGATCGATCCGACGGTCCGCGAGGGAGTCGTCCTCGCCGTGCGCGGCATGGCGGACGGACTGCGGCACCTGTCCTCCCGCCGCGAGGCGGCCCAGGCGCTGACCGCCATGACCCTGATGCGGTTCTGCTACGGGGCCCTGTTCGTCACGCTGCTCATGCTCTGCCGGTACTCCTGGTCGGACAACGAGTCCGACGGGCTGGCCCTGCTGGGCGTCACCGTCGGCGTCTCCGGGGCGGGGTTCTTCGCGGCGGCCCTCCTCACCCCCTGGCTCGTCGGCCGGCTGGGCACCCGGGGCTGGATGACCGCGTGCGCCGCCGGATCCGCACTCCTGGTCCCGGCGCTCGGACTGTTCTTCGCCCCCGGTCCGATGCTGGCCGCCGCCTTCATCCTGGGCCTGGCCACCCAGGGCGCCAAGATCTCCACCGACACCGTCGTGCAGTCCCAGGTGGACGACGCCTTCCGCGGGCGGGTCTTCTCCGTCTACGACGTGCTCTTCAACGCCGCCTTCGTCGGCGCCGCGGCGGTGGCCGCGCTCGTTCTGCCGCTCGACGGACGATCCGTCCCGCTGGTCCTCGGCGTGGCCGTGCTCTACGCCTTGATCGCGGGATACCTCATGCGTCAGGGCGATGTTTCACGTGAAACATCGCCCTGATCCGGCTCCGGGGCCGCCCTCGACAGCGGGGATCGGCGGTGGATCGGCGATGTTTCACGTTGAACAGCGCCGATCCACCGCCCAGGATCCGCCTCAGTTCTGCGCGGCCCACCACTCCTTCAGGGCGGCGGCGGCAGCGTCCGGCTCCATGGGCCCGTTCTCCAGACGCAGGTCCAGCAGGAACGCGTAGGCCTTGCCGATCACCGGCCCCGGACCGACGTCCAGGACCCGCATGATCTCGTTGCCGTCCAGGTCGGGCCTGATCGCGTCCAGCTCCTCCTGCTCCTGCAGCTGGGCGATGCGCTCCTCCAGCCCGTCGTAGGTGCGGGAGAGGGCGTTCGCCTTGCGCTTGTTGCGCGTGGTGCAGTCGGAACGGGTCAGCTTGTGCAGGCGCTCCAGCAGCGGCCCGGCGTCACGGACGTAGCGGCGCACCGCCGAGTCGGTCCACTCCCCGTCGCCGTAGCCGTGGAAGCGCAGGTGCAGCTCCACCAGCCGGGCCACGTCCTTGACCATGTCGTTGGAGTACTTCAGCGCGGTCATGCGCTTCTTGGTCATCTTCGCGCCCACCATCTCGTGGTGGTGGAAGGAGACCCGGCCGTCGCTCTCGAACCGCCGGGTGCGGGGCTTGCCGATGTCGTGCAGCAGGGCAGCCAGCCGCAGCACCAGGTCCGGACCGTCCTCCTCGAGGGCGATCGCCTGCTCCAGAACGATCAGCGAGTGGTCGTAGACGTCCTTGTGCCGGTGGTGCTCGTCGCGCTCCAGCCGCAGCGCCGGCAGCTCCGGCATCACGTGCTCGGCCAGCCCGGTGTCCACCAGGAGGCCCAGGCCCTTGCGCGGGTGCGCGGACAGCAGCAGCTTGTTCAGCTCGCCCTGCACCCGCTCCGCCGAGACGATCTCGATGCGGCCGGACATCTCCGTCATCGCCGTCACCACCTCGGGGGCGACCTCGAAATCGAGCTGGGCGGCGAAACGGGCGGCCCGCAGCATCCGCAGCGGGTCGTCGGAGAAGGAGTCCTCCGGGGTACCGGGAGTGCGCAGCACGCCTGCCCGGAGGTCCTCCAGGCCGCCGTGGGGGTCCACGAACTCCTTCTCGGGGAGCGCGACGGCCATCGCGTTCACCGTGAAGTCGCGGCGGACGAGGTCTTCCTCGATCGAGTCGCCGTAGGAGACCTCCGGCTTGCGCGAGGTCCGGTCGTAGGACTCCGAGCGGTACGTGGTCACCTCGATCTGGAAGCTTCGATCAACGCCTTCCACGCGGGCCGCCTTCTGCACGCCGACCGTGCCGAAGGCGATGCCCACGTCCCACACCGAGTCGGCCCACGGCCTGACGATCTTGAGGACGTCCTCGGGACGGGCGTCGGTGGTGAAGTCGAGGTCGTTGCCGAGCCGACCGAGCAGCGCGTCGCGGACGGACCCGCCGACCAGGGCGAGGCGGAAACCCGCCTGCTGGAAACGGCGGCCGAGTTCGTCGGCGACAGGGGCTACCCGCAGCAGTTCGCTCACTGCGCGGGACTGTCCCTGACTCAGGACACTGGGGTTGTCTTCCATGGCGTTCGGCACAACAGAAAAGGGTACGTGCCCGGCCCGCCAGGAGCTTCCCCGTTTGTGGCCACCCCGGCTCCCTGACGCTCCGGGCGGGCCCCGATCATGTGGAGCAAGGCGCGGCACTCGCGCACAGCGGGCCTCGTTACCATGCGTAGACGCACAAACGACGACCACTGACACTTCGAGGGACGGGCGAGCGCGTGGCCGAGGCGGCAGACATCCAGGGGGCGCCCGCTCCTGCCCGGCGACGCTGGCTGCGGCGCGCGGTCGTCCTGCTCGCCGGGACCCCGGTACTCGCCGCCCTGGTCTACTCGCCCGCCCCCGAGGCCCAGGCCGCCGACGCGGCGGCCTCCACCGTCGACGTCCAGCTCGACGGCCTGACGCCCACCGCCCCGGTCAAGGGCGACACCCTCACCATCTCCGGCACCGTGGTCAACAACGGCCGCGAGAAGATCACCGACGCGCACGTGGGCCTGCGGGTCGGGCCGGCCCTGGGGGACCGCACCTCGATCGACGAGGCAGCGGAGCGCGGCGGCTTCCGGGCGGGTACCGATCCCGCCGAGATCGGCGCCGAATTCGCCGTGAAGATCGACGCGCTGCCCTCGAAGGTCTCCCAGCCCTTCACCCTCAAGGTTCCGGTGAACAAGCTGGAGCTGGACAAGGACGGCGTCTACCAGCTGGGGGTCTCCCTGTCCGGGGAGACCGAGAGCCGCCCCTCCGAGCAGGTCCTGGGCATCAAGCGGACCTTCCTGCCCTGGCAGCCGGAGGCCGCGGCCAAGCGCTCCCAGCTCACCTACGTGTGGCCGTTGATCTCCCACACGCACCTGACGGCGGAGACCGGCTCGGACGAGCTGCAGACCCCCGTCTTCCTCGACGACAGCCTCGCCGAAGAGCTCCGGCCGGGCGGCCGCCTGGAACAGATGGTCTCGCTCGGCAAGGAGCTGCCGATCACCTGGGTCGTGGACCCCGACCTGCTGTACACGGTCGACGCCATGACCAAGGGCTACCGGGTCCGCACCGAGGACGGCCGCATCGTCCCGGGCAAGAACAAGGCCCTCGCCGAACAGTGGCTGAGCTCGCTGGAGAGCGCCGTTCAGGGCAAGAAGGTCGTCGCGCTGCCCTTCGCGGACCCCGACATCGCCTCGCTCGCCCACCGCGGCAAGGACGTCTCCGGGACGCTGGGACAGCTGCGGCCCGCCACCGACAAGGCGAAGCAGGCCGTCGAGACGGTCCTGCACGTCCCCGCGACCACCGACTTCTCCTGGCCCGTGGAGGGGGCGATCGACCCGTCGATCGTCAACGTCGCGACCTCGGCGGGCGCCCACAACGTCCTCACCCGCAGCGACAGCCTCCAGGAGACCGGCGCGCTCGGCTACACCCCGTCGGCCGCCCGGCCCATCGGCGCCGGCACGACGGCCGTGGTCGCCGACGCGGACCTCTCCACCGCCTTCCAGGGCAACATGCTCGGTGCCGGCGACTCCACCCTCGCGGTGCAGCAGTTCCTCGCCCAGACCCTCGCCCTGAACCTGCAGAAGACCGACAACCAGCGCAGCTTCGTCGTGGCCCCGCAGCGGACGCCGAGCGCCAGCCAAGCCCAGACGATGGCCGCCGCGGTGCGGAGCCTGCAGTCCGGCCGCTGGACCCAGCCGGCCGACCTGGAAGCCGCGGCCGCCAGCACGCCCGACCCGCGCGCCGCCACCCAGGTCCCGGGAGCCGGCCAGTACCCCGAGGCCCTGAGCAAGCAGGAACTGCCGGTCTCCGCATTCGAGAAGATCCGCACCACCCAGAACACCCTCGACCACTTCAAAGTGATCCTGACCGCGCCCGACCGCGTGGAGATCCCCTTCGGCAACGCCACCAACCGGGAGATGTCCACCTCCTGGCGCGGCCGCCCCGACGCGGCGCGGGACTACCGGGACCAGGTGCAGCAGTACCTGATCGGCCTCACTGAGAAGGTCAAGGTCATCCCCAAGTCCGACGCCACCCTGTCCGGACACAGCGCGACCATCCCCGTCAGCGTCCAGAACAGCCTCGTCCAGGACACGCACAACCTGGTCCTGCGCGTGAAGTCCGCCAACCCGACGCGACTGACGTTCAAGGACGGCGGCGAGGCCCAGCAGGAGGTCGCGGTCCAGGGTGGGCACAGCCAGACCGTAAAGTTCACCGCCAACGCCACTGCGAGCGGCCCGGTCGAGGTGACCGCGCAGCTCTACACGACCGACGGCGTCCCCTACGGCAAGGCACGCAAGTTCACCGTGGAGGCCACCGAGGTCACTCCCACCGTCATGCTCGTCATCGCGGGCGGCGTCCTCCTCCTCGTCCTGGCGGGCATCAAGATGTACGCCAGCCGCAAGCGCGTCGCGGCGCGCGCCGCCGCGGAGGAGGAGAGCACGCAGCCGAGTGACGAGTCACCGGACACCGGACCGCAAAGCGCGGACCCGTCCGGCCCGGGTGAGACAGTGGACCGTTGAGCGATGCCGTGGCCGGTCGGCCTGGGGACGATGAGGTGGGGTTTCGATGAACGCGCCGTACGAAGGTGACCGCGCGCAGGGCACTGGCGGGCCCGCGCCCTCCCAGGGCACTGCTCCCGGCGCCCCGGTGCCGGGTCAGGTTCCCGCACCCGCCCCCGCGCCGGACCACGACCCGTATGTCCAGGACGCCTACGCCTACGACCCGTACCGGTCGCAGGACCTGTCCGCCCAGGACCCGGTGGCCGAGGTCCTCTACGACCGGGCCTCTCACCCCCCGCCGCCGCCCGGCACCTACCAGGAGCCCGGACCGCTCTACGCGGCCCCGCAGGCCCCCTCCTACGCCCCGGACCCGCGGGTCTGGGCGCAGACCCCGCCGCCCGAGCCGGACGGCCCCTCCCGGCACCTGCCCTACGGCGACCACGCCACCACCACCCAGTTCGTGGGTGTGGACTCGCTCGTGACCGCGGCCGCCGACCAGGAGCCGCAGCCCGACGCCTTCGCGCACCTCTACCGGGACCAGGAGGCGGCGCCCCGCACCCCCGCCGAGGACGCCCCCGTGGCGGCCCCGGCTCCCGTCAAGCCCGCCGGCCGCGCTTCCAGCCTGCTCAAGTCCAGCGCCCTGATGGCCGCCGGCACGATCGTCTCCCGGATCACCGGGTTCCTGCGGACCCTGGTGATCGCGGGCGCCATCGGCGTCGCCACCCTCAACGACAGCTACCAGGTCGCCAACACCCTGCCGACGATGATCTACGTCCTGGTCGGCGGCGGCGCCCTCAACGCGGTCTTCATCCCGCAGCTGGTCCGCGCGATGAAGACCGACAAGGACGGGGGAGAGGCTTACGCCAACCGTCTGCTGACCCTCGTCATGGTCCTGCTGGGCGCCGTCACCGTCATCTGTGTGCTCGCGGCCCCGCTGTTCATCGGGATGATGTCGCAGAAGATCGCCGACGACCCGCAGCGTCTGGCCGTGGCCGTCGCCTTCGCCCACTACTGCCTGCCCACGATGTTCTTCATGGGCGTGCACGTGGTCCTCGGTCAGATCCTCAACGCCCGCGGCCGCTTCGGCGCGATGATGTGGACCCCCGTCCTCAACAACATCGTCGTCATCAGCACCTTCGGCGCCTTCATCTGGGCCTTCGGCGGCTTCACCACCACCGGCGTCACCGAGGCCGGCATCACTCCCGAGGGCGTCCGTCTGCTGGGCCTGGGCACCCTGCTCGGCCTCATCGTCCAGTCCCTGGCGATGGTCCCCTACCTTCGCGACGCCGGCTTCAGGCCGCGCCTGCGGTTCGACTGGAAGGGCCACGGGCTCGGCAAGGCCGCGGGCCTCGCCAAGTGGACGTTCTTCTTCGTCCTCGCCAACCAGCTCGGCCTCATCGTCGTCACCCAGCTCGCCACCTGGGCCGGCGAGGTCGCCGACAAGCAGGGCCACGGCGGTACCGGCATCACCGGCTACAACTACGCCCTGCTCCTCTGGCAGATGCCGCAGGCCATCATCACCGTCTCCGTCATGACCGCCGTCCTGCCGCGCATCTCCCGCTCCGCCCACGACGGCGACGCGGCCGCCGTCCGCGACGACATCTCCTACGGTCTGCGCACCTCGGCCGTGGCGATCGTGCCCTGCGCCTTCGCGTTCCTCGCCCTGGGCGTCCCGATCTCCGGACTCCTCTACGCCGGATCCGGCGCGCAGAGCGCGCAGAACATCGGGTTCATCCTGATGGCCTTCGGCCTCGGACTGATCCCGTACTCCGTCCAGTACGTCGTCCTGCGCGGCTTCTACGCCTACGAGGACACCCGGACGCCGTTCTACAACACGGTCATCGTCGCCGCCGTCAACGCGGGCATCTCCTCCCTGGCCTTCCTCGTCCTCCCGGCCCGCTGGGCCGTCGTGGGCATGGCCGCCGCCTACGGTCTCGGCTACGCCGTCGGCGTCGGGGTCGCCTGGCGCAGGCTGCGCACCCGGCTCGGGGGCGATCTCGACGGGGCGCACGTGATGCGCACGTACACCCGGCTCATCGGGGCCTGCGTCCCCGCCGCCGTGGTCGCGGGAGCGGTCGCCTTCGCGGTCCTGCGCTTCCTCGGCAACGGGGCGCTCGGATCCCTCGCCGCCCTGGTGGCCGGCGGCATCGCCCTGCTGGCAGTGTTCGTCATCGCCGCCAAGCGGATGCGCATCGAAGAGCTCAACGCCATGGTCGGGATGGTCCGCGGCCGCCTGGGCCGCTGATGCGCGCGCCCTCGCAGGGACCGCCCCTTCTTTTTGGCGTGTCGTGCGGAGCGCCGGACTGTGGGCACAATTGGCATGGCTTCGCAGACTGGCCGACAGCGCGCAACGAATGGGGAGGCGGGGACGACGGTGGCGGAACGTAGCACGGCTGCCGTCGACGTGGCCGACAACGGCGGCGAAGAGCCGTCGGCCGCTGAGGCGGCCCAGGTCACGGCCGACGGACTGGACACCCAGGACGGACGAGCCGCGGACGGACCCATGCCCGAAAAAGACGGCGATCGCATCGGCGCGGCACCCGCGGCCGCACCCGAACTCCACAGCGGGCACAAGCTCGCCCGGCGCTACCGCCTGGAAGAGTGCGTCACCCGTCTGGACGGATTCAGCAGCTGGCGCGCGATGGACGAGAAGCTGCGCCGCGCCGTGGGGGTCCACCTGCTGCCCGCCGACCACGCACGGGCCCGTGCCGTGCTGGCCGCCGCCCGCTCCTCCGCCCTGCTCGGCGACCCCCGGTTCGTCCAGGTCCTCGACGCCGTGGAGGAGAACGACCTCGTCTACGTCGTCCACGAATGGCTGCCCGACGCCACCGAGCTCACCGCGGTCCTCGCGGCCGGCCCCATGGAGCCGCACGAGGCCTACCAGCTCGTCAGCCAGGTCTCCCAGGCCATGACCGCCGCGCACCGAGAGGGCCTGGCACACCTGCGGCTGACCCCGAGCGCCATACTGCGCACCTCCTCGGGCCAGTACCGGATCCGCGGCCTCGCCGTGAACGCCGCACTGCGCGGCATCACCAGCGAGACCCCCCAGCGCGCGGACACCGAGGCGATCGGCGCCCTGCTCTACGCCGCCCTCACCCAGCGCTGGCCGTACGAGAACGACGCCTACGGCCTCACCGGCCTGCCCAAGGGAGTCGGCCTGGTCGCCCCCGACCAGGTCCGCGCGGGAGTGCACCGGGGGCTGGGCGAGCTGGCCATGCGCGCCCTCGCCAACGACGGGGCCACCGCCTCCCGTCAGGAGCCCGCCTGCACGACCCCGGAAGAACTGTCGAAGGCCGTCGCCGCGATGCCCCGCATCCGGCCGCCGGAGCCCACGTTCACCGCGCCTCCGGAGTACCAGCACACGACCTACCAGCAGGGCAGCTACGGACGCCCCGTGGCTCCCGGCATGCCCACCGTCCAGACGATCTCCGCCGTCCCGCCGCCGCCGCTCCAGAGCCGTACGGGCCGGGCCCTCAAGTGGGGTGTCGCGGCCCTGCTGATCGCCGCCCTCGGTCTGGGAAGCTGGCAGCTCGCCGACACCCTGCTGGACCGGGGCAACCAGGGGAGCAACGGCAGCAACCAGACCCCGCACACCAAGGGCGACGACGCACCGGTGAAGACGGAGCCGGTCCTCCACGCCGTCGCGGGCGCCCGCGAGTACTCGCTGGACGACAAGGAGCAGGACCCCGACAGCGTCAAGAACACCTACGACGGGGACGCCACCACGTACTGGCGCACCAAGTCCTTCCTCGACGGCCCCGAGATGAAGGCGGACTACAAGGCCGGTGTCGGCATCGTCTACGACCTCGGCTCCGAGCAGGAGGTCAAGGCCGCCTCGATAGTGCTCAGGTACGCCGGCGACCACTCCACCGTCACGCTGTACGCGACCGATTCCCTGTCCCCGACGGGCAAGATCGGCTCCATGCCGAAGATCGCCACCTCCAAGACCTCGGACAGCACCCTCAATCTGAGCGCCGACAACGCGGTCAAGACCCGGTACGTCCTCGTCTGGATCACCGCGATGCCGTACGTGGGCACCGATACGTTCAGCGGGGCCGGGTACAAGCAGGCCATCACGGACGTGAAGTTCACGGGCTGAGGGACAGCCGGGGAGGGGCCCACCGTTGGACGAGACCACGGCCGACGGCCGCAGTGACCAGGAGCTCCTGTCACTGCACGCCGCCGGAGATCCGGATGCCTTCGGTGAGCTCGTCCGACGGCACCGCGACCGGCTGTGGGCGGTGGCCCTGCGCACGCTCGGCGACCGCGAGGAGGCCGCCGACGCCGTACAGGACGCGCTCGTCTCCGCCTACCGCGCCGCCCACACCTTCCGCGGCGAGTCCGCGGTCACCACCTGGCTCCACCGCATCACCGTGAACGCCTGCCTGGACCGGGCCCGCAAGGCCGCCTCCCGCAGGACGGCACCCCTGGACGACACGGACCGCCTGGAGCGCCTCCTGGAGCCCCACGA
Source organism: Streptomyces sp. NPDC054961 (assembly GCF_053609145.1). Classification (NCBI taxonomy): domain Bacteria; kingdom Bacillati; phylum Actinomycetota; class Actinomycetes; order Kitasatosporales; family Streptomycetaceae; genus Streptomyces; species Streptomyces sp. NPDC054961. Next base: position 88,370 of record NZ_JBSGWY010000005.1, on the reverse strand, counting down.
GTCCGCCGAGGCCCCGGCGGAGCGCCAGGACCTCCACCGCCAGCTCCTGGCCGCCCTGAGCACCCTCCCCGCCGAACAGCGGGCCGCGCTCGTCCTCGTCGACATGCAGGGATACCCCGTGGCCGAGGCCGCCCTCGTGCTCGGCGTCCCCGTCGGCACCGTGAAGAGCCGATGCGCCCGCGGCCGGGCGAAACTCGCCCCGCTGCTCACTCATCTGCGCACGCGGACCGGGGATAACACCGAGGTCGAGCGGGGAAGGAACCGGACACCGGGGACAACCGTCCCACCGACGGCAGACCACGGGGGCACGTCCCCCGATCCGAACGCAGTGAAGGGCGGAGGTGGACGAGCGTGAGCCCCACGACCGGCACGGTCAGGCACCCCGACGTCTCGGAGATCTCCGAGCTGACGGAAGGCCTCCTCTCCCCGGCCCGCACCGCCGAGGTCCGCGCCCATCTCGGCGACTGCGCCCTCTGCGCCGACGTACGCGCCTCTCTGGAGGAGATCCGCGCCCTGCTCGGGACGCTCCCCGGGCCCGCCCGGATGCCCGCCGACATCTCCGGCCGGATCGACGCGGCCCTGGCCGCCGAAGCCCTCCTCGACGCCACCACCCCGGCCGGGTCCGGGACCACCGCCCGGTCCGGACCGTCCGACGGGCGAACCGGCTCCGGTGTTTCACGTGAAACACCGCCCGCCCCGCTCCCCGGAACCGGCGGCTTGCGGCCCTCCGGTCACCCGGCCGGCCCAACCGGCCCCGGCCGCCGTCGCGCCCGCCGCCGGATCGCCCTCGCGGGCGGCCTGCTCGCCGCCTGCGCCGCAGGCGTGCTGCTGTTCAACCTGACCTCCGGCCCGGAGCACGAGCAGGACATGTCCGCCCGTCCCGACGTGGCCAGCGCCGAGGCCCGGTCCGCAGCGCACGCGTACACGGCTCAGGGGCTCCAGGGCAGTGTCCGGGAACTCCTCACGTCCGCCGGTCCGGAGAAGAAGGCACCGGGGGAGCAGAACAACACGTTCGGGCTGGAGAGCGGCTCTCCGCCCGCGCCGGAGCTCGCGCCCGGCGACCGCGAAGCACCGGGTGTTCCGGCCTGCGTCCAGAAGGCCACCGGCCGTACCGAGAGCCCCCTGGCCTTCGAGAACGGCAGCTTCCAGGGCTCCGACGTCTTCCTCCTCGTCCTGCCGCACCCGGGCGACCCCGCCTCCGTGGACGCCTACGTCATCCGCTCCGCCTGTGTGGCCACCCCCGGGGCTCCTGCCGAAAAGCCCCTGCTGACCAGCACCTACCCCCGGAGCTGAGCCGCTCGGGTACCGGGAGGGAAAGCTCGGGAATGCATGCGCCGTAGGATCCGTTGGGTGGGTGAGAGTCCACACCGGCCCCCCCGGTAGGCAGCAGGCAGTCCGTAGAGACGAGGAAGTAACCCGTGAGCGACGTACGAAACGTGATCATCATCGGATCCGGGCCGGCCGGCTACACCGCCGCCCTGTACACCGCACGCGCTTCGCTCAAGCCCCTGGTCTTCGAAGGTGCCGTCACCGCCGGTGGCGCGCTGATGAACACCACGGAGGTCGAGAACTTCCCCGGCTTCCAGGACGGGATCATGGGGCCGGACCTCATGGACAACATGCGCGGCCAGGCCGAGCGCTTCGGCGCCGAGCTGGTGCCGGACGACATCGTGTCCGTGGACCTCACCGGTGAGATCAAGACCGTGACCGACACCGCCGGCACCGTGCACCGCGCCAAGGCAGTGATCGTCACGACGGGCTCCCAGCACCGCAAGCTCGGCCTGCCCAACGAGGACGCCCTCTCCGGCCGCGGCGTCTCCTGGTGCGCCACCTGCGACGGCTTCTTCTTCAAGGACCACGACATCGTCGTGGTCGGCGGCGGCGACACCGCGATCGAGGAAGCCACCTTCCTCTCGCGCTTCGCCAAGTCCGTCACGATCGTCCACCGCCGTGACTCCCTGCGCGCCTCCAAGGCCATGCAGGACCGTGCCTTCGCCGACCCGAAGATCAGCTTCGCCTGGGACAGCGAGGTCGCCGCGATCCACGGTGACCAGAAGCTCACGGGTCTCACCCTGCGCAACACCAAGACCGGTGAGACCTCCGAGCTGCCCGTGACCGGCCTCTTCATCGCCGTCGGCCACGACCCGCGCACCGAGCTCTTCAAGGACCAGCTGGATCTCGACGCAGAGGGCTACCTCAAGGTCGACGCCCCCTCCACCCGCACCAGCCTCACCGGTGTGTTCGGAGCGGGCGACGTCGTCGACCACACCTACCGTCAGGCCATCACCGCCGCGGGCACCGGCTGCTCCGCCGCCCTCGACGCCGAGCGCTTCCTCGCCGCCCTCGCGGACGCCGAGAAGGCACACGCGACGGTCTGACACCCGCAAGCAGCACCACACCCCACCCGACGCAGGAAAAGAAGGAGGCCGCTGTGGCCGGCACCCTCAAGAACGTGACCGACGCAGACTTCGACACCCAGGTCCTCGGGAGCGACAAGCCCGTCCTCGTGGACTTCTGGGCCGCCTGGTGCGGTCCGTGCCGCCAGATCGCTCCCTCCCTCGAGGCCATCGCGGCCGAGTACGGGGACCAGATCGAGATCGTCAAGCTCAACATCGACGAGAACCCGGCCACGGCTGCCAAGTACGGCGTCATGTCCATCCCGACGCTGAACGTCTACCAGGGCGGCGAGGTCGCCAAGACCATCGTCGGTGCCAAGCCGAAGGCCGCGATCCTGCGTGACCTCGAGGACTTCATCCAGGCCCCCAAGGCCGTCTGACGGACCGATGTTTCACGTGAAACGGGGCCGCTCCTGAGGGAGCGGCCCCGTTTGGCGTATCCAGGACGACGCTCAGAGCGGACGCAGAGCCGGTTCCTTGCGCGCGGCGCCCAGCAGCCGGTCCAGGGCCAGTTCCACGTCTTCCTTCCACGACAGCGTGGAGCGCAGCTCGAGCCGCAGCCGCGGGTGGACCGGATGCGGCCGTACGGTCTTGAACCCCACGGCCAGCAGATGGTCCGCCGGCAGCAGACAGGCCGGGCCCTCCCAGTGCGCGTCCCCGAAGGCCTCGATGGCCCGGAACCCCCTGCGCAGCAGGTCCTTCGCCACCGTCTGGACCATCACCCGGCCCAGTCCCTGTCCCTGGTATCCCGGCATGATCCACGCGGTGATCAGCTGCACGGCGTCAGGGGAGACCGGGCTGGTGGGAAACGCGGTCGCACGCGCCACGTACGCGGGCGGCGCGTACAGAACGAACCCCACCGGAACCTCGTCCACGTAGACCACGCGTCCGCACGATCCCCACTCCAGCAGGACGGCGGAGATCCACGCCTCCTTCTCCTGGGCAGCGTTGCCCGCCTTCACGGCGGCCTCGCCGCTGACGGGGTCCAGTTCCCAGAAGACACAGGACCGGCAACGCCGGGGCAGGTCCTGAAGGTTGTCCAGCGTGAGCGGTACCAGCCGACGACCCATGACCGCATCGTAGCCACTGGGCGAATCACCGGAAACCGCACGCACGGCAAAGGGGCGGGGGGGGGGGGGGGGGCCGCGGCCCGCCCGCGCCGCGCCCGCCCCCGCCCCCCCCCCCCCCCCGGCCGGCCCCCCCCCCCCCCCCCCCCCCCCCCCCCCCG
>NZ_JBSGWY010000005.1:39334-84736 GCF_053609145.1 Streptomyces sp. NPDC054961 | reverse complement strand
CACTCAGGCTCTCCTCGCGAAGGACTCTCACCAGATCCCACACGTCGTAGTGGGAGGGCGCTTCTGGCCTCGCGACGGCCCCCCCCCCCCCCCCCCCTCGACCGCGGACTACTCCCCGGAGGGACCCTGGTCCAGCACGCGGCCCTCGCCCGGCGCCAGCGTGCCCAGAATCCGCTCGAGATCCTCCATTGATGCGAACTCGACGGTGATCTTGCCCCGCTTCTGACCCAGGTCCACCTTCACCCGCGTCTCGAACCGGTCCGACAGCCGCGTCGCCAGCTCACTGAGCGCCGGAGAGACCCGGGCTCCGGCCCGCGGGCCCTTCGGCTTCACCGCGCCGGCCGATTCCGCCCCCATCAGGGAGACGATCTCCTCGACCGCGCGGACGGAGAGACCCTCGGCCACGATCCGATGCGCCAGCCGGTCCTGCGCCTCGGAGTCGTCCACCGAGAGCAGGGCCCGCGCATGACCGGCCGACAGCACGCCCGCCGCCACCCGGCGCTGCACCGACGGCGACAGCTTCAGCAGCCGCAGCGTGTTCGACACCTGCGGACGCGAACGCCCGATCCGGTCCGCCAGCTGGTCGTGGGTGCACTTGAAGTCCTGGAGGAGCTGGTCGTACGCCGCAGCCTCTTCCAGCGGGTTCAGCTGGGCCCGGTGCAGGTTCTCCAGCAGCGCGTCCAGCAGCAGCTTCTCGTCGTCCGTCGCCCGGATGATCGCCGGAATGCGCGGCAGGCCGGCCTCCCGGCACGCCCGCCACCGCCGCTCGCCCATGATCAGCTCGTAGCGGCCCGGGGCCGCCTGCCGTACGACCACCGGCTGGAGCAGGCCCACCTCCTGGATGGAGGTCACCAGCTCCGCCAGCGCGTCCTCGTCGAACACCTCGCGCGGCTGGCGCGGGTTCGGCGTGATCGCATCCATCGGAAGCTCCGCGAACGTCGCTCCCGCCACCTCCCCGAGCTCCGGGGCAGCCTGCGCCGCCTCGGCCACGGCCGGGAAAGCCGTCGATGTTTCACGTGAAACATCGGCCTGCGACAGCGCGGCCAGCTTCGCCGCCGCGATTCCGCGCTCCGAGGGCAGCACCGGTACGGCCGACGGAGACGTCGACCCGGAACTGATCACCGGCGGCGTCTTCTCCTGCGGAGCCGCGGGAATCAGCGCGCCGAGCCCCCGCCCCAGACCCCTACGTCGCTCACTCACTGGATCCCCTCCGCCATGCTCTGCGTGTTGTTCATGCCCGCACCCAGATGGGGGTGCTGGGGGTCGTACTGGATTCCGGCCCCGCGCAGCGCGATCTCGCGCGCCGCCTCCAGGTAGGAGAGGGAACCGCTGGAGCCCGGGTCATAGGTCAGCACCGTCTGCCCGTAGCTCGGGGCCTCGGAGATGCGGACCGACCGCGGGATGCTCGTGCGCAGCACCTCCTTGCCGAAGTGCGTGCGCACCTCCTCCGCCACCTGCGAAGCCAGCCGGGTCCTGCCGTCGTACATCGTCAGCAGGATCGTGGACACGTGCAGCGTGGGGTTCAGGTGGGCCCGCACCAGGTCGACGTTGCGCAGCAGCTGCCCCAGACCCTCCAGCGCGTAGTACTCGCACTGGATCGGGATCAGTACCTCCGCGCCCGCGACCAGGGCGTTCACGGTCAGCAGGCCCAGCGAGGGCGGGCAGTCGATCAGGATGTAGTCGAGCGGCTGCTCGTACGCCTGGATGGCCCGCTGGAGGCGGCTCTCGCGCGCCACGAGGGAGACCAGCTCGATCTCGGCGCCCGCCAGATCGATCGTGGCGGGGGCACAGAACAGCCCTTCCACGTCGGCCACCGGCTGGACGACCTCCATCAGCGGGCGGCTGTCCACGAGTACGTCGTAGATGGACGGCACGTCCGCGTGGTGGTCGATGCCCAACGCGGTGGAGGCGTTGCCCTGCGGGTCGAGGTCCACGACCAGGACCCGCGCACCGTGCAGAGCCAGGGAGGCGGCCAGGTTCACGGTCGACGTGGTCTTGCCCACGCCGCCCTTCTGGTTGGCCACCACCATGATCCGGGTCTGCGCGGGGCGGGGCAGGCCCTCGCTCGCACGGCCCAGGGCCTCGACCGCGATCTGGGCGGCACGGCCGATGGGCGTGTCTTCGTTGTCCACAAGCGGCGGGGCCGATGTTTCACGTGAAACATCGTCGCCCGGCGATTCGGAGCGGGGACCGGGGACCGGATCGGCCATCGGCCCCGCAAGGTTGGCGTCTGACCGCACGGTGTCACTCTCCTCGGCATCAGGCTCGCGATGAACAGAGCCTGCCATGTCGCCGGGGTTGCGAACCAGCGGGGCCCGTACTCCTGTGGATGAATCCACCATTGTGGACAACTCCGTCCCCCCTTCGTCCTCGCGGTGAGGGGGGGACGCAGCCGCACGACCGCGGCTGATGACTCCGTGCAGCAGAGAGCGACGTTTCACGTGAAACACGATGCCCGGACGGAGTCATCCGGCCGCTACGACACTCCGGCTGGAGCCTTCGGGGTCAGCGGCGCCGACGCGTACGGCTCACCCGGGCGGCCTTGGCCCGCTTCGCCGCGAACCTCACGCCTCCGGGGCTCTCGCCGACCTCGACCCGCACCACGGTCGAGAGCGGATCCACGATCCCCTCGCCGACATGCAGCACCGAGGTCTTCACCACACCGAGCTTGGTGAGCGCGGCCTTCGCCGCCACCAGCTCCTCCTCCGCGGTGTCACCCTTCAGCGCCAGCATTTCGCCGTACGGACGCAGCAGGGGCACGCCCCAGCCCGCGAGCCGGTCCAGGGGCGCGACCGCCCGAGCCGTCACCACGTGCACCGGCTGGAGCTTTCCGAGGACCTCCTCGGCCCGGCCCCGCACCACCGTCACATGGTCCAGCCCCAGCATTTCCACGACTTCCTGGAGGAAGTTGGTGCGGCGCAGCAGCGGCTCCAGAAGCGTGATCTTCAGGTCCCGGCGGACCAGGGCCAGCGGGATGCCGGGGAGGCCGGCGCCCGAACCCACATCGCAGACGGTCACACCCTCGGGCACGACCTCCGAGAGCACGGCGCAGTTGAGCAGGTGCCGCTCCCACAGGCGCGGTACCTCGCGCGGGCCGATGAGGCCTCGCTTGACCCCCGCGTCCGCCAGCAGCTCCGCGTACCGCACGGCTTCCGGGAAATGTTCGCCGAACACCGCACGCGCCTCTTCAGGTGCCGGGGGCGCTTCTTCAGGCGTCAGGGGAAGCTCAGCTGCCTCCGTCACGGGACCGTCCTTCCGTACCGCATGGTGTGAAAACCACGTCGTCACTGCCAGGCTGACAAACTTCGGCCCCGCCTGCGAGACAGACGGGGCCGGACACTACAGCTTCCGGTCAGGCCGGGAGCACGACGACGAAGCGCTGCGGCTCCTCGCCCTCGGACTCGCTCCGCAGACCGGCGGCCGCCACGGCATCGTGGACGACCTTCCGCTCGAAGGGGGTCATCGGGTCCAGCTTCAGGGGCTCGCCCGAAGCCTTCACCTCGTCCGCGGCCTTGGCACCGAGCGCGGTCAGTTCTTCGCGCTTCTTCGCCCGGAACCCACCGATGTCCAGCATCAGACGGCTGCGGTCACCGGTCTCGCGGTGCACGGCGAGGCGGGTCAGCTCCTGCAGGGCCTCGAGCACCTCGCCGTCACGGCCCACGAGCTTCTGCAGGTCGCGTGCGGATTCGCTGACGATGGAGACCGAGGCGCGGTCCGCCTCGACGTCCATGTCGATGTCGCCGTCCAGGTCGGCGATGTCCAGCAGACCCTCGAGGTAGTCGGCCGCGATCTCGCCCTCCTGCTCGAGGCGGGTCAGGGTGTCGCCACCCTCAGCGGCAGCGGCGGTGGTGGTGCCTTCCGTCACGGGAGGGGCTCCTTCTTACTTCTTGGAAGAGGGCTTGCTGGGGGGCGTCTGTCGCTGCGCCTTCGACTGCCGCTTGGGCTGCTGCCGCTTCTGGAGACCACCGCCGGCCGCATCCGCGTCGACGGTCGCCTCGACGCTCTTCGTCACCGAGCCGTCCGCCTGGGCGGCCATGCCCTGCTTGGTCAGAGCGGTGATGAACTTGCGCTCGTTGTCGTTGCGGTCCGGGCCCTTGGCCACGATCGCCGCGACGATCTTCTTCTTGCTCCGGCCCTTGATCGCGCCGTGGGTGGAGACGTGCTTCAGCAGGCGGGTCAGGTACTGGTCCTGGGCCTTGCTTCCCGGGGTCGGGTTCTGGCTGATCACGAACATCTGCTGACCCATGGTCCACAGGTTCGTGGTCAACCAGTAGATGAGGACGCCGACGGGGAAGTTGATGCCCATGACGGCGAAGATCAGCGGGAAGACGTACATGAGCATCTTCTGCTGCTGCATGAACGGCGTCTTGACCGAGAGGTCGACGTTCTTCTGCATCAGCTGGCGCTGCGTGTAGAACTGCGACAGCGACATCATGACGATCATGATCGCGGTGACCACGCGCACGTCGGTGATGGAGGCGCCCAGAGAGGCGGCCTTCTCCGCGCTGTCCGTGAACTTCGCCGCCAGCGGAGCACCGAAGATGTGCGCGTTACGGGCGCTCTCCAGGAGCGGGCCGTCGATCTGGCCGATCGGCTTGCCGTTCGCGATGCCGGAGAGCACGTGGTAGAGCGCGAAGAAGAACGGGGACTGCGCCAGGATGGGAAGGCACGAGGAGAGCGGGTTGGTACCCGTCTCCTTGTACAGCTTCATCATCTCTTCGGACTGGCGCTGCTTGTCGTTCTTGTAGCGCTCCTGGATCGCCTTCATCTTCGGCTGGATCGCCTGCATGCCACGCGTCGCCTTGATCTGCTTCACGAAGAGCGGGATCAGGCAGATGCGGATCAAGATCACCAGGGACACGATGGACAGGCCCCAGGCCCACCCACTGTCGGCGCCGAACATGGCGCCGTACACCTTGTGGAACTGGACGATGATCCACGAGACAGGCGTGGTGATAAAGCTGAACAAACCGGCAAACGTGTCCACTAATCAGGCTCCTTGAGCATTGCGAGATCGACGCAACGCACTGCGCAGCTGCTCGTGCCAACGCGGGCGTTTACGGGGTGGGACATGATCCACACCGCCCGGGGACCACGGATTGCACCGCAGGATCCGCCAGCCGGTCAGGACCGTCCCCTTCACCGCACCATGCCGGTCGATGGCCGTATACCCGTAGTGCGAACACGAGGGGTAGTAGCGGCACACCGGCCCGAGCAGCGGACTGATCGTCCACTGGTACAGCTTGATCAGTGCGAGCAGCGGGTACTTCATCGAGCCACGCCTCCCAAGAGCCGCAGCAATGCGGCGTCAAGGTCCCGGGCCAGCTCGTCGAGACCGGCATCGCCCGCTCCGGGCAGAGCCCGTACCACCACCAGGCTACCTGCGGGCAGCTGCGACAGCCGCTCGCGGATGAGATGGCGCAAACGGCGCTTGACCCGGTTGCGTACGACGGCACCGCCGACAGCCTTGCTGACGACGAAACCCGCACGCGTCGAGGGATCGATCTCCCCCGGCTCGTGCGGGTCCGTTGCACCGCTTGTACGTAGGTGTACGACGAGGAGCGGGCGACCAGCCCGACGGCCCCGACGTACCGCGCTCGCGAAGTCCTCGCGCCGCCTCAGCCGATTCTCGGGAGACAGCACGACGTCACGATCCGCCCGTCAGTTACGCGGAAAGGGCGGCGCGGCCCTTGCCACGACGGTTCGCGAGGATGGCGCGGCCGGCACGGGTACGCATCCGGAGACGGAAGCCGTGGGTCTTGGCACGACGGCGGTTGTTCGGCTGGAAGGTGCGCTTGCTCACTCGGGGGCTCCAGAGAATAAATCGTTGTGGCGGGACATCGCCTGGCTGTCACCGTGCGCCCACGAGGAAGAAACTCGCGTGTACGCCCGAGTGGCACCGCAAAACGATCACTATCAGTGATCTTCGCCCATCGGTAGGCAGGCGGCAGCAGCCATCGACAACTCGACCTCGTTACGGTACGCGCGGCTACGCCATCCGGTCAAACCGGGTCGGCTGGGCCTCACACTGTGCACAGGCTGTGGACAACGACTTGAACCGTACCCGTTGGCCTGACTACCGTTGACTGATCCCGGATTTTTCGTCCCGACCGTCCCAAAGAACCACACATTCGTGGGACCCCCTGTGAGAGAGCGTGCTCTGTGGCTGACGTACCTGCCGATCTTGCCGCAGTGTGGCCAAGGGTGCTCGAGAAGCTCCTCGGTGAGGGACAGAACAGCATCGAGCCCAAGGACAAGCAGTGGGTCGAGCGATGCCAGCCGCTGGCCCTCGTGGCCGACACCGCACTGCTCGCCGTCCCCAACGAGTACGGCAAGCGCGTGCTCGAAGGCCGGCTCGCCCCGCTCATCAGCGACGCCCTCAGCCGTGAGTGCGGCCGCCCGATCCGGATCGCCATCACCGTCGACGACTCCGCCGGCGAGCCCGCGCCCCAGGTGACGGACGCGCCGTCCGGCCGGGATTCCTACGAGTCCTACGGCGGCCAGCGCCCCGGAGGCCACACCGGACCCGGAGGCCACACCGGTCACACCGGCCCGAACTCCGGACCCGGCTCCTCCGACGACGACCGGCTCCCCACGGCCCGCCCCGCCTATCCGGACTACCAGCAGCCGCGCCCCGAGCCCGGCGCCTGGCCCCGCGGCGGCCAGCAGGACGACTACGGCTGGCAGCAGCCCCGCCTCGGCGGCTTCCCCGAGCGCGATCCGTACGCCTCCCCGCAGCCGGGCTACCTCCAGCAGCCCGACCCCTCCTCCTACGACCAGGGCTCCTACGAACAGCAGAAGTACGAGCAGCCGCGCCAGCAGTACGAGGACCCGCAGCAGCGCCCGTCCCGGTCGTACGAGCAGCAGCAGTACGAGCGGCCCGCCGCCCGCCCGGCGCCCAGCCGGCCCGCGCCCTCCGCCCCGTCCGGCGGCTCCACCTCGGGCCCGCTGGAGCCGACCGCCCGGCTGAACCCCAAGTACCTGTTCGACACCTTCGTCATCGGCGCCTCCAACCGCTTCGCGCACGCCGCCGCGGTGGCCGTCGCCGAGGCGCCGGCGAAGGCGTACAACCCCCTCTTCGTCTATGGGGAGTCGGGTCTCGGCAAGACGCACCTGCTGCACGCCATCGGGCACTACGCCCGCAGCCTCTACCCCGGCACCCGGGTGCGGTACGTGAGCTCCGAGGAGTTCACCAACGAGTTCATCAACTCGATCCGCGACGGCAAGGGCGACGCGTTCCGCAAGCGCTACCGCGAGATGGACATCCTGCTCGTCGACGACATCCAGTTCCTCGCGAGCAAGGAGTCGACGCAGGAGGAGTTCTTCCACACCTTCAATACGCTCCACAACGCCAACAAGCAGATCGTGCTCTCCTCCGACCGGCCGCCCAAGCAGCTCGTCACCCTGGAGGACCGGCTGCGCAACCGCTTCGAGTGGGGCCTGATCACCGACGTCCAGCCGCCCGAGCTGGAGACCCGCATCGCGATCCTGCGCAAGAAGGCGGTCCAGGAGCAGCTCAACGCCCCGCCGGAGGTACTGGAGTTCATCGCCTCCCGCATCTCGCGCAACATCCGCGAGCTGGAGGGGGCGCTGATCCGGGTCACGGCCTTCGCGAGCCTGAACCGGCAGCCGGTCGACCTGGGTCTGGCCGAGGACGTCCTGAAGAACCTGATCCCCGGCGGCGAGGACAGCGCGCCCGAGATCACGGCCAGCGACATCATGGCGGCCACCGCCGACTACTTCGGGCTCACCGTGGACGACCTCTGCGGCTCCTCGCGCAGCCGCGTGCTCGTCACCGCCCGGCAGATCGCCATGTACCTGTGCCGGGAGCTCACGGACCTCTCCCTGCCCAAGATCGGGGCACAGTTCGGCGGCCGCGACCACACCACCGTCATGCACGCGGACCGCAAGATCCGCGCCCTGATGGCCGAGCGCCGCTCCATCTACAACCAGGTAACCGAGCTCACCAACCGCATCAAGAACGGCTGACGCGGGCCCGTGCAAGGGCCGTACGGGCGTCGCCAGGACCTCCCCAAACGCTTCCAGAGGGCGCTCCCGGGTCACTTCGGGGGCGCCCTTCTTCGTGCGTGCGCCCCCGACTTGTTCGAATACGCCCCCAATGGAGCAACTCATCCACAGATTGGGCCACTTTCTTCTGTCCACACCCTGGGGACGGCCCGCCCCGCCCACAAAACTGTCCACAGGACCCGGGCGTGAGGCACCATCAGAGCTGGTCAGACCCCTGTGGAATTGTGCGCAAGCACTGTCCACAGGCTGTGGACAGAATTTTCATCCACAGGTTCGTCCACCGCGTTGTCCACCGGTGGTCCACAGCTTCCGGTGTCCTGTGCACAGGATCAGACGACTTCCCCACACCGTTGTCCACTGTTCGGCAACGGGGAAGCCCCTCTCACCGCCCCGAGTGAAAGCGGTCACACTGAAGTCGACGTTTGGGTTGTGGAGTACTGGGGGAAACCTGGGGACGCACCTGTGGAGTAGTCGGGGTCATCTGGGGACGGCCTGTGCAGAACTTTTCGTTCTCCACAGAGACACGGGGTTGTCCACCGGTGTCACCCACAGGGTGTGGGGATAAAAAACGCGGGCTGACCTGCGAAGACGGGCTTATCCACCGTTTCCACAGGCCCTACTACTACCCCCATAGAGAGTTAGCCCGGTTTCGGTTTTCAAGCAGGACCTGTGCACAACTCGGTGGATCGCCCTCCCCGACACCTCGCTCCCGACTTGACCGCCAGCAGCGACGACTGTCGGCGCCGTACGTCAGACTGGTCCCCGGCAACGGTCGAGGCATCGACGAGCCGACGACGAAGGCCGGCAGACGAGCGAGCAACAGCAGGAGGCGGTTTCCGGTGAAGATCCGGGTGGAGCGCGACGTACTCGCGGAGGCGGTGGCCTGGGCTGCTCGTAGCCTCCCGGCCCGGCCGCCGGTGCCCGTTCTCGCGGGCCTGCTGCTGAAGGCCGAGGAGGGCAAGCTGTCCCTCTCCGGCTTCGACTACGAGGTCTCGGCCCGTGTCTCCGTCGAGGCCGACGTCGAGGAGGACGGCACCGTCCTGGTGTCCGGCCGGCTGCTCGCCGACATCTGCCGCGCCCTGCCCAACCGGCCGGTGGAGATTTCCACAGACGGTGTACGGGCGACCGTGGTCTGCGGCTCCTCGCGGTTCACACTCCACACCCTGCCTGTGGAGGAGTACCCGGCGCTGCCGCAGATGCCCACCGCGACCGGCACCGTGCCCGGCGAGGTCTTCGCCTCCGCCGCCGCCCAGGTCGCCATCGCCGCCGGCCGCGACGACACGCTGCCCGTGCTGACCGGTGTCCGCATCGAGATCGAGGGCGACCGCGTCACCCTGGCCTCCACCGACCGCTACCGCTTCGCGGTCCGCGAGTTCCTGTGGAAGCCCGAGGACCCGGAGGCCTCCGCCGTGGCCCTGGTGCCCGCCAAGACCCTCCTGGACACCGCCAAGTCGCTCACCAGCGGCGACACGGTCACCATCGCGCTGTCGGGCTCCGGCCAGGGCGAGGGCCTCATCGGCTTCGAGGGCGCCGGCCGGCGCACCACCACCCGCCTCCTCGAGGGCGACCTGCCGAAGTACCGCACGCTCTTCCCGACGGAGTTCAACTCCGTCGCGGTGATCGAGACCGCCCCGTTCGTCGAGGCCGTCAAGCGCGTCGCCCTGGTCGCCGAGCGCAACACCCCGGTCCGCCTCAGCTTCGAGCAAGGCGTGCTGATCCTGGAGGCCGGCTCCTCCGACGACGCACAGGCTGTGGAGCGCGTCGACGCGAAGCTGGAGGGCGACGACATCTCGATCGCCTTCAACCCGACCTTCCTGCTGGACGGCCTGAGCGCGATCGACTCGCCGGCCGCGCAGCTCAGCTTCACGACCTCGACCAAGCCCGCGCTGCTCAGCGGCCGCCCGGCCGTCGACGCCGAGGCCGACGAGGCGTACAAGTACCTGATCATGCCCGTCCGCCTCTCCGGCTGAGACCCGGTCGGCACACGGCAGTGAGCACGGCGTCGGGCCCGGTCACGCTTCCCGCGGGGCCGGGCCCGACGTCGTCCTCCCGGCCCGGGCGCGCTGTCCGCGTCCTCAGTCCCGCCCGGAGCGCCCGTGGGGCCGGGCAGCGCCGCCCGGCGTACGCTCGGGACGGGGGAGGTCCCGAGCAGCAGGGGACCCCCGGCACAGACGGCCACAACGCTTAAGGAACCACCTGATGGAGCTTGGTCTCGTCGGTCTCGGCAAGATGGGCGGCAACATGCGCGAGCGCATCCGCCGCGCCGGCCACACCGTCATCGGATACGACCGCAACCCGGACCTCGCCGATGTCCACAGCCTCGCGGAACTTGTGGACGGCCTGCAGGCCCCCCGCGTGGTGTGGGTGATGGTCCCCGCGGGCGCGGCGACCCAGTCCACCGTCGACGAGCTCTCCGAGCTGCTCTCGCCGGGCGACATCGTCGTCGACGGCGGCAACTCGCGCTGGACCGACGACGAGAAGCACGCCGGCGAACTGGCGGCCAAGGGCATCGGTTTCGTCGACTGCGGCGTCTCGGGCGGCGTCTGGGGCCTGGAGAACGGCTACGCGCTGATGTACGGCGGCGACAAGGAACACGTCGCGGTCGTCCAGCCGGTGTTCGACGCCCTCAAGCCCGAGGGCCAGTTCGGGGCCGTGCACGCCGGCAAGGTCGGCGCCGGCCACTTCGCCAAGATGGTCCACAACGGCATCGAGTACGCCATGATGCAGGCCTACGCCGAGGGCTGGGAGCTCCTGGAGAAGGTCGACTCGGTCACCGACGTCCGCGAGGTCTTCCGGTCCTGGCAGGAGGGCACGGTCATCCGTTCCTGGCTGCTGGACCTGGCCGTGAACGCGCTGGACGAGGACGAGCACCTGCAGCAGCTGCGCGGCTTCGCGCAGGACTCGGGCGAGGGCCGCTGGACGGTCGAGGCCGCGATCGACAACGCCGTGCCGCTGCCGGCGATCACCGCCTCGCTGTTCGCGCGCTTCGCGTCCCGCCAGGACGACTCCCCGCAGATGAAGATGATCGCCGCGCTGCGCAACCAGTTCGGCGGCCACGCGGTCGAGAAGAAGTAATCCACAACCGCTCCACAGCAGCACAGAGCAGAGCAGCAGGAAGCCGGGGGAGGTCGGCGCCGTATGCATGTTTCGCATCTCTCGTTGGCCGACTTCCGCTCGTACGCCCGGGCCGAGGTTCCCCTCGACCCGGGCGTCACGGCTTTCGTGGGTCCCAACGGCCAGGGCAAGACGAACCTCGTCGAGGCGATCGGCTACCTCGCGACCCTCGGCAGCCACCGCGTCTCCGCCGACGCCCCCCTGGTGCGGATGGGCGCGGACCGGGCCGTCATCCGGGCCGCGGTCACCCAGGGCGAGCGTCAGCAGCTGGTGGAGCTCGAGCTGAACCCGGGCCGGGCGAACCGGGCGAGGATCAACCGGTCCTCGCAGGTCAGGCCCCGGGACGTGCTGGGCATCGTACGGACGGTGCTCTTCGCCCCCGAGGACCTGTCCCTGGTCAAGGGAGACCCGGGGGAGCGGCGCCGCTTCCTCGACGAACTCGTGACGGCCCGCTCGCCGCGCATGGCCGGGGTCCGCTCGGACTACGAGCGGGTGCTCAAGCAGCGCAACACCCTGCTGAAGTCGGCGGCGATGGCCCGCCGGCACGGCGGCCGCTCCATGGACCTGTCCACCCTGGACGTGTGGGACCAGCACCTCGCGCGCACGGGCGCCGAGCTGCTCGCCCAGCGGCTCGACCTGATCGCGACGCTGCTGCCGCTCGCGGACAAGGCGTACGAGCAGCTCGCGCCCGGCGGCGGCCCGCTCGGACTCTCCTACAAGTCCTCCGCCACCGCCGACGCGGTCGGCGAGGCCGTCACGGAGGCGGTCGCCGAGGCCGGAGCGGCCGTGGGCGGCGGCGCCCGCACCCGCGAGGCGCTGTACGAGGTGCTGCTCGCGGCGCTGGCCGACGTGCGCAAGCAGGAGATCGAGCGCGGCGTGACCCTCGTCGGCCCGCACCGCGACGACATGACCCTGCGCCTGGGCGAGCTTCCGGCCAAGGGGTACGCGAGCCACGGCGAGTCCTGGTCGTACGCACTGGCCCTGCGCCTGGCCTCCTACGAGCTGCTGCGCTCCGAGGGCAGCGAGCCGGTGCTGATCCTCGACGACGTGTTCGCGGAGCTCGACGAGCGCCGACGGGAGCGGCTGGCGGAGCTGGTGGCCCCCGGCGAGCAGGTGCTGGTGACGGCGGCGGTGGACGACGACGTCCCGGGGGTGCTGATCGGGACGCGGTTCGCGGTGTCCGGCGGTGAGGTGAACCGGTTGTGAGCGAGAACGAGCAGGGCGGCGGTGGCGGCCGGGAGCCCGCGCGCAAGGTCCCGGAGTTCTCGGGCGTGGACCTGGCGCGCCAGGCGCTGGCGGCCGCCAAGGAAGCGGCGCGCGCCCGGGGCAACGCGGCCACGGGCAAGAAGCGCCCCTATCAGCAGGGCCTGCGTTCGGGGGCCCGGGCGGACGGCCGGGACCCGATGCCGCTGATGGCGGCGCTGGACCGGCTGCGGACCGAGCGCGGCTGGGAGATGCCGATGGCGGTGGCGGGCGTGATGGAGCGCTGGCCCGAGATCGTCGGCCCGGACATCGCGGCGCACTGCGTGCCGGACCGCTACGAGGACCGCGAGCTGGTGGTGCGCTGCGACTCCTCGGCGTGGGCGGCGCAGCTGAAACTGCTGGCTCCGCAGCTGGTGGCGCGGCTGAACGCGGACCTGGGGCAGGGCACGGTCCGGCTGATCAAGGTGCACGGGCCGGGCGGCGGGCCGAAGCGGTACGGGCCGTGGCGGGCGCCGGGCAGCACGGGCCCGGGGGACAACTACGGGTGAGCGCGCGAGGTCCCGTACGGACCTCAGGCGCCCGTGGCCCGCGCGGGTCCCGGCGGACCCGGCGTCCGGTCCCCCCGCACCTCCGCACCCCCGGCGGACCTCCGCGCCGCCTCTACGCCGCCTCCGCGCGGGTTCCCCGGGGCTCCCCGCGCCCGCTTCCGCGCCGCCCGGCCGGAGCCGGCTCGAGCGTCCGCGCGAGGGCCCGTACGGACGGCCCGCGACCGGGACGTACGCCCGCTGCGAACGTCCGCGCGGGTGGCGTCCCTCACGGTAGCGGGAGGTTGACAGCCCGAAGCGCTCAATGCCCGTGTGAGCCTCTTTGAGCCCCTCCCTGGATATGGGGAGTCGGAGAGAGAGGTTTCCGGGCGGCACATGCGGACTCAGGTACCGGCAAACGCCCATTCATGGGGGTGATACCGGTAGACTGAACGAGAATCCCGCGCTTGCGCGGGATCCAGTCGAGTAAAGCTGACCACCGCTGACAACGCAGATCGACGCAGCCGCTCCCGCTTGCATGCCTGCCGGCCCGGAGTACGGCCTGTGCTGTGCCAGAAAGGGCGCTTCGTGGCCGATTCCGGCAACCCCAACGACAACCAGTCCACAGCCGGCCAGAACGGCGGCGACCCCGCTGCACCCGTTGAGTACACCGGCAACCAGATCCAGGTCCTCGAAGGCCTTGACGCGGTCCGCAAGCGGCCCGGCATGTACATCGGCTCCACCGGCGAGCGGGGCCTTCACCACCTCGTCTACGAGGTCGTCGACAACTCCGTCGACGAGGCCCTCGCCGGCCACGCGGACACCATCGACGTCACGATCCTGGCCGACGGCGGCGTGCGCGTCGTCGACAACGGCCGAGGCATCCCCGTCGACATCGTGCCCTCCGAGGGCAAGTCGGCCGTCGAGGTCGTACTGACCGTCCTGCACGCGGGCGGCAAGTTCGGCGGCGGCGGTTACTCCGTCTCCGGCGGTCTGCACGGCGTCGGCGTCTCCGTCGTCAACGCCCTGTCGACGAGGGTCGCGGTCGACGTCCGCAAGGACGGCTACCGCTGGAGCCAGGACTACAAGCTCGGCGTCCCGACGGCACCCCTCGCCAAGAACGAGGAGACGTCCGAGACGGGCACCACGGTGACCTTCTGGGCCGACGGCGACATCTTCGAGACGACCGAGTACTCCTTCGAGACGCTCTCGCGCCGCTTCCAGGAGATGGCCTTCCTCAACAAGGGCCTGACCCTCACGCTGACCGACGAGCGCGAGTCCGCGAAGGCGACGATGGGCGCGGACTCGGCCGAGGAGGCCGACGACGACCAGGCGCGCACGGTGAAGTACTTCTACGAGGGCGGCATCGTCGACTTCGTGAAGTACCTCAACTCGCGCAAGGGCGAGCTGATCCACCCGACCGTCATCGACGTCGAGGCCGAGGACAAGGAGCGCACGCTCTCGGTCCAGATCGCGATGCAGTGGAACTCGCAGTACACCGAGGGGGTCTACTCCTTCGCGAACACGATCCACACGCACGAGGGCGGTACCCACGAAGAGGGCTTCCGCGCGGCGATGACCGGTCTGGTCAACCGCTACGCGCGGGAGAAGAAGTTCCTGCGCGAGAAGGACGACAACCTCGCGGGCGAGGACATCCGCGAGGGTCTGACGGCGATCATCTCGGTGAAGCTGGGCGAGCCGCAGTTCGAGGGCCAGACGAAGACCAAGCTGGGCAACACGGAGGCCAAGACCTTCGTGCAGAAGGTCGTGCACGAGCACCTCAACGACTGGTTCGACCGGAACCCGAACGAGGCCTCGGACATCATCCGCAAGGCGATCCAGGCGGCCACGGCGCGCGTCGCGGCCCGCAAGGCCCGCGACCTCACCCGCCGCAAGGGCCTGCTGGAGAGCGCCTCGCTGCCGGGCAAGCTGTCCGACTGCCAGTCGAACGACCCGACCCAGTGCGAGATCTTCATCGTCGAGGGCGACTCGGCCGGCGGCTCCGCGAAGTCCGGCCGCAACCCGATGTACCAGGCCATCCTGCCCATCCGCGGCAAGATCCTGAACGTCGAGAAGGCCCGTATCGACAAGATCCTCCAGAACACCGAGGTCCAGGCGCTGATCAGCGCCTTCGGCACCGGCGTGCACGAGGACTTCGACATCGAGAAGCTCCGCTATCACAAGATCATCTTGATGGCGGACGCCGACGTCGACGGCCAGCACATCAACACCCTGCTGCTGACCTTCCTGTTCCGCTTCATGCGGCCGCTGGTCGAGGCCGGTCACGTCTACCTGTCGCGCCCGCCGCTGTACAAGATCAAGTGGGGTCGCGACGACTTCGAGTACGCGTACTCGGACCGCGAGCGCGACGCGCTGGTGGAGCTCGGCAAGCAGAACGGCAAGCGGATCAAGGAAGACTCGATCCAGCGCTTCAAGGGTCTGGGCGAGATGAACGCCGAGGAACTGCGCGTCACCACCATGGACGTGGACCACCGTGTCCTCGGCCAGGTCACGCTGGACGACGCGGCGCAGGCCGACGACCTGTTCTCGGTGCTGATGGGTGAGGACGTCGAGGCGCGGCGCTCCTTCATCCAGCGCAACGCCAAGGACGTCCGCTTCCTCGACATCTGAGTCGGCTCCGCTGACCGCCGCCTGAAAGGACTTCTGACCAGCAATGGCCGACGAAACCACCCCCACCGCAGAAAACCCCGCGGAGGAGCAGCCCGTGCTGCGCATCGAGCCCGTCGGGCTCGAGACGGAGATGCAGCGCTCCTACCTCGACTACGCGATGTCCGTCATCGTCTCGCGCGCCCTGCCGGACGTGCGCGACGGCCTCAAGCCGGTGCACCGCCGCGTGCTGTACGCGATGTACGACGGCGGCTACCGGCCCGAGAAGGGCTTCTACAAGTGCGCCCGCGTCGTCGGCGACGTCATGGGCACGTACCACCCGCACGGTGACAGCTCGATCTACGACGCCCTGGTCCGCCTGGCCCAGCCGTGGTCGCTGCGCATGCCGCTGGTGGACAGCAACGGCAACTTCGGCTCCCCGGGCAACGACCCGGCCGCCGCGATGCGCTACACCGAGTGCAAGCTGATGCCGCTGGCCATGGAGATGCTCCGGGACATCGACGAGGAGACCGTCGACTTCACGGACAACTACGACGGCCGCAACCAGGAGCCGACGGTCCTGCCGGCGCGCTTCCCGAACCTGCTGATCAACGGTTCCGCTGGCATCGCGGTCGGCATGGCGACCAACATCCCGCCGCACAACCTGCGCGAGGTCGCGGCCGGCGCCCAGTGGGCGCTGGAGCACCCGGAGGCCTCGCACGAGGAGCTCCAGGACGCGCTCATCGAGCGGATCAAGGGCCCGGACTTCCCGTCGGGCGCCCTGGTCGTGGGCCGCAAGGGCATCGAGGAGGCGTACCGGACCGGTCGCGGCTCCATCACGATGCGCGCGGTGGTCGAGGTCGAGGAGATCCAGAACCGCCAGTGCCTGGTGGTCACGGAGCTCCCGTACCAGACCAACCCCGACAACCTGGCGCAGAAGATCGCCGACCTGGTGAAGGACGCCAAGGTCGGCGGCATCGCCGACGTCCGCGACGAGACCTCGTCCCGGACCGGCCAGCGCCTGGTGATCGTCCTCAAGCGCGACGCCGTCGCCAAGGTCGTGCTGAACAACCTCTACAAGCACACCGACCTGCAGACGAACTTCGGCGCGAACATGCTGGCGCTCGTGGACGGCGTACCGCGCACGCTGTCGATCGACGCGTTCATCCGTCACTGGGTGGCGCACCAGATCGAGGTCATCGTCCGGCGCACGAAGTTCCGCCTGCGCAAGGCGGAGGAGCGCGCCCACATCCTGCGCGGTCTGCTCAAGGCGCTGGACGCGATCGACGAGGTCATCGCGCTGATCCGGCGCAGCAACACAGTCGAGATCGCCCGCGAGGGCCTGATGGGCCTGCTGTCGATCGACGAGATCCAGGCGAACGCGATCCTGGAGATGCAGCTGCGCCGCCTCGCGGCCCTGGAGCGGCAGAAGATCGTCGCCGAGCACGACGAACTCCAGGCCAAGATCAACGAGTACAACGCGATCCTGGCCTCCGAGGAGCGCCAGCGGCAGATCGTCAGCGAGGAACTGGCGGCCATCGTCGAGAAGTTCGGCGACGACCGGCGCTCCAAGCTGGTGCCCTTCGACGGCGACATGTCCATGGAGGACCTGATCGCCGAAGAGGACATCGTCGTCACGATCACCCACGGCGGGTACGTCAAGCGCACCAAGACCGAGGACTACCGCTCGCAGAAGCGCGGCGGCAAGGGCGTGCGCGGCACGAAGCTGAAGCAGGACGACCTCGTCGACCACTTCTTCGTGTCCACCACGCACCACTGGCTGCTCTTCTTCACGAACAAGGGCCGCGTCTACCGGTCCAAGGCGTACGAGCTGCCGGACGCCGGCCGGGACGCGCGCGGTCAGCACGTGGCGAACCTGCTGGCCTTCCAGCCGGACGAGAAGATCGCCCAGATCCTCGCGATCCGCGACTACGAGGCGGCGCCCTACCTGATCCTGGCCACCAAGGGCGGCCTGGTGAAGAAGACGGCGCTCAAGGACTACGACTCGCCCCGTTCGGGCGGCGTCATCGCCATCAACCTCCGCGAGACGGAGGACGGCAGCGACGACGAACTGATCGGCGCCGAGCTGGTGTCCGCCGAGGACGACCTGCTGCTCATCAGCAAGAAGGCGCAGTCGATCCGCTTCACGGCGACCGACGACGCGCTGCGCCCGATGGGCCGCGCCACCTCGGGCGTGAAGGGCATGAGTTTCCGCGGCGGGGACGAACTGCTCTCGATGAGCGTCGTCCGGCCGGGTACGTTCGTCTTCACCGCGACCGACGGCGGCTACGCCAAGCGGACGCCGGTGGACGAGTACCGCGTCCAGGGCCGTGGCGGCCTGGGCATCAAGGCAGCCAAGATCGTGGAGGACCGCGGCTCGCTCGTGGGCGCGCTCGTGGTGGACGAAACGGACGAGATTCTCGCCATCACCCTCGGCGGTGGTGTGATTCGTACGCGCGTCAACGAAGTACGGGAGACCGGCCGTGACACCATGGGCGTCCAGCTGATCAACCTGGGCAAGCGGGATGCCGTCGTCGGTATCGCCCGCAACGCGGAGGCCGGTCAGGATGCTGACGAGGTCGACGACAGCGAGACCGAGAACGAGAACGAGACCGAGATCGGGACCGGAGCGGCCGTCGAAGGACAGGCCGCCGAGGCCGCCGGGGGCACGGAGCCTTCGGCTGGGGAGCACGAGGAGTAAGCGTGAGTGGAGCCACGGGCGCCGGACCGGCCAAGACTGGAGAGAACGGTGCCCGTGGCCCCGCCGCGGACTCCCAGGGGGGAACTGTGACGGACACCCGAGGACCGCAGCCGCCTCAGTCACCGCAGGCGCAGGCCGGCCCGCAGCCGCCTTACCACCCGCCGCAGGCGTACGCGGCGCCCTCGGGCCCCGCGGCGCCGCGCGGCGGCGGCGACACCGGTGCGCAGCGCAAGCCGCGCACCGGGGCCCGTACGGCGCCCAGGACGCGCAAGGCGCGGCTCAGGGTAGCCAAGGCCGACCCCTGGTCGGTGATGAAGGTCAGCTTCCTGCTGTCGATCGCGCTGGGCGTGTGCACGATCGTCGCGTCGGTGGTGCTGTGGATGGTCATGGACGCCATGGGCATCTTCTCCAGCGTCGGCGGGACGATCAGTGAGGCGACCGGCTCGAACGAGAGCAACGGCTTCGACCTCCAGAGCTTCCTGTCGCTGCCGCGCGTCCTGATCTTCACGTCGGTGATCTCGGTCATCGACGTGGTCCTCATGACGGCGCTGGCGACCCTGGGCGCGTTCATCTACAACCTGTCGGCGGGATTCGTCGGCGGTGTGGAGCTGACGCTCGCCGAGGACGAGTAGCCCCCTCCGCGGACGGGCCGCGGACGGGGCTGATGACCTGCGCAGACGGGTCGCGGCAGTCAATTTTGGAGTCACCGGGTCTGTGCGCTAACCTTCAGAAGTCAGCGCGCAGCGCGGATGGGGCTATAGCTCAGTTGGTTAGAGCGCATCCCTGATAAGGATGAGGCCACAGGTTCAAATCCTGTTAGCCCCACAGTGTCGAAGACCCCCAGGCCCATGGCCTGGGGGTCTTCTGCGTAGGGCCAGTTGGGCCGTGCCGTTCCTGTCGGAAGGTCACCGATCGGATATCGGGCGGTGTGTATTGTTGGGCGCCAGAAGTCCCCTACGTCAACGAAAGACGAGGTCGCGCGGTGAAGAAGCTGCTCCTGGTCGCACTGGCCGCCATCGGCGGGCTCCTCGTGTACCGCCAGATCCAGGCGGACCGCGCCGAGCAGGACCTGTGGACGGAGGCAACTGACTCCGTGCCTTCTGGTTCCGGTGTGTGAGACCCAAGGTTGATCCCAGAGCCCCGACTGCCGCTGCGGTCGGGGCTTTGTGCTGCTGTGTGACGAAAAGCTGTAGTACGCAAAGATCTGGCTTGCGCGGGCAAACTCGGGGTGGGTGGGCGTGATGGAGCGGGTACGCCGGCCGGTACGGAGGCCCGTCGCGGCCGCGGCGGCGGCGTCGGCCGCCCTCGGGCTGCTGATGACCCTACCGGGCGCAGCCGGCGCCGCGGGGACCCCCCAGCCGCGGCCGCTGCCGGCCTACCGGGCCGCGGACGGCGCGAAGGCGGTCGAGGGCAAGCCCTCCACGGCCGGCTCCCCGCTGCTGGAGGCCGGCTCGGTCTACAAGGACTCGATCGCGCCGGGGGAGCGCTACTACCGGCTCTACCTCGACGACCGCTCCACCGTGTACGTCTCCGGGGTGCTCCAGCCGCCCGCGGGCGCCAAGGTCGGCTACAGCGACGGCGTCGAGGTCCAGGTCATGAACACCGAGAACCGCTCCTGTCCGGGCAACCCCGGCCGGGCGGGCTTCGGTTACGACCCCGTGCCGATCGGCGCCGCGGGCCTGCGCATGCTGCAGGAGGACGCCGGCTGCCAGGGGGCCGGCACCTACTACGTGAAGGTCACCCGCACGGCGGCCAAGGACGGCGACAAGAACGCCTGGCCGCTGGAACTGCGCGTGCAGCGCGAGCCGGGCCTGGGCACGGGCAGCGCGCCCACCACCGCGCCCAGCGTCTGGCCGTCGGCCTCCCCGACCCTGCCGGGCAGCGATCCGGCGCCGCGCCCGGGCGGCAGCGGCTTCAACGACGCGAGGGCCCTGGGCACCGGGGTGTGGAGCGACGAGCTGCGGCCCGGCCAGACCCGCTTCTACCGGGTGCCGCTGGACTGGGGGCAGCAGCTCGGCCTCGGCGCCGAACTCTCCGCCGCCCAGCGGACGAAGGAGTACGGCTCGGCCGCGGCCGGGCTCACCGTCTCGCTGTACAGCCCCTACCGGGCCCTGGTCGCCTCCGCGAACTCCTCCTACGACGGGAAGCAGGCGGGCGTCGCCCTGCCGCGGACGGCGCCGGTGGCCTACGAGAACCGCTTCTCCGGCGTCCGGGAGGTGCAGCCGGTCCGGATGGCGGGCTGGTACTACATCGCGGTGACCATGGGCGCGAAGGTCGGGGAGTTCACCGAGGACGCGGTGCCCGTGCCGCTCACCCTGCGGATGGACGTCATCGGTACGGCGGGCAAGGCCCCGGCGTACGCGGAAGGCCTCGCGGCCGGGGGGTTCGGCGTGGGGTCCGAGGACCGGACCGCCGCCAAGGAGGGGACCACGGCCGTGGAGGCCGACGCCGCCGCGGCGAACCGGTCGGTGATGCGGACGGTCGCGGGCGCCGGCTTCGGCGCCGGGACGCTGCTGCTGCTCGTCCTGGGCGGCTGGATCCTGCTGGCCGGGCGGGGCCGGGCCAGGGCCCGGGGCCAGGGGCAGGCCTAGAGCTGGGTCAGGCCCAGGGCCCGGGCCTAGAGCTGGGTCAGGGCCCAGACGCCGACGGCGAAGCACAGCAGCGCGGCGAGCACGATGCCGGCGATGACCTTCGCGGGCGGCGGAGCGATCCCGCCCGTACGGGGCTGCGCGGGCGGCGGGGAGTACGGGGCCGCGGGGGCGGTGTACGGGCCCGCCGGGGCGGTGTACGGGCCCGAGGCGACCGCGGCGGCCGCCGCGGGGAGCGGCGGCTGGAGGTGGAAGCTGCCCGTCTCCGAAGCCGCGTGGACCGGGGCGGGTGCGGGGGCGGTCGCGTACGACGGGGCCCGGGTCTCGGGCGCGCTCCGGGCGGGCGGAGCGGCCTGCGTGGGCACCGTGGCGGCCGCGCCGGGGTCCGTCCCGGTCTCGCGGGGCTCGGGTCCCCGGGGGGTGAAACCGGAGGGCACGGGGCCGAGTTGGTCGAACACCTCCACCGCCGGCTCGTCCGCGGCGGGCGGCGGCAGCAGCTCCACGGCCTCGGCAAGGGCCCTGCGCGCCCCTGTGGCCGTCTTGAACCGGTGCTGGGGATCAGGCTGAAGCAGCGCGGCCAGTACGTCCCACAGCGGCGCGGGAACGCCCTCGGGCGGGCCGGGGGTCCCGTGGGTGAGGAAATGCGCGACCAGGGCCTGGGAATCGGGCTTCCGGCCGTGCAGCAGGTAGAGGCCGACCAGTCCGGCGGCGAACAGGTCGGCGGTGAAGTCGGGTTCCTCGCCGAGGAGTTGCTCGGGTGCGAGATAGCCCGGGGTGCCGACCACGTAGGCGGTCTCGGTCAGCCTGGGCTCGCCCTTGCGCATGGCGATGCCGAAGTCGGACAGCCGCAGGTGCGGCCGTCCGGTTCCGGTGGCCTCCATCAGGATGTTGGCCGGTTTGATGTCGCGGTGGACCACGCCTTCCGCGTGCACCGCCGCCAGCCCCGCCAGGAGCTGGTCGAGCAGCGTGCAGACGAACCGGGGCGGCAGGGCCCCGTAGTCCCCGATCACATGGGCGAGGGAGCCGCCCGCGACGAGGTCCATGGTGAAGAGGACCTTGTCGTCGTCCGCCGCCCAGCTGGCCGGGGCCAGGACGTGCGGGTGGTCGATCCGCAGCGCCTGCTCGCGGACGAACCGCAGCAGGGTGTGGGCATCGCTCTGCAGGAGCACCTTCGCGGCGACGTACCGTCGGCGCCGGTGGTCCCAGGCACGCCAGACGGCGCCCGCGCCGCCCCGTCCGATCGGATCGATCAGCTCGTACCGGCCCGCGAAGATCTCACCCATCGCTGCGCCCGTCCCCCGTCGTCAGCCGCCGTCAGTTCTGATGGGCCTCGTAGTGCGAGACCGCGTCGGACGTACGGCCCGCTCCGTACACCCGGAGGAACTCTGCCAGTTCCGGATGGCTGGGGGCGAGGGAGTTGGCCGCGTCGATGATGTCCCCGGCCGCGGAGACCGAACGCAGCAGCGACTGGATCTCGCGCACCACGCGCTTGACGGTGGGGGCGCCGGAACCGGTGGCGGCCTGGCTGGAGCTGTTGCTGAGGACGGAACCTCCCTGGGTCTTCTTGATCTCGTCCATCCGGTCGGTTGCCTCTGCCGCGCTGACGCTTCCGTCGGCCACCTGGCCGGCGAGATCCTGGAGGGCCTGGACCCGCTGGACCACGGCGGGGTTGCCGATCTTGGCCCGCTGTCCGCTCATCAGCTGGGACAGCATCGGTGCCGACAGCCCGAGGACGGCAGCGAGGCGGGCCTGGTTCAAGCCGAGGTCATCTATGAGCCGGCGGAAGAGCGCTCCGAGGGGCTCCCCGTACCAACTGCGCTGAAGTTCTCTGGCTCTGGCCGTAGCCTCTTGCTGTACTGCGTCCACTCTTACTACTCCCCTTCGCTGGTGCGAACCTCGCGTGCATCTTACGGAGAGTGGTCGCGGGGCGGGAGTCCCTATCATTTTGCGGGATGAGGGGGTACACCCGGTACTCTGTTCTGCGGAACGGTCGCTCCTTCACGGGGGAGGACTGCGTCCGGATACCCGGGGCCTTAGCTCAGTTGGTAGAGCGCTGCCTTTGCAAGGCAGATGTCAGGAGTTCGAATCTCCTAGGCTCCACTTCCCTGATTCCCCCTGACCTGCGGAAACGCAGTGTCAGGGGGAATTTTTCATGCCCCGGGGCGGGCGCGCGCGGAGCGGCGCGGGGGTGCTCCGGGGGGACCCGCGCCGGCGCGCGGCGGGTCCTGCGGGCCGCTCCGGGGGACCGTACGACCGTGACGAGGAGCGGTACGGAGGACCGGTACGGAGGCCCAGTGCGGAGGCCCAGTGCGGAGGACCGGCACGACGGACCGTGCGGGGGCGGCCCGGTCAGCGAGGCCGGCCGCACCGGCCACCGGCCACCGGCTCGCGGTCCGCCGGGTCTCCCTCGCACCCTCCCTCCGCCCGACGACCTCCCCGGGACCGCTGTCCTGACCTGCCCGTCCGTCCCCACCTCGGATCTCACCCTCGACGCGTGAGCGCCAACGCGGCGGTCCCGCGCCGTAATTGCCGGTCGGGCGAGTCGGTCGCTGGCTAAAGTCCTGCTCTGGCAGGCCGGCATGGCCACCGTTCGGCGAGGGCAAGGCTGAGGAGCTCGGATGACTGTGGATGCCAGGACCACCGAGAGGGCGCTGCGGCTGCGGGAGTTGAGCGCCTCGATGCTCGTGCTGCCCAATGCCTGGGACGCGGCCAGCGCGGCCGTGATCGTGGCGGCCGGTGCGTCGGCCGTCGCGACGACCAGCGGCGGGGTGGCCTGGTCGATCGGACGCTCGGACGGTCAGCACGCGACCCGGACGGAGATGCTGGAGGCCGCCGCACGGATCGTGGCGGCCGTCGACGTGCCCGTCTCCGTGGACGCCGAGGGAGGCTACGAGGACGTCGCGGCCACCGTGCGCGAGGTCGTCGCGGTGGGAGCCGTCGGCATCAACCTGGAGGACTCGAAGGCCTCCGACGGCACGCTGTACACCGCCGCGGAGCAGGCCGGGCGGATCCGCTCGGCCCGTGAGGCCGCGGCCGCGGCCGGGCTGCCGGAGTTGGTGATCAACGCCCGCACCGACGTGTTCCTGTTCGGCATCGGCGAGGAGTCCGGCCGGCTGGCCGATGTGCTCGCGCGCGTCGAGGCCTACGCGGCCGCCGGCGCCGACGGGATCTTCGTACCGGGTCTGCTGGACCTGGAGGCCCTCGGCGAGATCGCCAAGGGGCCGCTCCCGCTCAACGCGATGGCGAGCCCGGGAGGCCCGTCGGTGGCCGAGCTGGCCGGGGCGGGGGTGCGCAGGGTCAGCGTCGGCACGGCGGTGGCCCAGGCGGCGTACTCCGCGGCCCGCGCCGCGGCCGTGGAGCTGCTGGGGCAGGGCACCTACGAGGGGCTCGGTGGGGAACTGGACTACCCGACGCTCAACGGGCTCTTCGGGAAGTAGGCGCCCGGCCCGGCCGGCCGCGTTCCCCGGACGGCTCAGTCACACGGCCGCGGCGCGCCTCCTGGCCGAGAGTGGGGAAGGACACCCAGACCAGGGGGGCGACACCACGCCGGAGGCGCACACACATGGGACTCTTCGACTTCCTGAGGTCCGACAAGGACAAGAAGAAGCAACACGAGGCCGAGAAGGCGGCGGAGCAGGTGCAGCAGCAGGCCGGGGCGGCTCCGCCGCCGCCGTCCGCGAGGCCCGGCCGAACCGGGACCAAGTACACCGACGCGGCGTCCGCGGACACCAGGGCGGCCGCGGAGCGCATGGCGGCCTCGGCGCCGCGCCCGCCCTCGGCGGCGCCCGCCACGCCGCCCGTCACACGGCCCGCTCCGCACACGCCCACCCCGGCGTCCGCCGCGCACAAGGCGGTGCCCGCCGCCCCGGTCCCCGCGCCCCAGCAGCAGCGCACGTGCACGGTCCGCCCCGGCGACTCACTCTCCGAGATCGCCCGCCGCGAACTGGGCAACGAGGCCCGCTGGCGCGAGCTCTACGCCATCAACCGGGGCGTCATCGGGTCCAACCCCGACGTGCTCCACCCGGGCACGAGGCTCACCCTCCCGAACTGAGGGGCGCGAAGCCGGAGCACGGAACCGCACGGAGGAGGGGCCCGGATCCTGGGATGGATCCGGGCCCCTCCTCCGTGCTCCTCGCCGGCGGACTTCCGCGGGCCCACCGCCCGGCGTCAGCGGTGCTTGCGCTTGGCGTCCTCCGCGTCGATGCGCTCCTGCGCGGCCTGCGCCTGTGCCTCGAGGCTGGAAGGCGCCCCCGGCTCCGGCGCGGATCCGTTCTGCGCGTCGCGCTCCTTCGCCGCCAGCTCGTCGTCGAAGGTCGCCGGGGCCGGCTCCTCGTCCCGGGACGACAGCTCGGTGGCCTCCGGCGGCTCGACGAGCCAGTCCGGGTTCGACTGCTGGTCCCACCACTTCCACGCCGCGAAGGCGCAGCCGGCCAGGACGCCGACCAGCGCGATGCCCTTGAGCAGCCGGCCCCGGCGGGCCCGCCGCTCATTGCGCCGGACGATCTTGCGCACCTCCTCGGCCGTCACCTGGCCGCGCAGGGCCGCCAGCGCCGCCGTCGACCGCGAAGCGGCCTCCTCGGCCACCGGCTGGGCCGCCGCGAGCGCGCTCTCCAGGCGCGGCTGCGTGTAGTCCGCCGCCTGCCTGGCCGCGAGCCGCGTCTGTCGTACGGCGTTCGTCGCGGCCCGGTCCACGGGCGGCGGCACATGGGCGCGGGCCGACTTGATCATGGGCTGGACATGGCAGTCGTACGTCGTGCGTGCCTGCTTGGCGGCCTCGGACGCCGCGTACGACACCTTCGGTGCCAGCAGTTCGTTCGCCTCGTGGGCGTAATGCGACGCGGCGTTCTTGGCGGATTCCGCGTACGGCGCCACCACTTCCGCTGCGTGCCGCACCGTATCCCTGGCACTCGACGCGGCCAGGCGCACGCTTTCATTGCGGGTCACGGGACCTCCTCCTCGGTGGCGGACACAGTTCACCTTTCCACCCTTTGTCGGATCATGCCTCCCATCTCGCCGACCGGCATGCGTGACAGGGCATATGGGTGGACGATTTCTGCCCGCGGGTGCCCTCCGTGGGAGGATCTGAAACCGACAGTGATGACGAGGGAAGGCAGATCCGTGGCCGCGAAGCTCTACGCCACCCTGAAGACCAACCACGGCGACATCGAGATCGAGCTGCTGGAGAACTTCGCCCCCAAGACCGTGCGCAACTTCGTGGAGCTCGCCACGGGCGCCCGCGAGTGGACGCGTCCCTCGGACGGGCAGAAGACCACGGACCCGCTCTACGACGGCACCGTCTTCCACCGCGTCATCAGCGGTTTCATGGTGCAGGGGGGTGACCCGCTCGGCAACGGCACCGGCGGCCCCGGCTATCAGTTCGCCGACGAGTTCCACCCCGACCTGGCCTTCACCAAGCCCTACCTGCTGGCCATGGCCAACGCCGGCCCCGGGACCAACGGCTCGCAGTTCTTCATCACCGTCGCCCCGACGGCCTGGCTGACGCGCAAGCACACCATCTTCGGCGAGGTCACCGACCAGGCCAGCCAGAAGATCGTGGACGAGATCGCCGCCGGCCCGACCAACCCGCGCACCGAGCGGCCCGTCGACGACGTGATCATCCAGTCCGTCGTCATCGAGCGGCGCTGACCGGGGGCGCGCACCCCGCGCCGGGCCGCCGGTGAGCCCCGGGGCCTCGTCCCCGGGTCCTGGCCCCCGGGGTCCTCGCCCCTCGGGATCCTCGCCCCGGGCCCGGCCCCCGGCCTCCTGCCCCGCCGGGAACCTTTCCGGCCCACCCGTCCGTCCTCGTTACATACCGGACGGGCGAACGGTGGATCCGCCGCCCGCCCCCGCCGCTCGCCGCCGACCGAGGGGACCGATGGACACCGACCGTCTTCCGGGCTGCTACCGCCACCCGGACCGCGACACCGGGATCAGCTGCACGCGCTGTGAGCGGCCGATCTGCCCCGAGTGCATGATCAGCGCCTCGGTCGGCTTCCAGTGCCCCGAATGCGTCCGGGGCGGCTCCGGCACGGGCCACGGGCCCGCCGCGAACGCCCCGCGCACCCTGGCGGGCGGGGTGGTCGCCGCCGATCCGCACCTGGTCACCAAGATCCTGATCGGGATCAACCTCGCCCTGTTCCTCGCGGCGGCCGCCTTCCCCGGGCTGACGCTCCAGCTGGAGCTCCTCGGCCGGTACCGGGAGCTGGAGGGCGGTCCGCTGGAGGGCGTCTCCACGGGCGAGTACTACCGGCTGCTGACCTCGACGTTCCTGCACGTCGAGTGGTGGCACGTCTTCGGCAACATGGTCGGGCTGTGGTTCCTCGGCGGCCCTCTGGAGGAGGCGCTCGGCCGGGCCCGCTACCTCACCGTGTACCTGCTGTCGGCGCTGGGCGGCAGCGCCCTCGTGTACCTGCTGACCGAGCCGAACGCCGCCACCCTCGGCGCCTCCGGGGCCGTCTTCGGCCTGCTCGGCGCCACCTTGGTGCTGGCCCGCCGGAAGCGGTACGAGATGCGTCCGCTGATCACCATGCTGGTGTTCATGCTGGTGCTGACCTTCGCGCCGTCGTTCGGCGGTCTGAGCGTGTCCTGGCAGGCCCACATCGGCGGCCTGGTGACCGGTGCGCTGCTCGCGCTGGGCCTGCTGTGGCCCGCGACCGGCAGCGGCGCGAGGAAGCGCGCGCTCGTCCAGTGGGGGACCTGCGGGGCGGTCTTCCTGCTGGCGGCAACCGTGATCGCGGTCCGGACGGCGGAACTTTCCGTACTCACCTGATCACACCGGCGTCAACTCTCCACAGAGTTATCCACAGATCTTCTGTCTTTTCCTCAGGTGTGGATGACGCTGTGGATAACTCATGGGGAGAGCTTGCGGAGCCGGTCGTACCACGCGACTATCGCGGGGCTACTTCCACTGCGTGGAGACGCCGAATCCCGCTGCAATGAAGCCGAAACCGACCACAATGTTCCAATTGCCCAGAGCTTCGATCGGGAGCTGGGTGTCGGACAGATAGAAGACGACGATCCACACCAGGCCGACGACGAAGAAGGCCAGCATGACCGGGGCGACCCAGTTGCGGTTCGTCAGCTTGATCGCCTGCGGCGTCCGCGCGGGCGGCGGGGTGTAGTCGTCCTTCTTGCGGATACGTGACTTCGGCACGAGGGGCTCTCCTGTCGATGGGCTGGGGACCTTGCCTGCCCCGGGCGTCCGTTAGCGTAGTGGACCTGTGGCGTTGAAGGAGAAGGGTACGTTGAGCAATTCCGACGACTCCTCCGCGGGTCCCCGTCGCCGTGCCAGACCGGTCCGGCTGCTGACCGCCGCCGTTTTCGCCCTGGCCGGCTTGATCTTCGTCACCAGCTTCAACACCTCCAAGGGTACGAACATCCGGACGGACGCCTCGCTCCTCAAGCTGTCCGACCTGATCCACGAGCGCAGTCAGAGCAATCTGGAGCTCGAGAAGGCCACCGGAACGGTCCGCGACCGGGTCGACGCCCTCGCCGAGCGCGACAACGGCAGCACCAAGGCCGAGGACGCCAAGCTGACGGCCCTGCGCGCGGCCTCGGGCACCGAGGAGCTCACCGGCAAGGCGGTGAGCGTCACCCTGAACGACGCGCCGCCGAACGCCACGGCCCGCATCCCCAACGTGCCCGAGCCGCAGCCCAACGACCTGGTGATCCACCAGCAGGACCTCCAGGCCGTCGTGAACGCCCTCTGGCAGGGCGGGGCCCAGGGCATCCAGGTCATGGACCAGCGGCTGATCTCCACCAGCGCCGTGCGCTGCGTGGGCAACACCCTCATCCTCCAGGGCCGGGTCTACTCGCCCCCGTACAAGGTGACGGCCGTCGGCGACCCGGCCGCGCTCAAGAGGGCCCTCGCGGCCTCCCCCTCGCTGCAGAACTACCAGATGTACGTCAACGCCTACGGGCTCGGCTGGAAAGTGGACGAGCACAAGGCGCTGACACTGCCCGGCTACTCCGGCACAGTGGACCTCCACTATGCGAAGCCGCTGGAGTCCGCCACCCCGTGACGTCGTACTGCGCCTGCTGGTACGGACGTTCAGCGAGGTGTGCCTGACCGCCGGATCGCTGATCCTGCTCTTCGTGGCCTACGCGCTGCTGTGGACCGGGGTCAAGGCCGATCTGGCCATGGACGGCGAGATGGCCCGGCTGCGCGACCGCTGGGCGGCGGTGCCCGCGGCCGCCCCGCAGCCCCCGGCGGCCCCCGCGGCCGGGGCGGATCCCGCCGCGCCGACGGCTCCCGCGCCGCCCCCGCAGCCCGCCGGCTACCCCCCGGACCAGGCCTTCGCCGAGATGTACGTCCCGCGCTTCGGGCCGGACTGGAACAAGCCCGTCCTGGAGGGCACCGGACCGGAGCTGCTGAAGAAGGGCCTCGGCCACTACGCCGGCACGGCCCGGCTCGGCGGCCCCGGGAACTTCGCGGTCGCCGGCCACCGCCGTACGTACGGAGACCCCTTCAAGGACGTTCCGCAGCTGCGCCCCGGGGACGCCGTCATCCTCAAGGACGCGAGCACCTGGTACACGTACACGGTCCGCGCCGAACCGCTGCGCACGCTTCCGACGGAGGTCGGCGTGGTCGACCCGGTGCCGCGCCGCTCGCCCTTCACCGCACCGGGCAGCTACCTGACGCTGACCACCTGCGACCCGGAATGGGGCCACAGCCACCGGCTCGTGGTCTGGGCCGAGCTGACCCAGACGCGGACCGTCGCGCAGGGCAGGCCGGAGGGTTTGGCAAGGTGACCCTCCGCGCCGGGCGGGTGGCTTTAGGCTGTGGGCGTACCGCCCCCGCGGTGCGTTGGACGATCGTGGACGAAAAGGACGCAGGCGGCATGTACGGCTGGATCTGGCGGCATTTGCCGGGCAACGCGTGGGTGCGCGTGGTGATCTCCCTCGTGCTGGTGCTCGCGGTGGTGTTCGTGCTGTTCCAGTACGTCTTCCCGTGGGCCGAGCCGCTGCTCCCGTTCAACGATGTGACGGTGGACGAAGGATCGGGAGCCACTCCGTGAGCGCGCGCATTCTGGTGGTCGACAACTACGACAGCTTTGTCTTCAACCTGGTCCAGTACCTCTACCAGCTCGGTGCCGAGTGCGAGGTGCTGCGCAACGACGAGGTCGCGCTCGCCCACGCCCAGGACGGCTTCGACGGCGTCCTGCTGTCCCCGGGACCGGGCACCCCGGAGGAGGCGGGCATCTGCGTGGACATGGTCCGCCACTGCGCGGACACCGGCGTCCCCGTCTTCGGCGTCTGCCTCGGCATGCAGTCGATGGCCGTCGCCTACGGAGGCGTCGTGGACCGGGCTCCGGAACTGCTGCACGGCAAGACCTCGCCGGTGGTCCACGAGGGCCTCGGGGTGTTCGAAGGCCTGCCGTCGCCGTTCACCGCGACCCGCTACCACTCCCTCGCCGCCGAGCCGGGGACCCTTCCGGACAGCCTGGAGGTCACGGCGCGGACCGAGGACGGGATCATCATGGGCCTGCGCCACCGGGAGCACGACGTGGAGGGCGTGCAGTTCCACCCCGAGTCGGTGCTGACCGAGTGGGGCCACCGGATGCTCGCGAACTGGCTGGTGCGCTGCGGTGACGCGGATGCCGTGGAGCGGTCGGTGGGGCTGGCCCCGGTGGTGGGCAAGGCCGTCGCGTGACGACGTTCGCGCCGCCCGCGCCCACGGAGGGCCGGGCCGCGCGGCGCAGGGCGGCTCAGGAGGCCGCGAAGCGAGCGCGGGGCCGGGGGCGGCGGCGCAAACGGCCGGCGTCGGGCGGCCCCGTCGTGGTGCTCAGCCGGCTCGCCGGGGAGCTGTTCATCACGCTGGGGACGGTGATGCTGCTCTTCGTCGGCTACCAGCTCTGGTACACGAACTTCCTGGCGGACCGGACGGTCAAGGACACCGCCGGCTCGCTGCTGCAGAACTGGGACCGGAGTCCGGCCGAGGCCGACGCCCCGGCGGTGGCGGCCTTCGAGCCGGGTCAGGGCTTCGCGATCCTCCACATCCCGAAGCTGGACGTGAAGGTGCCCGTCGCCGAGGGGACCAACAAGGCGAAGGTGCTCGACAAGGGGCTGGTCGGCCACTACGGCGAGGAGCCGTTCAAGACCGGGATGCCGGCCGATCAGCAGGGGAACTTCGCGCTGGCGGGCCACCGCAACACGCACGGCGAGCCGTTCCGCTACATCAACCGGCTGGTGCCGGGGGACAAGATCGTGGTCGAGACGAGGGACGCGTACTACACGTACGAGATGACCTCGCAGCTGGCGCAGACCCCGCCGGCGAACGTCTCGGTGATCCGGCCGGTACCGGTGGGATCGGGCTTCACATCCCCGGGCCGGTACATCACCCTGACCACCTGCACCCCCGAGTTCACCAGCACCTACCGGATGATCGTATGGGGCAGGATGACCGCTGAACGCCCCCGCAGCCAGGGTGCTCCGCCCGAGCTGAACAGCCCGTAGAGGAACCGCAGTGTCACGTGCCGCACCGCCCCCGAGCCGCAGTCTCCTCGCGGGGTTCCTGAGCCTGCTGGGCGAGCTCCTGATCACGGTGGGCCTGGTGCTCGGCCTGTTCGTGGCGTACTCGCTGTGGTGGACGAACGTCCTCGCGGACCGGAACGCCTCGGCGCGCGGCGACGCGGTCCGCCAGCAGTGGGAGCAGCCCGGTCCCGTGCCCTCGACGCCCGTCGAACCGGGGGCGCTGGACACCAGGGGCGGCGTCGGCTTCCTGCACGTGCCGGCGATGAAGAACGGCGAGGTGCTGGTCAAGAAGGGCACCGCCCCGGACGTCCTGAACGACGGGGTCGCGGGGTACTACACGGAGCCGGTCGCGTCGGCCCTG
This sequence comes from Streptomyces sp. NPDC054961, assembly GCF_053609145.1. Lineage (NCBI taxonomy): Bacteria > Bacillati > Actinomycetota > Actinomycetes > Kitasatosporales > Streptomycetaceae > Streptomyces > Streptomyces sp. NPDC054961. The sequence goes on along the minus strand of NZ_JBSGWY010000005.1, from coordinate 53,137 downwards.
CCGTGGGACGCTTCGGGCAACTTCGCGCTGGCGGCGCACCGGGACGGGCACGGAGCCAAGTTCCACAACATCGACAAGCTGAAGAACGGCGACGCGGTCGTGTTCGAGACGCGGGACACCTGGTACGTGTACAAGGTCTTCGCCGAGCTGACCCAGACGTCGAAGTACAACGTGGACGCGATCAGCCCCGTCCCGAAGGAGTCGGGCAAGGCGGCGCCGGGGCGGTACATCACGCTGACGACCTGCACGCCCGTGTACACCTCGAAGTACCGCTACATCGTGTGGGGCGAGCTGGTCCGCACGGAGAAGGTGGACGACAAGCGCACGCTCCCGGCGGAGCTGAGGTAGCGGCCCTTCGCGGCATCGGGACCCGCGAGGATCCCGCGAGGATCCCGTGAGGATCCCGCGAGGGCCCCGCAAGGGTCCCTCAAGCCCCCTGGCGGGGGCTGTGGCGGCGCCGGAGGCCGAGGACGGCAAAAGGGTCCGGTCCCTCTCGTCGAGAGGGACCGGACCCTTCTGTGCCGGTGGGGCCGTAGCGGCCCGGAGGCTAACCGCCGAGGCCTCCGAAGAAGCCGCCGCCGTTGCCGCCGTTTCCGTTGCCGCCGTTCTGCTGGCCGCCGAAGGTGGTCACGTTGATCCTCGTGCCCGGCGGGACCGGTGTGTTGGCGGCCGGGTCCGAGGACAGGACGAGCGACTTGCCCTCGTTCGGTCCCGAGAGGACGTCACCGAAGCTCAGCCCCTTGGAGGCCAGCTCGGCCTTGGCCTGGTTGACGGTCTTGCCGGCCAGGTTCGGCACCGGGACCATCGTGGCGGCGGCCTTGGCGATGGACACGTTGACGGTGGTGCCGACGTCGACCGAGTCGCCCGCGGCGCGGTCCTGCTGGACCACCGTCTTCGGAGCCGTGCCCGGGGGCGCGTCCACCTCCGTGACGCTGCCGAGCTTCAGCTTGGCGTCCTGGAGCGCCTTGGAGGCCTGCTCCTTGGTCTTGCCCATCAGGTCCGGCACGGCCGCCTTGGACTTCTCCTTGGCCACGTCGAGCGTGACGGACGAGCCCTTCTCGGCCTCGCCACCGCTCTTCGGGTTCTGGTCGAGGACGGTGCCGGGGGTCCGCTCGGACTCGACGAGCTTCTTCTCGACCTGGAAGCCCTTGTCCTTGAGGGCCTTCTCCGCGTTGTCGAACGTCATGTTGATGACGTCCGGCACGGCGACCTTGGCCGCGCCCGTGGAGACCTTCACCTTGACGACGGACTTCTTGTCGACCTTGGTGCCCTCGGCCGGGTTCTGCTCGCAGACGCTGCCCTTCGGCTGGGCGTCGCAGGCCATGTCCCCTTCCTTCTGGACGACGAGGCCGACGTTGTCGCCGTTCTTCACCGCCTGCTCGAAGGGCTCGCCGACGAGCTTGGGCACGATGGGCCGGTTGTCGGCGCCGCCGCTGAAGAGGGAGCGGCCGATGAGGATCGCGCCGACCAGCACGAGGACGCCGGCGGTCACCAGCAGGATCGTGGAGGCCTTGCTCTTCTTCTGCGGGCGCCGGCCGTGGCCGCCCTGGTCGTAGCCGCCCTGGTCCCCGTATCCGTAGCCGCCCTCGCCCGGGGGCATCGGCGGGAGCATGGAGGTCTGGCCCGGCTCCGTGGTGCGCAGCGCGGTGGTGGGCTGGTCGTAGCCCTGGTGTCCGTAGCCGTGTCCCTGGTCGGGGTAGCCGTAGCCGGCCGCGCCCATGGAGGCGGTGGCGGCGACGGGCTGGCCGTCGAGGCAGGCCTCGATGTCGGCGCGCATCTCGTCGGCGGACTGGTAGCGGTAGTCGGCGTCCTTGACCAGCGCCTTCAACACGATCGCGTCCATCTCGGGCGTGATCTCGGAGTCGAAGTTCGACGGGGGCTGGGGCTCTTCCCGTACGTGCTGGTAGGCGACGGCGACCGGAGAGTCACCGATGAACGGCGGCCGCACGGCGAGGAGCTCGTACAGCAGGCAGCCGGCCGAGTAGAGGTCGGACCGCGCGTCGACCTGCTCGCCCCTGGCCTGCTCCGGGGAGAGGTACTGGGCGGTGCCGATGACGGCGGCGGTCTGCGTCATCGTCATGCCGGAGTCGCCCATGGCACGGGCGATGCCGAAGTCCATGACCTTGACCTGGCCGGTGCGGGTGAGCATGACGTTGGCGGGCTTGATGTCGCGGTGCACGATGCCGGCGCGGTGCGAGTACTCCAGGGCCTGGAGGATGCCGATGCACATCTCCAGGGTGCGCTCGGGCAGCAGCTTGCGGCCGGAGTGCAGGAGTTCGCGCAGGGTCGAGCCGTCGACGTACTCCATCACGATGTACGGGATGGAGATGTTGTCGACGTAGTCCTCGCCGGTGTCGTACACGGCGACGATCGCCGGGTGGTTGAGCGATGCGGCCGACTGGGCCTCGCGCCGGAACCGGGCCTGGAAGGACGGGTCGCGGGCGAGGTCGGCGCGCAGGGTCTTGACGGCGACGGTACGGCCGAGCCGGGTGTCGTGGGCGAGGTAGACCTCGGCCATGCCACCGCGGCCGAGCACGTGGCTCAGCTCGTACCGGCCGCCGAGGCGACGCGGCTCTTCCATAACGTTGCAGCCCTCTCCGTCAGTCCCGACCGCACCCGTGTGTGGTCCGGCGGTGTGCTGTTCGCGCAAAGGCTACCGGCCGATCGTCGGTGATCGGTTCGTGACCACAGGCTGATACCGGACCGGTACCGTACGCTCGGATCCGGACGGTTTTGAGTGATCCGGATCACACCTGTATGCCCCTTGCGGCTCTCGCGTGGTGCGGGGTCCCGCCCGTCACCCCTTGTTGCTCTTCAGGACGGCTTCCATGACGGCCTTGGCGACGGGGGCGGCGAGACCGCCGCCGGTGATGTCGTCGCGGCTCGCCTCGCTGTCCTCGATGACGACGGCGACGGCGACGGGCGAGGTGCCGTCGGGGTTCTCGGCGTAGGAGATGAACCAGGCGTACGGGCGCTTCTTGTTGCCCTCGCCGTGCTGGGCGGTGCCGGTCTTGCCGCCGACGACGGAGCCCTTGATCTTGGCGTTGCCGCCGGTGCCCTTCTCGACGACGTCGACCATCATTTCCTGGATCTTCTTCGCGTTCTCCCCGGAGACCGGACGGCTCATCTCCGCCGGCTCGTGCTTCTCGATCACGTCGAGGTTCGGAGCGGTCAGCTGGTCGACCATGTACGGCTTCATCAGCTTGCCGTCGTTGGCGATGGCGGCCGTGACCATGGCCATCTGCAGCGGGGTGGCGGCGGTGTTGAACTGGCCGATGGCGCTCTGGGCGTTGCCGTCCTTGCTCATCTTCTTGTCGTAGACGCTGGCGAAGGCGCGGACCGGGATGTCGATCTTGTCGTTGTTGAAGCCGAACTTCTCGGCGGTCTTCACCATGTTGTCCCGCCCCACCTTGTCGCCCATGTTGGCGAAGACGGAGTTGCAGGAGACCTCGAGGGCCCGCATGAGGCTGGCCTTCTCGCACCCGGAGGCGTGGTTGACCATCGGGGTCTTGGTGCCCGGCAGGATGTAGGGCTCGGGGGTGTCCGTCGGGGCGTTGATGTCCTGGACGACGCCGTTCTCCAGGGCCGCGGCGGCGGTGACGACCTTGAAGGTGGAGCCGGGCGGGTAGGTCTCGCGCAGGGCGCGGTTGACCAGCTTCTTGTCCTCGCTGTCCTTGAGCTCCACCCAGTTCTTCTCGTCGGCCTTGGAGTTGCCGGCGAACGAGGAGGGGTCGTAGGAGGGGGTGCTGACGAGGGCGAGGATCGCGCCGGTGCGCGGGTCGATCGCCGCGACGGCGCCCTTCTTGTCGCCGAGCTTCTCGAACGCGGCCTTCTGGGCGGCGGCGTTGAGCGTCGTGACGACGTTGCCGCCCTGCTTCTTCTCGCCGGTGAACATGCCGATGGTGCGGTCGAAGAACAGCCGGTCGTCGTTGCCGGTCAGGATCTGGTCCTCGAGGGACTCGAGCTGCGTGGATCCGAAGGCCTGCGAGGCGTAGCCGGTCACCGGGGACCAGAGGGTGCCGTCGAGGTAGGTGCGCTTGTACTTGTAGTCGCTGCCGTCGGTGACCGCGGAGCCGGTGATCGGGTTGCCCTCGACGATGATGTTGCCGCGCTCGGTGGCGTACTGGGCGATCTGGACCCGGCGGTTCTCCTTGCGGGTGCTCAGCTCCCCGGCCTCGACGTACTGCAGCCAGTTGGTCCGCACGAGCAGTGCCAGGATGAGCAGCCCGCAGAAGATCGAGATGCGGCGCAGGGGCTTGTTCATGACGGGCGGACCACCTGGGTCATCTCGGAGTCGGGGGACGGTGCCGGGGCCGGGGCGGGGCGGCGTGCGGTGTCGCTGATCCGGATGAGGATGGCGATGAGGATCCAGTTCGCGAGGACGGACGAGCCGCCGGAGGCGAGGAAGGGCATCGTCATACCGGTGAGGGGGATGAGCCCCATGACTCCGCCGGCGACGACGAAGACCTGCAGCGCGAAGGCGCCGGAGAGGCCGATGGCGAAGAGCTTGCCGAAGGGGTCGCGGGCGGCGAGGGCGGTGCGCACGCCCCGCTCGATGATCAGGCCGTAGAGCAGGAGGAAGGCCATGACCCCGGCGAGCCCGAGCTCTTCGCCGACGGTGGAGAAGATGAAGTCGGAGTTGGCGGCGAATCCGATGAGGTCGGAGTTGCCCTGTCCCCAGCCGGTGCCCAGGACCCCGCCCGAGCCGAAGCTCATGATCGACTGGCCGACCTGCTCGCAGGCGCCGGACTTCTGGTAGCAGTCGAAGGGGTCGAGCCAGGCGGTCACGCGGACCTTGACGTGGCTGGCGGTGGCACCGACCACGGCCGCGCCGCCCACGCTCATGAGCAGGCCGATCACGATCCAGCTGGTGCGCTCGGTGGCCACGTACAGCATGATCACGAACATGCCGAAGAAGAGCAGCGAGGTGCCGAGGTCGTTCTCGAAGACCAGGACCAGCAGGCTCACGGCCCAGATCATCAGGATCGGCCCGAGGTCGCGGCCGCGCGGCAGGTAGAGCCCCATGAAGCGACGGCTGGCCAGGGCCAGGGCGTCGCGCTTCACCATGAGGTATCCGGCGAAGAAGACCGCGATGACGATCTTCGCGAACTCGCCGGGCTGGATGGAGAACCCGCCGACGCTGATCCAGATCTTGGCGCCGAAGACGTCGGCGCCAAGGCCCGGGACGACCGGCAGGATCAGCAGGACGAGCGCGGCGGCCATCGAGATGTACGTGAACCGCTGGAGCACGCGGTGGTCCTTGAGGACCAGCAGCACGCCCGCGAACAGGGCGATGGCGAGCGCCGTGTACATCATCTGCCGGGGCGCGGACTCGGAGAACGTCCCGTAGATGCGCTTGGCCGTGTTCTGCAGTCGCGTGGACTGGTCGAGACGCCAGATGAGCACCAGGCCGAGCCCGTTGAGGAGCGTGGCGATCGGCAGCAGCAGCGGGTCGGCGTACTTCGCGTAGCGGCGTACGACGAAGTGCGCGATGCCGGCGAGCACGCCGAGGCCGAGCCCGTAGGTGAGCATGCCCGGGGGCAGCTTCCCGTGGATCGACAGCCCCGCGTTGGCGTAGGCGAAGATCGGGATGACCACGGCGAAGCCGAGCAGCAGGAGCTCGGTGTTCCGCCGGCTCGGCAGCTCGATGGCGCCGATGGTGGTCGTGTTGGTGACAACGCTCATGGTGTGACGGGCCCCCTGTGCCCGCGTATGTCTACTGCTTCTCGCACACGCTGACCAACTGCTGCTCAGCGGCGGTCAGGGCGGGGCCCGGTGTCTGGTTTCCCTGTCCCTCGGCGGTGCGGCGCTCCTCGTCCTTCTTGCAGGCGGAGGCCTGGGTGCCGAGCTGGTCGATCTTCTCGCGGGCGCCGTCCAGGCTGCTCTCGCTGATGGTGGCCTCGACCTGCTTGCGCTTGTAGGTCGGCAGGTACTTCAGTTCGATGTCGGGGCGGTCGGTCTCCACCTTGGAGAGCTCCAGGGGCCCGAGCTTCTGGCTGATGCCGCGGAAGAGCGCCACGTGCTCGCCCTTGACGCCGACGTAGAACTGGGTCTGCGTCCAGCGGTAGCCCGCGTAGAGACCGCCGCCGAGCAGGCCGAGGACGACGAGCAGCGTCAGCGTGCGCGTGGTCCACTTGCGGCCCTTGCCGCGCCGCCTGCGGGGGTGGTCGTACGTGTCCTCGTAGCCGGAGTCCCCGGCGTACGGATCGGCTTCGCCGAAGCTCCCGTACCCGCCGGCTCCGCCGCCCTGTCCCTGGGCGCCGTAGCCGCCGTGTCCGGGGGCCTCCCCGCTGCCGGGGGGGCCGAAGGATCCGGCGGGCGGGGGGCTCTGCCGGCCGAGGCCGGAGGCCCGGCCGGCCGGGGTCTGCATGGCGTTGCCGCCGTCGAAGAGCTGGTGGTGCTGGTTCTCGGCGACCGCGCCGACGACGACGGGGGTGTCGTTGACCTGCGCGGCCAGGGTGTCGCCGCTGTCGGTGTCGAGGACGTCGGCCACGATGCAGGTGATGTTGTCGGGGCCGCCGCCGCGCAGGGCGAGCTGGATCAGCGACTGCACGGTCTCGCGGGGACCGTGGTAGTCGGCGAGGGTCTCTTCCAGGGTCTGGTGGGAGACGACGCCGGAGAGCCCGTCGGAGCAGATGAGGTAGCGGTCGCCGGCCCTGACCTCGCGGATGGAGAGGTCGGGTTCGACGATGTCGCCGCTGCCGAGCGCCCGCATCAGGAGGGAGCGCTGCGGGTGGGTGGTGGCTTCCTCCTCGGTGATCCGGCCCTCGTCCACGAGGCGCTGCACCCAGGTGTGGTCCTGGGTGATCTGCGTGAGGATGCCGTCGCGGAGCAGGTAGGCGCGGGAGTCCCCGACGTGGACCAGGCCGAGGCGCTGGCCCGTCCACAGGAGGGCGGTGAGCGTGGTGCCCATGCCCTCGAGCTGGGGGTCCTCCTCGACCATGGCGCGCAGCTGGTCGTTGGCGCGCTGCACCGCCGTGCTGAGTGCGGTGAGCATGTCGGAGCCCGGGACGTCGTCGTCGAGCTGGACGAGGGCGGAGATCACCTCGGAGCTGGCGACTTCACCGGCGGCCTGGCCGCCCATGCCGTCGGCGATCGCGAGGAGACGCGGACCGGCGTAGCCGGAGTCCTCGTTCCCCTCCCGGATCATGCCCTTGTGCGATCCGGCGGCGAACCGCAGGGACAGACTCATACGCACCTGCCCTGTCGACGACGCTGCCTCCGGGTACAACCGGTCTCGAGCCACACTGCCCACCCTCCGGTCGGGAGCGCGCTCGGGTCCGTGTCCCCGGTGGGACGGACCGCTGCGGCTCGCTCGCTCCGCTCGCTCATTCTCGTACTACTTCCGCAGCTCGATGACGGTCTTGCCGATGCGGATCGGTGCGCCCGGCGGAATGGGCGTCGGGGTGGTCAGCCGGGTCCGGTCGAGATACGTGCCGTTGGTGGACCCGAGATCCTCGACGATCCACTGGCCGTCACGGTCGGGATAGATCCTGGCATGCCTGCTGGAGGCGTAGTCGTCGTCCAGCACGATCGTGGAGTCGTGGGCGCGGCCCAAGGTGATCGTCTGGCCCGCGAGGGCCACCGTGGTACCCGTGAGGGTGCCCTCGGACACGACGAGCTTGGTGGGCGCACCGCGGCGCTGGCGCTGCTGCGGTGGCGCGGCCGCGGCCTGGCGCCCCTGCTGCTGCGGGGCGCCGGTGGCGCCTCCGCCGCGCCGGGAACCGCGCTGCGTGACTCTCGTACCGAAGAGGTCGCTGCGGATGACCTGGACGGCCACGATGACGAACAGCCACAGAACGGCCAGGAAACCCAACCGCATGACCGTCAGGGTCAGCTCTGACATTGCCCCCGCTTCACCCTTCGGCTTGCCGGTAAATGATGGTGGTGCTGCCCACGACGATCCGTGAACCGTCGCGGAGCGTAGCGCGGGTGGTGTGCTGCCCGTCCACCACGATGCCGTTGGTGGACCCTAGATCCTGGATCGTCGAGGGCATTCCGGTCCGGATCTCACAGTGCCGGCGCGATACGCCGGGGTCGTCGATCCGCACGTCGGCTTCGGTGCTCCGGCCGAGTACGAGCGTCGGGCGCGAGATCTGGTGGCGGGTGCCGTTGATCTCGATCCAGTGGCGCCGGACGGCGCCGCCGGGGGACACGGGCGGTACGGGGGCCCCCGCGGACGGTGCGGTCTGGCCCGCGTGCCCGCCGGGACCAGGCCTGCGCGCTCCGGGGCCGCCCGGGGGCGGTCCGGCGGGCATGGGCGGTGCGGAGACCGGGGGGTAGCCGTATCCGCCGGGCTGGGCCGGGGCGGCCTGGCGGCCCTGCCCCGGTCCCTGCGCCGGCTGGCCCGGGGCCTGGGAGGTGCTGGAGGCGAGCGTGCGACTGCGGACCCGGTAGAGCCCGGTGTCCAGGTCGTCCGCCTTCTCCAGGTGCACCTTGATGGTGCCCATGAAGCTGTAGCGCTGCTGCTTGGCGTAGTCGCGGACGAGGCCCGCGAGTTCGTCGCCGAGCTGGCCCGAGTACGGGCTCAGGCGCTCGAAGTCGCCCGCGCTGAGCTCCACGATGAAGTCGTTGGGGACGACGGTCCGCTCCCGGTTCCAGATCGTGGCGTTGTTGTCGCACTCGCGCTGGAGGGCGCCGGCGATCTCCACGGGCTGGACCTCGGACTTGAACACCTTGGCGAAGGTGCCGTTCACCAGACCTTCGAGTCGCTGCTCGAACCGCTTCAGGACTCCCATGGGGCACCTCCTCCGTCGTTGTCGCCCTGTACTGCTTACTGATCGTATCCACGCGTGGCGGATTCGGGTGGTTCCCCATCGGTCGCGAGGTGAGGAGTGTTGGTCCTCACAAGCGATCGTAGGGGCGCCCCAGGGACAGTGTCCCGCACCCGGAGCCGAGTACGGGAGTGACCGTCCTCGCAGGGTCCGGGCAGAGCACGAAAAGCGATGTGAATCCACCCCGTCCCACGTGCTAATGTTCCGATGTCGCCAGGGGAACGGCCCGCAAGGGAAGAACCGCTGGTAGCTACTTGCGCGAGTGGCGGAACGGCAGACGCGCTGGCTTCAGGTGCCAGTGCCCTTCGGGGCGTGGGGGTTCAAATCCCCCCTCGCGCACTTAACGACACGGTCGTCATCGGTAAACGGTGGCGGCCGTTTCGCGTTTTCCGTCTATGACGGATGACACTGCCGGACGGCCGGGGCCGGGGCCGGGCTGGGACGCGTGACAGACGAAGCGCACGAGGACATCCGCGAGACCTTGCCCGCCCTTCACGGCCCGCAGCCCGCTCACGCCCGTCACGACGCTTCCGGAGGCCGGCGCACTGCCGTCGGCTGGATCCGGGCCATGCTCGCCGATCTGGCGGGCTGGGTGCTGCGCAAGCCGGCGGACGTGCCCCCTGGAAGCCGGGTGGTGGCGCACTCCGCCGATGTCCGGACGGCGTTGTGGGCCGTGGCCGCCACCGAGCTCGTTTTTGACGCGGTCGTGGACGCGATGGTCCCGCCCGCCCGCCTACCGGCCGCTGCACCTCGCCTGGGTCGCCGTCTCCCTGGTGCTCGTCCTCGGGTCCTGCGCGATGACGCTCCGCACGCCCCACCTGGGGGTGCGCCGGTCGTGGCCCGCCGGTTCTACTTCGCGGCGGACCGGCCGGCCGAGGCCGCGCGGCTGATCGGGCTGGCCGCCCGCGAAGCGGCTGAGGGATGCGCCGGGAGACTTTCGTCGGGCGGGGCGCGACGAAAGAGAGCAGTACGGGGCGGGCGGCGGTGTCTAGGGTCGGCCGGGTGGATGTGACGGCGAGGACGCGCGCGGGACGGGACTGGCTCAGGGGCCCCGAGCCCTGGACCCGGCGGACGCTGGCCGGGGACCTGGCGCTGGGCGTGGTGCTCGCGCTGCTGGGGCTCGTCGTCGAGGAGCTCGACAACGGCTCCGGGGTGCGGATGGCGGCCAGTGCCGCGACCGTCATGGTGCTGATCCTGCTGAGGCGAAGGCTGCCGGTGCTCACGCTGGTGGTGGGCTCGGCGGTGGGCGTCTACCTGCCCGGGGCGTTCCTCGTGGCGATCCCGCTCGGCTGGTCGGCGGGACGGCGCATCGTCGGCGTCGGGAGGGCGCTGGGAGCCTTCACCGCGGCCTTCACGGCCGCCGTCGTGCTCAGCGTGGTCAAGGAGTGGTCGCAGGGCCGCCCGCTGCTGATCATCGTCTTCAGCACGCTGATGTTCCTGGCCACGGTGGTCATGCCCGGCCTGGCCAGCCGTTACTGGTCCCAGCGCAACACGCTGCTGCGCGCCCTCCAGGAACGCAACGCCCAGCTGCTGCGCGAGCGGGCGATGATCGCCGGGCAGGCCCGGCTGCGCGAACGCCAGCGCATCGCCCAAGACATGCACGACAGCCTCGGCCACCAGCTCGCGCTGATCTCGGTGCACACCGGTGCGCTGGAGGTCGACCCGGTGCTGACCGACCGGCAGCGCGAGGCGGTGGGCGTACTGCGCCAGGCCTCGGTCGCGGCCATGCACGAGCTGCGCGAGGTCGTCGGCATCCTGCGGGACGGGGTGGAGGCGCCGGAGCCGGTGGAGGAGGCGCAGCCCGCCGCGCGCGGGGTGGCGGGCATCGCCGGGCTCGTGGAGGCGGCGCGCAGCGCGGGCACCGACGTACGGCTCACGACGGCGGGGCGGCCCCGGGCGCTGGTCGCCGCCTGCGACCACGCGGCGTACCGGATCGCCCAGGAGGCGCTGACCAACGCCTACAAGCACGCTCCGGGCGCGCCGATCACGGTGGAACTGCGCTACGAGGACGACTCGCTGGTGGTGGAGATCGCCAACGGTCCGGCGGCCGGTCCGGGCGCCGGCGAGGTGGTGTCCGGGGGCCAGGGGCTGACGGGACTGCGCGAGCGGGCCCGGCTGGTCGGCGGCATGGTCTACGCGGGGGCCGCCGAGGGCGGCGGCTTCCGGGTCGCGGGGGTGCTCCCGTACGGGACCGAGCCGGCCGTGGCGCAGGAGAGCGGGACGGGGACGGGCGGACTGGGCGGGGTCGCCGACGACTTCGGGCAGCAGCTGCCGGGCATCGGTACGGCGCCGGTGGACTGGGCCGCGGTCGACCGGAAGCTGCTGGGCGGGAACGGCCGGTCCGGGGGCGTGGCGCTGGGCTGTGGGATCGCGGTCGCGGCCGTGGTGGTGCTGCTGATCGTGATCGGGGCGGCGGTGGCGCTGCTCGTGGGCTCGTTGAGCGACGCGACGATCAGCCGGGCCGACTACGACGGCATCCACGTCGGCGAGCCGGAGGACGCGGTGCGCTCCCGGCTGCCCAGCGGGGACAGCGTCCTGACCGAGGGGCTCGACCGGAAGGGGCCGCCGCGCCCGCAGGGCGCCACGTGTGTGGCCCTGCTGGCGGACGATGATTCCGAGATCGGCGGCAACAGTGTTTTCCGGTTCTGCTTCAAGGACGGCAAGCTCGTCGACAAGCAGGCGTACCAGGCCGAGTAAGGGGAGCACGGGTGACGGTCAAGGTGATCCGCGTGGTGATCGCTGACGACGAGCCGCTGATCCGGGCCGGGATCAGGATGATCCTGACCTCGGCGGCGGACATCGAGGTCGTCGCGGAGGCGGCGAACGGCCGGGAGGCGGTCGAGCTCGCCCGCGCGCACGGACCGGACGTGATGCTCCTGGACCTCCAGATGCCCGTCATGGACGGGCTGACGGCGCTGGGCGAACTCGGGCGTTCGGCGCCCGAGGTGCGGACGCTGATCCTGACGACCTTCGGGGAGAAGGAGAACGTGCTGCGCGCGCTGAGCGGGGGTGGCGCGGGGTTCCTGTTGAAGGACTCGGCTCCCGGCGAACTGATCGGGGCCGTCCGGGCAGCCGCCGCCGGGGACGCCTACCTGTCCCCGGCGGCGACCCGGCACGTGGTGGACCAGCTGGCGTCCGGGCAGTCCGCGGGACGCGGCGAGGCGGCCCGGCGCCGGGTGGCGGAGCTGAGCGAGCGCGAGCGCGGGGTACTGGCGCTGCTGGGCGAGGGGCTGTCGAACGCGGACGCGGGCCGGCGGCTGCACATGAGCGAGGCGACGGTGAAGACGTACGTGAGCCGGATCCTGGCGAAGCTGCAGTGCGAGAACCGGGTCCAGGCGGCACTGCTGGCCAGGGACGCCGGGCTCTAGGTACGGTCGGGCCCGAACCGATGGTGATCAGGGGGCGGGACGCATGACGGTGGTACCGGAGCAGCGCGTGGGGGAACCGGACGCGAAGGAACGGATACCGGAGGTCCCGGGGTTCGCCAGGCGGTTCACCGAGGGGCGCGCGGGAGGTCCGGACGGCTCGCCGAGGGCGGCCGGCAAGGCGCTGCGCGTCCGCGTCCCGCGGGCGGCCCAGGCGCACTTCCAGGCGCCGGCCGACCGCCCGGACGCGGTGCGGGCGGTGGAGGAGTCCAACGTCGGCCGGGTCGACGAGCTGACGCCGATACGGGTCGGGCGGATGGCCGCCAACCCCTTCGCGTTCCTGCGCGGATCGGCCGGGCTGATGGCCCACGACCTCTCCGGCGGTCCGGTGACGGGGATCGGCGCGCAGATCTGCGGAGACGCCCACGCGGCCAACTTCGGCCTGTACGGGGACGCGCGGGGCCGGCTCGTCATCGACCTCAACGACTTCGACGAGACCGTCTTCGGCCCGTGGGAGTGGGACCTCAAGCGGCTCGCCACGTCGCTGGTCCTGGCCGGCCGGGTGGCCGGCGCCGACGAGGACACCTGCCGGGCGGCGGCGCTCGACTCGGTGGGCGCCTACCGCCGCACCATGCGCCTCCTCGCCAAGCTGCCGTCGCTGGACGCGTGGAACGCGATCGCCGACGAGGAACTGGTCTCGCACACCGATGCCCGGGACCTGCTGGGCACGCTGGAGCGGGTCTCCGAGAAGGCCCGCAACAACACCTCGGCCCGGTTCGCCGCGAAGTCCACCGAGGCCGCGCCCGACGGCGGCCGGGCCTTCGTGGACGCGCTGCCCGTGCTGCGCCGGGTCGGGGACGGGGAGGCGGCGGCCGTGGCGGCCGCGCTGGGCCCGTACCTCGAGACGCTGCAGGGGGACCGGCAGCCGCTGCTGGCCCGGTACGCGATCCACGACGTGGCCTTCCGGGTGGTGGGGACCGGCAGCGTGGGGACCCGCTCCTACGTGGTGCTGCTGCTCGACCACCGGGGCGAGGCGCTGGTCCTCCAGGTGAAGGAGGCCCGGCCGTCCGCGCTGCTGCCCTACCTGCCCGGTCTCGGCTTCGTCTCGCCGCCGGAGGAGCACGAGGGCCGGCGGGTGGTGGCCGGGCAGAAGCAGATGCAGGTGGTCTCCGACATCCTGCTGGGCTGGACGACGGTGGAGGGGCGGCCCTTCCAGGTCCGCCAGTTCCGCAACCGCAAGGGCAGCGTGGACCCGGCGGCGCTGGCCGTGGAGCAGATCGACGACTACGGGCGGATGACCGGGGCCCTGCTGGCGCGGGCGCACGCGCACAGCGCGGATCCGCGGCTGCTGGCGGGGTACTGCGGGAAGAACGAGGAGCTGGACGAGGCGATGGCCACGTTCGCGGTGTCCTACGCGGACCGGAGCGAGGCCGACCACGCGGTCCTGGTGGCGGCGGTGCGGTCCGGGCGGATCGCGGCGGAGTCGGGGGTCTAGGACGGCAGGGGCGGGAGCCGGCCGGGGCCGGCCGGAGGCGGCCGGAGGCGGCCGGGCGGGGGGGGGGGGGGGGTGGGGGGGGGGGGGGGGGGGCGGCGCGGGGGGGGGGGGGGGGGGGGGGGCGGGGGGCGCGGCTCGCGGGGGGTCTGTGGGGCTCTCGGAGTCTCGG
>NZ_JBSGWY010000005.1:21420-39324 GCF_053609145.1 Streptomyces sp. NPDC054961 | reverse complement strand
CGCGGGCGGTGGCGGGGGTGTGGGGGGGGGCCGCGCGGCGGGGGGGGGGGGCGGCGGGGGGGGGCGGGCGGGGGCCGGGGGGGGGGGGGGGGGGGGGGGTCACCCCCCCCCCCCCCCCCCCGGGGCACCGGGCCGGGAACGGGTCGGGCGACCGGGCCGGGAACCGGGCGATGTTTCACGTGAAACACCCGGCCGGTCGGGCCTTAGGCTGGCCGGGTGAGCGAGCAGACAGTTCCCGAAGCGCCCGAGCCCGGCTCCGCCCCCTCCGCCGACGAGCGGCCCGAGGCGCGCCTGGAGCGCGCCGTCCGGGCCGCCGAGCAGGCGTTGATCGAGTTCGAGATCGCCGTGGAGACCTTCCGTGTGGAGGTGGAGAACTTCTCCCGCCTCCACCACCAGAAACTCGGCCCGATGTACTCCCGGCTCGACGAGCTGGACGCGCTCATCGCCGAGGCGAAGGCGGCGCGCAGCGGGGACCCGGAGGACCTTCGCCGTGCGCGCGAGGCCCGTTCCCTGGTGATGCCCATGCCCGGGGTGGACGAGCTGTTCCACGACTGGCTGGACTCGGACGGGATGTCCGACGACGCCTCCGCGATGCTCACCGACCGCGCCGTGCGGCCTCCGGAGCGGGTGCGCCCCACGGAGGAGGTACGCCGCCTGTACCGCGAGCTGGTGCGCCAGGCGCATCCGGACCTGGCCCAGGACGAGGCCGAGCGGGAGCGGCGCGAGGAGTTCATCGTGCGGGTCAACGCCGCGTACGGGCGGGGCGAGGAGCAGCTGCTGCGCGAGCTGGCTCAGGAGTGGGCGGCCGGTCCGGCGCCGGCCGCCGCGCGGCTGAGCGAGAGCGAGGAGCTCTACGAGCGGCTGGAGTGGCTCTCGCGGCGCAAGGAACTCCTGTCGGTCGTGGCCCGGGAGCTGGAGGACAGCGCGATCGGATCGATGCTGCGGATGGCCCCCGAGGACCCGGACCGCCTGCTGGAGGAGATCGCCGAGCAGCTGCTCGGCGATGTCGCGAAGCGCGAGGCGGAACTGGCGGAGCTGCGCACCGCGTGAGGACGCCCGGGGAGCGACGCCCGGGGAGCGACGCCCCGGGAAAGCCCGTCGGATAGGTTGACTCACCTATCCGTGACAAGAGAAGGCGACAGCTATGAACTCCGGACCGCTTCCCTCGGTGGCCGCCTCCGCGCTTCCCTCCGAGGCCTTTGTCCTCGACGTTCGCGAGAACGACGAATGGGCGGCCGGCCACGCCGAGGGTGCGCTGCACATCCCGATGAGCGAGTTCGTGGCGCGCATCGGTGAGCTGACCGAGAAGATCGAGGACGACCGTCCGGTCTACGTGATGTGCCGGGTCGGCGGCCGCTCCGCCCAGGTCGCCCAGTACCTGCGCGGCCAGGACATCGACGCCGTGAACGTGGACGGCGGCATGCAGGACTGGGAGGCCGCGGGCCGCCCGGTCGTCACCGACGCGGGCTCCCCGGGCTTCGTGGTCTGACGGGCGCCGCCCGGGCCGTCCAGCCCTCTAGCCGAGCGGGTGGGCGGCCAGCAGGTCGCCCAGGGCCTCCTCGTGCACGGCGGCCGGGCCGAGCTGGAGCTCCAGCTGCTTGGCCCAGGCGTGGTAGCGGTGCAGCGGGTAGTCGGTGTCGGCGCCGAAGCCGCCGTGCAGGTGCTGTGCGGTCTGCACGACGCGCCGTACGCCCTCGGAGGCCCAGATCTTGGCCACGGCCACGTCGCCCGCGCTGGGCAGCGGCCCGCCGGCTCCGCCCGTCGAGGCGTCGAGCCGCCAGGCGGCCTGCCAGAGGGTGACTTCCATGGCGCGCAGGTCGATGTAGCGGTCGGCGGCCTGGACGGCGACCGCCTGGAAGCTGGCCACGGGGAAGCCGAACTGCTCGCGCTTGCTCGTGTACCGGCTGGTCATGGCGAGCACGTTTTCGCCGAGGCCGAGTGCGAGCGCGCAGGTCCCGGTGGCGAGGAGCCGGCGCAGGTGGTCCCAGGCGCCGGGTGCCTCGATGAGGTGCGCGGCCGGGATCCGCACGCCCTCCAGGGTGAGCTCGCCGAGCCGCTCCCCGGTGGTGGAGTACTGCGCCGCGAGGGACAGGCCCTCGGCTCCGCTCGGGACGAGGGCCAGGACCGCCTCGCCCTCCCCGGTGTGGGCCGGGACGGCGATCCAGTCGGCGTTGTGCGCCCACGCGACGGCCGTCTGGAGCCCCTCCAGGATCCAGGCGTCGCCGTCGCGGCGGGCGGTGACGGCCAGCTCTGCCGGGTCGTGGCCGCTGCGGCCGTGCGCGGCGGCGGTGAGGACGAGGCTGCCGCGCCCGGCGTCGCGCAGCAGGGCCCCGGCCAGCTCGGGGCTGCCGTGGGCCTGGACGGCCATGGCGGTGGCGCAGTGCTCCAGCAGCGGCACCCGGGCCAGGACCCTCGCGGCCTCCCGCAGTACGAGGCACAGGGCGATGGTGTCGAGCCCGGCCCCGTCGTACTCCTCGGCGAGGACCAGGCTCAGCAGATCGGAGTCGGCGAGCTTGGCCCACAGTCCGCGGTCGAACTCCTCGGCCACGGCCCGCGGGGTGAGCGCGGGGCTGGGCACGCTGTCGGGGGCGACGTCCGCGAACACGGCCTTGGCCGCCTCGACGGCGGCCTGCTGCTCCTCGGTGAAGGTGAAGTCCACTGCCTGTCCTCCCGCGTGCCCGGATCGTGCTCTGCCTGACGGTGCGTCAAGATAGAACACGTTCTGGAAATTTGACAGGGGATGGCGGGGGACGGCCGCTCAGCGGTCGAAGTCGATCTCCACTTCCTCCGACACCGGATGCGACTGGCAGGCCAGCACGAAGCCGGCTTCCGTCTCCGCCTCCTCCAGCGCGAAGTTCCGCTCCATCCGCACCTCACCGGTCACCAGGAACGCCCGGCAGGTGCCGCACACCCCGCCCTTGCAGGCGTACGGGGCGTCCGCGCGGGCCCGCAGCACCGCGTCGAGCAGGGACTCGCCCTCCCCGACGGGCCAGGTGCCCGAGCGGCCGTCGAGCCGCGCCGTGACCCGGGCGTGGGTGGCGGCGGCCGAGGGGGCGGGCGTCGGCGGGGCCGTGT
This sequence comes from Streptomyces sp. NPDC054961, assembly GCF_053609145.1. NCBI lineage: Bacteria > Bacillati > Actinomycetota > Actinomycetes > Kitasatosporales > Streptomycetaceae > Streptomyces > Streptomyces sp. NPDC054961. Next base: position 36,249 of record NZ_JBSGWY010000005.1, on the reverse strand, counting down.
CCTCGACGTGGAAGACCTCCTCGTGGACGCGGGTCCGCAGCACCCCGAGCGCGCCCAGCGCCTGCTCGGCGCCCGTGACCAGCCCGTACGGCCCGCACAGGAACCAGCCCGTCACCTCGGTGACCGGCAGCAGAGCGGGCAGCAGCGCCGTCAGCCGCTCCTCGCCGAGCCGACCCGAGGGCAGCCCGGCCTCCTGCTCCTCGCGGGACAGGACAGTGACCAGCTGGAACCGGTCGGGATAGCGGTCCTTGAGGTCGGCGACCTCCTCCAGGAACATCGTCGAGGCCGCGCTGCGGTCGCTGCGCACCAGGCAGAACCGGGCATCGGGCCGCGCCGCGAGCAGCGTGGCCGCGATGGACAGCACGGGGGTGATGCCGCTGCCTCCGACGATCGCGGCGTAGTGCGCGGCGGGCGGCGCCGCGGCCGGGTCCAGGACGAACCGGCCGGCCGGGACCATCACGTCGAGGACGTCCCCGGCGGCGATCTCCTTGTGCGCGAACGAGGAGAACTCCCCGCCCTCCACCAGCCGCACCCCGACCCGCAGGGTCGCGGGGCCGGGCCCGCCGGCCGCCGGGGCGGGGGAGCAGATCGAGTACGTGCGCCGGACTTCGCCGCCCTCGGGGGTGCTCCGCCGCAGGGTGAGGTGCTGGCCGGGGGCGTGCATGTACGCGGCGCGCAGCTCCGGCGGCACGGCCAGGGTCAGCGCGACGGAGTCCTCGGTGAGCCGGTCGACCGCCGCCACCGGCAGGGTGTGGAAGGCGCCGTGGCGCGCGGGGCGCGTCGGGCTCGCGGACCCCGGGGCGGTCGCCGGCGGGAACACGGCCATCTACAGCTCCTTGAAGTGGTCGAACGGTTCACGGCAGGCGGCGCAGCGGCGCAGCGCCTTGCAGGCCGTCGAGGAGAACCGGCTGAGCAGTTCGGTGTCGGTCGATCCGCAGTGAGGGCAGCGGACCGACAGGGTGAGCGGGACCGGCCCGCCGGCGGCGTGCGGCCGCGGCGGGGCTATGCCGAACTCGGCCAGCTTGCGGCGGCCTTCGGCGCTGATGTCGTCGGTGGACCAGGCGGGGGCGAGAACGGTCCGCACCCTGACGTCGGGTATGCCGTGGCCGTTCAGGACCCGCTCGATGTCGGCGGACATGGCCTCGATGGCCGGGCACCCCGTGTACGTGGGCGTGAGGGTGACCTCGACGTGGCCGTCCTCGTGCATCCGGACCCCGCGCATGACACCGAGCTCGGTGAGGGTGATCACGGGCAGCTCGGGGTCGGGGACGGAGCCCGCCAGCTCGGCCAGCTCCACCTCCAGCCGGGTCTGCTCGGTCCCGGTCACCACGAGGCACCCGGATGGCTGCGGTGCAGGTGCTGCATCTCGGCGAGCAGCCGGCCGAACGACTCGGTGTGCAGTCCCTGACGTCCGGCCCCGGCGGCCCAGGCACCGCTGCGCGGCCCCTGCGGCATCGCCAGCCCCGCCCGTCCCAGGACCTCCTCGAGGGAGGCCAGCCAGCGGCCTTCCAGGGCGGCCCAGTCGAGGTCCTCGAGCCCGTCCACCGGCTGGAACATCTCCCCGGTGTACTTCCACAGCCCGTCCAGGCCGGCCCGCATCCGCGCGCGGCTCTCCTCGGTGCCGTCCCCGAGCCGCAGCGTCCACTGCTCGGCGTGGTCGCGGTGGTAGGCGGTCTCCTTGACGGCCTTGGCCGCGAGGGGCCCGAACGGGCCCTCGCCGAGCGCGAGGCTCGTGTACAGCTCGTGCTGGTAGAACGAGAAGTAGAGCTGGCGCGCGATGGTGTGGGCGAAATCGCCGTTCGGCTGCTCGACCAGCTGGAGGTTGCGGAAGGACCGCTCCTCGCGCAGGAAGGCCAGCTCGTCCTCGTCGCCGGCCATCGACAGCAGGACACGGGCCTGGCCGAGCAGGTCGAGGGCGATGTTGGCGAGGGCGACCTCCTCCTCCAGGACGGGGGCGTGTCCTGCCCATTCGCCGAGGCGGTGGGAGAGGATCAGCGCGTCGTCGCCGAGCGGCAGGGTGGCGGCATTCACCACGTCGGTGCTGGTCACAGGTGGTTCACCCCCTCGGGGATCTCGTAGAAGGTCGGGTGGCGGTACGGCTTGTCGGCCGACGGGGCGAAGAACGGGTCCCGCTCGTCGGGGGAGGAGGCGGTGATCTCCGTGGAGGGCACGACCCAGATCGAGATGCCTTCCCCGCGACGGGTGTAGAGATCGCGGGCGTTGCGCAGAGCCATCTCCGCGTCGGGAGCGTGCAGGCTGCCCGCGTGCGTGTGCGAGAGGCCGCGCCGCGAGCGGACGAACACCTCCCACAGGGGCCAGTTCTGCGTCATACCCGTGCCTCGCTTTCCATTGCCGCCTCTTGCTGTTCCTTGCGTGCGGCAGATTTCTCCGCGTACGCCGCGGCCGCTTCGCGGACCCAGGCGCCTTCCTCGTGCGCCGCGCGGCGCTGTCCGATCCGCTCCTCGTTGCACGGGCCGTTGCCCTTGAGCACGTCCCAGAACTCGGCCCAGTCGATCGCGCCGAAGTCGTGGTGCCCGCGCTCCTCGTTCCACTTCAGGTCCGGGTCGGGCAGGGTCAGGCCCAGCGACTCGGCCTGCGGTACGGCGATGTCCACGAAGCGCTGGCGCAGCTCGTCGTTGGAGTGGCGCTTGATCCGCCAGGCCATCGACTGCGCCGAGTGCCCCGACTCCGCGTCCGGCGGGCCGAACATCATCAGCGAAGGCCACCACCACCGGTCGACCGCGTCCTGCGCCATCGCGTGCTGTGCCTCGGTGCCCTGCGAGAGCGCGAGGAGCAGCTCGTACCCCTGGCGCTGGTGGAAGGACTCCTCCTTGCAGATCCGGACCATGGCACGCGCGTACGGCCCGTAGGAGCAGCGGCAGATCGGGACCTGGTTGGTGATCGCCGCGCCGTCCACGAGCCAGCCGATCGCGCCGACGTCCGCCCAGGTCAGCGTGGGGTAGTTGAAGATCGAGGAGTACTTCTGCTTCCCCGCGTGGAGCTTGTCGAGCAGCTCGTCGCGGCTGGTGCCCAGGGTCTCGGCGGCGCTGTACAGGTACAGGCCGTGGCCGGCCTCGTCCTGGACCTTCGCCATCAGGATCGCCTTGCGGCGCAAGGAGGGCGCGCGGGTGATCCAGTTGGCCTCGGGCTGCATGCCGATGATCTCGGAGTGGGCGTGCTGTGCCATCTGGCGGACCAGGGAAGCGCGGTATTCGTCCGGCATCCAGTCGCGCGGTTCCACGCGCTCGTCCGCCGCGACGGCCGCGTCGAAGGCCGCCGCCAGCTGTGCGCTGAGATCGTCCGTCACGCCGATGCCCGCTTCCTGCCCCGTTTCCGGGGTCACTGCCACCATCACGGCCTCCTGCCGGAGAGTCTTTGCCGCTTCGTTCCGCCCGACCGACCGATCGTTCGGTTCCTACTCTTCAATGGTGGGACGACGGCCCGTAGGGTGTCAACCTCTGTGGTCAACCCTGTGGACGCCGGATGATCGGGGCGGGATGGATTCGAACGCGCACGAGCCCCCGGAAGGGGACGCTCCGCCCCCGCCGCGGGCCCTCGGAATCGCGGGTCTCTCCACCCCCTACCGGGTCCTGACGGCCCTGGTCCTGGGCGCGGTGGCCATCGGAGCCTGCGGGCACCTCGCGCTCGTCTTCCTGCACGTGGCCCCCTCCAACACGGTGAGCAAGCAGCACGCGCGGACGATCGACACCTGGATCTATCCCGAGTTCGAACAGAACTGGAAGCTCTTCGCGCCCAACCCGCTGCAGCAGAACATCGCGATCGAGGTGCGGGTCGAGGCCCGCACGGCCGACGGCGTGCTGGTGACCGGCAACTGGCGCGACCTGTCCGCCGAGGACGGCGCGGCCATCAGGCACAGCCTGCTGCCGAGCCACACCGAGCAGAACGAGCTCCGGCGGGCCTGGGACTTCTTCACCGGTTCCCACGACGAGGACAACAGGACGACCGGCGAACGCGGCGAGCTCGCCGAGCAGTACCTGCGGCGGATCGCGCTGGACCGGCTGAAGGTCCGGACGGACGCGGACACGGCCGTGGGCAAGGGCGCGCACCTCGCCGACGGCCGGATCGTACGGATCCAGCTGCGCGGGGCGACGACGGCCGTCGCCGCGCCCAAGTGGTCCGACGAGAAGACCGACACCCAGACCTACTACCGGGAGCTGCCGTGGTGGACGGTGTGAGGCCGCCCGCGGACGGGACGGCGGGGGCCGCGGACACCGGGACGGTGGGCACCGGGACGGCCGGCACCGGGACCGCCGGCACCGGGACCGCCGGCACCGGGACGGCGGGCGCCGGGACAGTGAGCACCCTGGCCGCACGGCTACGGGCCGCGGCCGCCCCGGCGCTGGCCGCGGTCACCGGGCGGGCCCTGGGCACCTACCAGAGCGCCGTGGTCCGCATCGGCTTCGCCGGCACCTGGCTGTTCTTCCTGCTGCGCGAGTTCCCCCACCGGCACGAGCTGTACGGGCCGCAAGGGCCCTGGAGCTGGGACCTGGCGAAGCAGCTGATCGCTTCGAACCACGCCTTCACGGTGCTGATGTGGTCCGACTCGGCGCTCTGGTTCGAGATCGTCTACGTGCTCTGCGTGCTGTCGAGCGCGCTGCTGCTGCTGGGCTGGCGCACCCGGGCCACGGCCGTGGTGTTCATGGTCGGCGTGCTCTCGCTGCAGAACCGCAGCGTCTTCATGGGCGACGGAGGGGACAACGTCATCCACCTGATGGCGATCTACCTCGTGCTCACCCGCTGCGCGCGGGTGTGGTCGCTCGACGCCCGCCGTGCCCGCCGCCTCGGCACGGCCTCGGCCGGGCGGGCCGGGCCGGCGCTGTGGGCCGTGCTCGGCGGCGTGGGCGCGTACGGGGCGGTGACCGGGGGGTTCGGTACCGGCTGGCTGGTGGCCTTCGCCGCGCTGTGGGTGGTCGCCGCGCTGTGGTGGACGGTCGACCGGTACGAGCCCGAGGGGGAGGGGCGGGCGGTCCTCGACGTCCTGGCGAACCTGCTGCACAACGCCGGAATGCTGGTGATCATGGCGGAGGTCTGCCTGATCTACGCGACGGCGGGCTGGTACAAGATCCAGGGCTCGCGCTGGCAGGACGGGACCGCGCTGTACTACCCGCTGGGCCTGGACTACTTCACCCCCTGGCCCGGGGTGTCGGCCCTCCTCGCGAGCAGCGGCACGCTGGTGATGCTGCTGTCGTACGGGACGGTCGCGGTCCAGGTGGCGTTCCCGTTCACCCTGTTCAACCGGCGGATCAAGAACGTCCTGCTGGTGCTGATGATGATGGAGCACGCGGGGATCGCCGTGCTGCTGGGTCTGCCGTTCTTCTCGCTGGCGATGATCGCCGCCGACGCGGTGTTCCTGCCGACGGTGTTCCTCGTCTGGCTCGGTGCGCGGGCCGCGGCGCTGCGGCCGGGCGGTCGCGGTCGCGGTCGCGGCCGCGCCGCGCTCCCCGAGGCGGACCGGGAGCCGGATCCGGAGCCGGAGCAGGGGACCGTAGGCTCGGCGGTATGAGCGAGCAGCACGAGAGCCCCGACGGCGGCACCGAACGGCAGTGGCGGGAGGCCGTGGCGCGGGAGGACCTCGTGCTCCTCGACGGATTCCACGCGCTGAAGCACGCCCTGCGCTTCGGGGCGGACGTCCGGATCGTCGTCGCCGACGATCCCGAGGCGGTACGGCGCCTCGCGCGCGAGCTGGCCGCGGACGTCGAGGCGGAAGTGGCCCGGCTGGTACGGCGGGCTCCGCTCAAGGAGCTGCTGGCCCCGGGGCGGGTGCACCCCACCGGGGTGGCGGCGCTCGCGGTCCGGCCCGACCCGGCCGAGGGGCGGGCACGGCTCGACGCGATGCCCAGGCCGGCCCCGGTCGTGGTGCTCGACAACCCGCGCAACCTCGGCAACGTCGGAGCGGTGGTCCGCCTCGCCGCCGGTTTCGGGGCCACCGGCGTGATCACCCGGGGTGATCTCGACCCCTGGCACCCCCACGTGGTCCGCGCCGGAGCGGGGCTTCACTACGCCACCACCGTCGCCCGGGTGGATCTCGCCGCGCTGCCGCCCGGCCCGCTGTACGTGCTCGACCCGGAGGGCGAGGACATCCGCGCCCTCACCCTCCCTGACGATGCCCTGCTCGCCTTCGGCTCCGAACGGCACGGGATCTCTCCCGAACTGCGGGCCCGGGCCGACCATCTGGTGTCCCTGCCGATGCGCCCGCAGGTGTCCAGCTACAACCTGGCGACCAGCGTGGCCATGACCCTCTTCCACTGGGGCGGTCCCCGGCCGGCGGACGGGCCGGCCGGGGAGAGCACGGGGGAGAGCGCCTAGCGGCTCAGCCCTGGCGGCGGACCTCCACCACGCGGAAGCGGTTGGACACGAAGGCCCCGTCGCACAGCGCCGCGTTGGCCGCCGGGTTGCCGCCCGAACCGTGGAAGTCCGAGAAGGCCGCGGTCTGGTTGACGTAGACCCCGCCCGTGAGGTTCAGCGAGAGCTGCGCCGACTCCTCGAGGCAGACCTCCTCGATGGCCCGCTCGGTGTCCGCGGACGTGGTGTACGCCCCGACCGTCATCGCGCCCTTCTCGCGGACCGTGCGCCGCAGCAGGTCGAGCGCGCCCGCCGTGGAGTCGACCGCCACCGCGAAGGAGACCGGGCCGAAGCACTCCGAGAGGTACGGGGCGGTGTCGTCGGACTTGGAGGCGTCCAGCTTCACCATCACCGGCGTGCGGACCACCGCGTCGGGGAAGTCCGGGTTCGGTACTTCCCGCGAGGCCAGCGCGACTTCGCCGAGCCCGGCCGCGGCCTCCAGACGGGACTTGACGTCGGGGTTGACCAGCGCGCCGAGCAGGGCGTTGGCCCGCGCGTCGTCGCCGAGCAGGCCGCCGACCGCGCCCGCGAGGTCGCCGACGACCTCGTCGTACGACTTGTGGCCCGCGTCCGTCTCGATGCCGTCGCGGGGGATGAGCAGGTTCTGCGGGGTGGTGCACATCTGGCCGCTGTACAGGGACAGCGAGAAGGCCAGGTTGGACAGCATGCCCTTGTAGTTGTCGGTGGAGTCGAGGACGACGGTGTTGACGCCGGCCTTCTCCGTGTAGACCTGCGCCTGGCGGGCGTGGGTCTCCAGCCACTCGCCGAACTCCGTGGACCCGGTGTAGTCGATCACCTTGATCTCGGGGCGGACGGCGAGCTCCTTGGCGATGCCCTCGCCCGGCCGCTCGACGGCCAGCGCCACCAGGTTCGGGTCGAAGCCGTACTGCGCCAGGACCTCGCGGGCGACCTGGACGGTCAGCGCCAGCGGCAGCACGGCGCGCGGGTGCGGCTTGACCAGGACCGGGTTGCCCGTGGCGAGGGAGGCGAAGATGCCCGGGTACCCGTTCCAGGTGGGGAAGGTGTTGCAGCCGATCATCAGGGAGATGCCCCGGGGGACGGCGGTGAAGGTCTTGCCGAGTTCCAGCGGGTCCTTCTTGCCCTGCGGCTTCGACCAGTCGGCCTGCCCCGGGACCCGGGTCTGCTCCTCGTACGCGTAGGCCACCGCCTCCAGGCCGCGGTCCTGTGCGTGCGGGCCGCCCGCCTGGAACGCCATCATGAAGGCCTGGCCGCTGGTGTGCATCACCGCGTGCGCGAACTCGTGCGTCCGCGCGGAGATCCGGGCGAGGATCTCGATGCAGACCACGGCGCGGGCCTCGGGCCCGGCGTCGCGCCAGGCGCCCATGCCGGCCCGCATCGCGGGCAGCAGGACGTCCGGGTCCACATGCGGGTACTCGACGCCGAGCTGTACGCCGTACGGGGAGGTCTCGGCGCCCGTCCAGCCGTCGGTGCCGGGCTGCCCGAGGTCGAGCCGGGTGCCGCGCAGCGCCTCGAAGGCGGCGAGGCCGTCGGCCGGCGCGGTCTCGCCGTACGCCTTGGGGTGCTCGGGATGCGGGGACCAGTAGGCACGGGTGCGGATCGTGGCCAGGGCCTGGTCCAGGGTGGGCCGGTGCTTGGCGGACAGCTGGGGGACGGTGAGCTCGGCGGCCATCAGGGACCAACTCCTCGTTGAGCCGGGCGGGATCAGGCGATCGGGTCGGGCAAGAAGGGATGAAGAAGAGCAGACTGGAGTTAGAGTAACCGAACGATCGGTCGGGACAAGAGGGCCCGGCGGACCTGTGGACAAGTCGGTGCGGGAGGATCGGGTCATGACAGCAATCGAGCGGTCCCGCACAGTGGCGGTCGTCGGCGCCGGCACCATGGGTCAGGGCATCGCCCAGGTCGCCCTTCTCGCAGGTCACCGCGTGCTGATCTACGACATCGCCGCCGCCCTCGCCGCCGACGCGGTCGGTTTCGTGCAGGACCGCGTCGAGCGGATGGCCGCCAAGGGCAGGCTGGATCGCGCCGAAGCCGAGGACGCGATCGGCCGGATCGATGCGGCGGGCGGACTCGCGGACCTCGCCGGCGCGGCCCTCGTCGTCGAGGCGGTGGTCGAGGACGTCGCCGTCAAGCGCGCGCTGTTCGCGGCCCTCGAAGAGGTGGTCGCGCCGGACGCCCTCCTGGCCACCAACACCTCCTCCCTCTCCGTCACCGAGCTCGCGGCCGGCCTCGCGCACCCCGGACGCTTCCTCGGCCTGCACTTCTTCAACCCGGCGCCGCTGCTCCCGCTGGTCGAGGTGGTGTCCGGGTTCGCGACCGATCCGGCCGCCGCCGACCGCGCGTACCGCACGGTCCTCGGCTGGGGGAAGACGCCGGTGCGCTGCGCCGACACCCCGGGCTTCATCGTCAACCGGATCGCCCGCCCCTTCTACGCCGAGGCCTTCGCGGTGTACGAGGAGCAGGGCGCCGACCCGGCCACCATCGACGCCGTGCTCCGCGAGAGCGGCGGCTTCAAGATGGGCCCCTTCGCGCTGACCGACCTGATCGGCCAGGACGTCAACGAGGCCGTCACCCGCTCCGTGTGGGAGTCCTTCTTCCGCAGCCCCAAGTTCACCCCCTCCCTCGCGCAGCGCCGGCTGGTCCAGTCGGGCCGTCTCGGCCGCAAGTCCGGGCACGGCTGGTACCCGTACGGCCCGGACCACACGGCCCCGGCGCCGCACACCGCCGGTCCCGAGGACGCGCCCGCGAAGGTGAGCGTCGTGGGGGACCTGGGGCCCGCCGCCGCGCTCGTCGACCTCCTGGAGGAGGCGGGGATCGCGGTCACGGCCACCGAGCACGGGGGCCCGTACATCCAGCTCCCCGGCGAGGGACAGCTCGTGCTCGCCGACGGCAAGACCTCGATCGAGTTCGCCGACGTCGTCTACTTCGACCTCGCCTTCGACTACCGCGATGCCACCCGGATCGCGCTCTCCGTCAGCGAGGACACCAGCGAGCGGACCCTCTCCGAGGCGATCGGGCTGTTCCAGAAGCTGGGCAAGCAGGTCTCCGTCATCGGCGACGTGCCCGGCATGATCGTCGCCCGGACCGTCGCGATGCTGATCGACCTCACCGCCGACGCGGTCGCGCGCGGGGTGGCCGGCGCCGAGGACATCGACACGGCGATGCGGCTCGGGGTCAACTACCCCGTCGGCCCCGCCGAATGGCACGACCGGCTCGGCCGCGACTGGGCGTACGACCTGCTGCACCACCTCGACGAGCGCTGTCCGGGCGGCCGGTACGCGCCCTCGCTGGCCCTGTACAAGCTGGGCTACGCGGCGGGGGACGACGGGGCCGGGGACGACGCGGACGGGGACGCCGCGTACGAGGACGACCAGGCGGGGGAGACGCAATGACGACGGCCAAGCGGGACACGTACACGCCCGAGACCCTGCTCTCCGTCGCCGTCCAGGTCTTCAACGAGCGCGGCTACGACGGCACCTCGATGGAGCACCTCTCCAAGGCCGCGGGCATCTCGAAGTCCTCGATCTACCACCACGTCGCGGGCAAGGAGGAGCTCCTCCACCGTGCCGTCAGCCGGGCGCTGGACGGGCTCTTCGCGGTGCTGGAGGAATCAGGGGCGGTACGGGGGCGCGCGGTCGAGCGGGTCGAGTACGTCACGCGCCGCACGGTCGAGGTCCTCGTGGTGGAACTCCCCTACGTGACGCTGCTGCTGCGCGTGCGGGGCAACACCCGCACCGAGCGGTGGGCGCTGGAGCGGCGCCGCGAGTTCGACCACCAGGTCGCGGACCTGCTGAAGGCCGCGGCCGCCGAGGGGGACCTGCGGGCGGACGTGGACATCCGGCTCGCCACCCGGCTCCTCTTCGGCATGGTCAACTCCCTGGTCGAGTGGTACCGCCCGCACCCGGGCACCACCTCCGACCAGCTGGCGGACGCCGTGGTCAGCATGGCCCTGGACGGGCTGCGCACGCAGCGCTAGGCCGTCTCCCTACTCCTCCGAGATCGTCGGGCCGGCGGACGGGTCGCGGGCCAGGAGATCCGTTTCCTCGAAGACCAGCAGCGTGCGGGTGGAGAGGACCTCCGGGATGGACTGGAGGCGGGTCAGGACCAGCTCCCGCAGGGTGCGGTTGTCCGGGGTGTGGACCAGCAGCAGGACGTCGAAATCGCCGCTGACCAGGGCGATGTGGGCCGCGCCCGGGAGCTCGCGGAGCTGTTCGCGGACCGTGCGCCAGGAGTTCTGGACGATCTTCAGGGTGATGTAGGCCGAGGCGCCCTGCCCGGCGCGCTCGTGGTTGACGCGGGCGGTGAAGCCCCGGATCACCCCGTCGTCGATGAGCCGGTTGATGCGGGCGTAGGCATTGGCCCGCGAGACGTGGACCTGCTCGGCTACGGAGCGTATCGACGCGCGGCCGTCCGCCTGGAGCAGGCGCACGATCGACCGGTCGACGGAGTCGAGGGGGCGCGGAGGGCTGGGCGGGCCGGACGGCCCCGCGCCGCCGCCCGGGCCCCCGGGACCCGCGAGTGCGCCCCCGGACGCGCCCCCCGGGCCGGGAGCCGCTCCGGAACCCGCTCCGGCCATTTGTTCATCCGCCATCGTCCGCTGCCTGCCTCTCCTGGACGTCCTGCACCCATCCCAGGGCCCCGCCGCCACTTTGTCCACAGCCTGAGGCTGCCTGTAGCCAAATTGCGCGGACAACCGAACAATCGGTAGGTGAGGGGCCTCACACCCGGGGCCTTCGTTGCCCGCTTCCCACGAGGAGGTGTACGCCGCCATGACGGTCCAAGAGCTGCCCGGTGCCGGTGCGTCCCACCGCTCCACCCCGCCGCCCGCCTGGAGGCCCCGTACGGATGCCGCCCCGCTGCTCCCGGACCCCGAGCCGTACCGGGTGCTGGGCACGCCGGCCGCCGACCGGCTCGACCCCGAGCTGATGCGCCGGTGCTACGCCGAGCTGGTGCGCGGCCGCCGCTACAACGCCCAGGCCACCGCCCTCACCCGGCAGGGCCGACTGGCCGTATATCCGTCCACCGTGGGCCAGGAAGCCTGCGAGATCGCGGCGGCGCTGGTGCTGGAGGAGCAGGACTGGCTCTTCCCGAGCTACCGCGACACCCTGGCGGCCGTGGCCCGCGGGCTCGATCCCGTGGAGGCCCTGACCCTCCTGCGGGGCGACTGGCACACCGGGTACGACCCGCGCGAGCACCGGATAGCCCCCCTGTGCACCCCGCTCGCCACCCAGCTGCCGCACGCGGTCGGCCTGGCGCACGCCGCCCGGCTGCGCGGGGACGACGTGGTCGCCCTGGCCATGGTCGGCGACGGCGGCACGAGCGAGGGCGATTTCCACGAGGCCATGAACTTCGCCGCCGTCTGGCAGGCGCCGGTGGTCTTCCTCGTCCAGAACAACGGGTTCGCGATATCCGTCCCGCTCGCCAAGCAGACCGCCGCCCCCACCCTGGCCCACAAGGCCGTGGGATACGGGATGCCGGGCCGCCTCGTCGACGGCAACGACATCGCCGCCATGCACGAGGTGCTGTCCGAGGCCGTCCGGCGGGCCCGCTCCGGCGGCGGACCGACCCTGATCGAGGCCGTCACGTACCGGATCGAGGCCCACACCAACGCCGACGACGCGACCCGCTACCGCGGGGACGCCGAGGTCGAGGCCTGGAAGGCGCACGACCCGATCCAGCTGCTCGAGCGCGAGCTGACCGCGCGCGGGCTGCTCGACGAGGCCGGCATCCAGGCCGCCAAGGACGCGGCCGAGACGATGGCGGCCCGGCTGCGGGACGGGATGAACGCGGAGCCCGTGCTCGACCCGATGGACCTTTTCGAGAACGTCTACGCGGAGCAGACCGGCCTGCTCCGCGAACAGGCGGCCATGCTGCGCGCCGAGCTGGAAGCTGCGGAACCGGAAGCGGAGGACGGGTCATGACCACGGTGGCGGTGAAGCCGGCGACCATGGCGCAGGCCCTGAACAGGGCGATGCGCGACGCGATGGCCGAGGACCCGACGGTCCACGTCATGGGCGAGGACGTCGGCGCGCTCGGCGGGGTCTTCCGCATCACGGACGGGCTGGCCAAGGAGTTCGGCGAGGACCGGTGCGCGGACACCCCGCTCGCGGAGGCGGGAATCCTCGGCGCGGCGGTGGGCATGGCCATGTACGGGCTGCGGCCGGTCGTGGAGATGCAGTTCGACGCGTTCGCCTACCCGGCCTTCGAGCAGCTGATCTCGCACGTGGCGAAGATGCGCAACCGCACCCGCGGGGCGATGCCGCTGCCGATCACCATCCGGGTGCCGTACGGCGGCGGGATCGGAGGGGTGGAGCACCACAGCGACTCCTCCGAGGCGTACTACGTGGCGACCCCCGGGCTCACCGTCGTGACGCCGGCGACGGTCGAGGACGCGTACGGGCTGCTGCGCGAGTCGATTGCCAGCGACGACCCGGTGATCTTCCTCGAGCCCAAGCGGCTGTACTGGTCGAAGGCCGAATGGTCCGCGGACGCGCCCTCCGAGGTGCCCCGGATCGGCAGGGCGGTCGTCCGGCGGACCGGCACGAGCGCGACGCTGATCACGTACGGGCCTTCGCTGCCCGTGTGCCTGGAGGCGGCCGAGGCCGCGCGCGAGGAGGGCTGGGACCTGGAGGTCGTGGACCTGCGCTCGCTGGTCCCGTTCGACGAGGAGACCGTCGTGGCCTCCGTACGCCGGACCGGGCGCGCGGTCGTGGTGCACGAGTCCGGCGGCTTCGGCGGACCGGGCGCGGAGATCGCCGCTCGCGTCACGGAGCGGTGCTTCCACCACCTGGAGGCGCCGGTGCTGCGCGTGACCGGCCTCGACATCCCGTACCCGCCGCCGATGCTGGAGAAGCACCACCTGCCCGGCGTCGACCGGATCCTGGACACCGTGGCCCGCCTGCAGTGGGAGAACTGATGCCGCAGGTCATGGAGTTCAAGCTGCCCGACCTCGGAGAGGGTCTCACCGAGGCGGAGATCGTCCGCTGGCTGGTGGCGGTCGGCGACGTCGTCGCCATCGACCAGCCGGTGGTCGAGGTCGAGACGGCCAAGGCGATGGTGGAGGTGCCCTGCCCGTACGGAGGCGTCGTCACCGCCCGCTTCGGCGAGGAAGGGACCGAACTGCCGGTCGGCGCCCCGCTGATCACCGTGGCGGTGGGCGCGGCGGCCACGGCGGCGGACGAGCCCGCGGAGACTCCGTCCGGCTCGGGCAACGTCCTGGTCGGCTACGGCACGGACCATTCGCGTCCGGCGCGTCGGAGGCGGGTGCGACCCGACTCCGCCGCGCCGGGGCTCGTCCCGGCCGGTCAGGCCACCGGACCGGCCGTCACCGCCCCGGCCCCGGCGCCCGCCGCGCGCCCCCGGACGGCGGCTCCGGCTCCGGCTGTGGCTCCGGCTCCGGCTGCGGCGCCGACGGTCTTCGCGGGCCCCGTGCCGGTCATCTCGCCGCTGGTGCGGAAGCTGGCCCGGGACCACGGAGTGGACCTGCGCGCGCTGCGCGGGTCCGGCCCGCAGGGCCTGATCCTGCGCGCCGACGTGGAGGTGGCGCTGCGCGCCGCCGAGCGGACGGCCGGACCCGAGACCGGGGCCGGGGTCACGGCCGGTGCCGTCACCGCCGTCACCGCCGTCCCGTCCGTCACGGCCACCGCGGCGGAAGGCGCCACGCGGATCCCGCTCAAGGGGGTCCGGGGCGCGGTCGCCGACAAGCTGTCGCGCAGCCGGCGCGAGATCCCGGACGCCACGTGCTGGGTGGACGCCGATGCCACCGAGCTGATGGCCGCGCGGGCGGCGATGAACGCCGTGGGCGGTCCCAAGATCTCGGTGCTCGCCCTGCTGGCCCGGATCTGCACGGCGGCGCTGGCCCGGTACCCGGAGCTCAACTCCACCGTCGACCTGGCGGCGAACGAGATCGTCCGGCTCCCGGCCGTGCACCTCGGCTTCGCCGCGCAGACGGAGCGCGGCCTGATGGTCCCGGTGGTCCGCGACGCGCAGGCGCGCGACGCCGAGTCGCTGTCGGCGGAGTTCGGCCGGCTCACGGAGCTGGCCCGGACGGGGAAGCTGGCCCCGGCGGACCTCACCGGGGGCACCTTCACCCTGAACAACTACGGGGTGTTCGGGGTGGACGGCTCCACGCCGATCATCAACCACCCGGAGGCGGCGATGCTCGGCGTCGGCCGGATCATCCCGAAGCCGTGGGTGCACGAGGGCGAGCTGGCGGTCCGCAAGGTCGTGCAGCTGTCCCTGAGCTTCGACCACCGCGTCTGCGACGGCGGCACGGCGGGCGGCTTCCTGCGGTACGTGGCCGACTGCGTCGAGTCCCCGGCGGTGCTGCTGCGCACCCTGTAGCCGGGCGCCGGCGGGGCTGACACCAGTCCCGCCGGCGGACCGGGCGCCCGGACGCCGGGCGGCCGCCGCAGCGCGCGGGGCGGGGGCGGGGGGACAGGGGGTGAGAGTGTGTAGGGCGCACTCGGCCCCCACGCGGGCGCGAAA
>NZ_JBSGWY010000005.1:0-21410 GCF_053609145.1 Streptomyces sp. NPDC054961 | reverse complement strand
CTCGCGCCCGCGCCGGGGGCGCGCGGCCCCCCCCCCCGCCGCCGCCGGCGGGGGCCCCGCCCCCCCCCGCCCCCCCGCGCCCGCCCCCCCGCCCCCCCCGCCCCCCCCACGCCGGGCGTCCGGGGCTCGGGTGATCGGGGTGCTCAGGTGGTCAGCAGCAGCTTGCCCACGTGCGTGCTCGACTCCAGGACCTGGTGGGCTCGCGCCGCCTCCCGCAGGGGGTACGTCGCGTGGACCACCGGGCGGACCCGGCCCGTCTCGACCAGGGGCCACACGTGCTCCCGTACGGCCGCGACGATCGCCGCCTTCTCCTCCAGGGGCCGCGACCGCAGCGTGGTGGCGGTGATCGCGCCCCGCTTCGCCAGCAGGGCGCCCAGGTTGAGTTCCGCCGTGACACCGCCCTGCAGGCCGATGATCGCGAGGCGGCCGTTGACGGCCAGCGCGTCCACGTTCCGCGCCAGGTACTTCGCTCCCATGATGTCCAGGATCACGTCCGCCCCGGCGCCGTCGGTGGCCGCCTTGAGCTCCGCCACGAAGTCCTGCTCGCGGTAGTCGATCAGGATGTCCGCGCCCAGCTCCGCGCAGCGGTCCAGCTTCTCCTTGCCGCCCGCCGTGACCGCGACCCGCGCGCCGACCGCCTTCGCCAGCTGGATCGCCATGGTCCCGATGCCGCTCGACCCGCCGTGCACCAGCAGGGTCTCGCCGGGGCGCAGCCCCGCCACCATGAACACGTTGGACCACACCGTCGAGACGACCTCCGGCAGGGCCGCCGCCGTCACCAGGTCCAGGCCCGCCGGGACCGGCAGCAGCTGGCCCGCCGGGACGGCGACCTTCGTCGCGTACCCGCCGCCCGCGAGCAGCGCGCACACCTCGTCGCCGACCGACCAGCCGGACACTCCGGGTCCGATCGAGGCGATCCGCCCGGAGCATTCGAGGCCGGGGAAGCGCGAGGCGCCCGGCGGCGGATGGTAGACGCCTTGCCGCTGCAGGACGTCGGCGCGGTTCACGGCGCTGGCCGCGACCTCGACGACGACTTCGCCGTCTCCTGCCACCGGGTCGGGTACCTCGGCCCATACGAGGGCGTCGGGACCGCCGGGCTGTTCGATGGTGATCGCATGCATGGCCGGAGGCTACCGCTCGCGCGCGCCGCGCGGAGGGTTACCTGCCCGGACCCTGCATCACCGGCGGTGAGTGCGGAGGCGAGTTCGGCGGGGCGGCGCGGACGATGGCGATGAGACGGTCCGTCAGCTGGAGGGGACTCGCGTGCGGGTCGTCGTACGGGAGCAGCCGGTGGCCGCGCAGGACGCTGACGACCAGGTCGTCGGTGTCCCGGACGGACTTGCCGACCTCCGCCCGGTTGACCGGGCGTTCGATCAGGTCGAGGCCGCTGCCCTGCTGGATCAGGTCCTCCATCACGGTGCCCGCGCTCGGGCTCAGCACCGAGAGTCCGAGCAGCCGGCCGGCCGCGCTCGCGCTCGTGATGACCGCGTCCGCGCCCGACTGGCGCAGCAGCGGCGCGTTCTCCTCTTCCCGGACGGCCGCGACGATCTTCGCGCCGCGGTTGAGCTGGCGGGCCGTCAGGGTGACCAGCACCGCCGTGTCGTCCCGCTGGGTGGCGATGACGATCTGACGGGCCTTCTGCAGCTCGGCGCGCAGCAGGACGTCGGAGCGCGTGGCATCGCCGACGACCCCCGTGAATCCTTCCGCGTTGGCGATGTCGATCACCTTGGCGCTGGGGTCGACGATGACGACCTGCTCCTTGTGGAGGCCGGTGGCCAGCAGGGTCTGAAGGGCCGAGCGGCCCTTCGTGCCGAAGCCGACGACGACCGTGTGGTCACGCAAGTTCTTCCTCCAGCGGTTCAGCCGCCATTCCTCACGGGTCCGCGTGGTGAGGACTTCCAGGGTGGTTCCGACCAGGATGATCAGGAACAGCACGCGCAGCGGCGTGATCAGCAGGACGTTGATCAGCCGCGCGCTGGGGCTGTACGGGACGATGTCGCCGTAGCCGGTGGTCGACAGGGTGACGGTCGCGTAGTAGACGCAGTCGAGGAAGTCGACCGTCTCGTTGGCGTTGTCGTGGTAGCCGTCGCGGTCGATCCACACGAGCAGGACCGTCAGGCACATCACGAGCAGCGCCATCAACAGCCGCCGCGTCACCTGCCGCAGCGGCCGCTCGACTTCCCGCCGGGGCAGTTTGACCCGGCGCGAGACGAGCTTCTCGTCGGCGCCGCGGGCCATCGCGTCGGAGCCGTGAAGTTTCACGTGAAACATCCCCCCGAAGCCCACGGCAGGTCGAGGATCTCCACGTCCTGCCCGGAGTGCGCCCCGTGCGGCGGTACGACGGCCAGCGCGTCCGCGGCGGCCACCCCGCGCAGCATCGCGGGGCCGTTGTAGCGCAGTGGTACGGCGTGCTCGTCGGTCAGCAGGACCGGTACGAGCCGGGTGTCGTGCGGGTGGCCCGGTACGTCGCCCTCCACGGGCACCGCGTACCGGGGGCGGGTGCTGCGCCCGGCGAGGGCCCGCAGGAGCGGTTCGGCGAGGGTCAGCAGCCCGGACACGGCGGCCAGCGGGTTGCCGGGCAGGCCCACCAGGTGGCGGACCGGGTCCCGGCCGGGGGCCCCGTCGCCGAGCCGGGCCAGGAGCATCGGGTGACCGGGGCGTACGGCGACCCCGTCGACGAGCAGGTCCGCGCCGGCCCGGGCGAGCACGGGGTGGACGTGGTCGACGGGGCCGGAGGCGGTGCCGCCGGTGGTGATGACCACGTCGGCGGGGGAGGTGGTGACGGCCTCGAGGAGCGCTTCGGCGCCCGCCGGGTCGTCGCCGAGCCGCCGGACGGCGATGACCTCGGCGCCGAGCCGGGTCAGCCAGGGTCCCAGCATGGGGCTCAGCGCGTCGCGGATGAGGCCGTCGTGCGGGCGTCCCTCGGTCAGCAGTTCGTCGCCGAGGACGAGGATCTCCACGCGCGGCCGGGGCCGGGTGGTGAGCTCGTCGTACCCGGCGGCCGCGGCCAGGCCGAGCACGGCCGGGGTGACGAGGGATCCGGCGGGCAGCAGCAGGTCGCCGGAGCGGCACTCCTGGCCGCGCGGGCGGATGTCCTGGCCGGTGGCCACGGGCCGCTGGGCGTAGAGCAGGCTGCCGCTCTCGCGGGAGTGCTCGCTGCGGATCACGGCCGTGGTGTCGGCGGGGATCCGGGCCCCGGTGGCGATCCGGACGGCCTCGCCGTCCGCGAGGGGCGCGGGGCGGTCCGATCCGGCCAGCGCGTCGTCGCCGGAGCGGACGGACCAGGGGCCGGGGCCGGCGACGGCCCAGCCGTCCATGGCGGAGGTGTCGAAGGAGGGCAGGTCGCTCAGGGCGTCGAGGGGCTTGGCCAGCACTTCGCCGAGCCCGTCCGCCAGCGGGACCTGGTGGACGCGGCCCCGGACGGAGGCTCCGGCGCGGGTGGCGGTCTCCCGGGCCCGGTTCCAGGGCGCGGGCCGGTGGCCGCCGGCGGCGCCGGAACGGGGGTCCGGGCTGACCAGGGCGAGGGCCTGGTCGAGGGCACGGTCGGCGTCGGTGCCGGAGCCGGTGGACGCGGTCATCCGGAGCCGGTCGGTTCTGCCGGTCCCGCGGCCTCGGCCTCGGCGGCCCAGCGCAGGGCCAGCTCGGAGGCCTTGCGGCAGGCCTCGGCGACCGCCTCGGCGGGGTCGGCGCCGGTGGCTTCGGCGCGGGCCGCCGCATAGCCGACGAGGAAGGTCGTCAGCGGGGCGGCGGGCCGGGCGACGCCGTGGGCGGCGTCACGGGCGAGGTCGAGCAGGGTCTTGGTGTCGACGGCCAGGTCGATGCCCAACTCGGTCTTGGCGGCGGTGATCCATTGCTCCAGCACGGTTCCATGCTCTCTGATCCGGGCGCGGGCGGCGGCGAGATCGTCCCAGGTGTCGCAGTCGAACGAGGCGAGTGGCGCAGCCGCGGTGACGCGGGTGAGGTCGAGTTCGGCGGTGACCGCGCGCAGCGGGAGGCCGGCCAGGGCGCCGTGTTCGGCGGCCAGCAGAGCGATCTCCCGGCGCAGGGGCTCGGCCCGGTACGCGGCGACCAGGGGCTGGTCGCGGCCGTCGGGATCCCGCAGTACGGCTCCGTCGCCACCGGGCGAGTCGAGGAGGGCGCGGACCGTGTCGCGGTCCAGGAAGGGCAGGTCGGCCGAGAGGACGAGGACCCGTGTGGCCGTCGTGTCCACGGGCGCCCCGTCGGGGCCCGGGCCGGGGGCCGAACCGCGGCCCGGGCCGTGGCCCTGCCCCGGATGCCCGCGCAGGTGCCGCAGACCGGCGTCGAGCGCGGCGAGGGGGCCTCCTCCGGGGGGCGATTCGCGGGTCCATTGCACGGGCCGGGCGGTGGGCCGGCGGCCGCCGACGACGACGGTGGTCCGGGCGTCGGCGCAGGCGTCGAGGACGCGGTCGAGGAGGGGGCGGCCGCCGACGAGGAGGCCGGGCTTGTCGGCCCCGCCGAGTCGCTGCGCGGCGCCGCCTGCCAGCACGATGGCGTCGTAGGTCATGCCCCGAGTATGCGGGGGACACGTTGCGTATGGGTTCCGCGGTTTACCGGATCCTTACGCCCGCGCTGTGAGGCCTGCTCCCCGCCGCCGCCCGGAGCCGGCCCGGCCCGCGTTCCGGCGTCCTCGGGGACTCCCGGCGGGCCGGCCCCCCAACGGCTTCGGGGCCGCTCCGGCCGTGAGGCGGGAGCGGCCCCGAAGAGGGCTGGGGGGGAACGGGCTCAGAGGTAGGGGCCCGAGCGGACCGCGCCGTGGGGGCCGTCCTCGTCGTCCTCGTGGGAGGAACCCGGCGGGAGGGCGCGGCGCATCTGCTCCAGCTGGGCCCGCGCCGCCATCTGCTGCGCGAACAGGGCCGTCTGGATGCCGTGGAACAGGCCTTCCAGCCAGCCCACCAACTGGGCCTGGGCGATCCGCAGTTCGGCCTCGGAGGGAATGGCCTCCTCCGTGAACGGGAGGGAGAGGCGCTCCAGTTCCTCCACCAGCTCGGGAGCCAGACCGTCTTCCAGCTCCTTCACCGACGCGGCGTGGATGTCCTTGAGACGGACCCGGCTGGCCTCGTCCAGAGGTGCGGCGCGGACCTCTTCCAGGAGTTGCTTGATCATGCTGCCGATCCGCATGACCTTGGCGGGCTGTTCGACCATCTCCGTCACCGGGACCTCGCGCGACTCGTCATCGGCGCCGCCGACCGCCGTCCCGTCCTGTCCCACGATCATGACGTGCGGGGACGGGGGGCTGTCCTGCGACCGTTCACTCCTCGGCATCTCCATGCCGTCATTCTCTCGCACACCTTCGCTTGCACTCGGTGTGCCCCCGCACAGGCGTGATCCACCCTGTGCGGAGGCACCAACATCCGTCGGGACGACCGTCAGACCTCGCGGCGGGCCAGTGCCCCGCTCGAACGCGTGACCAGGGCCGCCAGGAGGGCCGCGCCCAGCGGGACGGCGACCAGCAGACCGGCCAGCGTCGTCCAGGGCACCTCGATCGGCATGTACGGCACGGTCTCCGAGGCTGCCGAGTAGCCGTTCTCGATACCGTGGCGGATCATCTCGGCCGCCGCCCGCCGTTCGGTGAGCCGCAGTCCGACCGCCGGCAGGATCCCGGCCGCCGAGCCGAGGACCACGCCCATCAGGGCGACCACCCCGCACTGGAATCCGCTGAGCGTGCGCCGTACCCGGGGCGCCGCGCCGACCGCGGCCAGGGTCTTCAGGTCGGATTCGGCGTCCGCCTGCGCCAGCCCGGTGGCGATGCCGGCCGCGCCGATGGTGACCAGGCCCGCGAAGATGGTCAGGGCGAGCATGATCACGCTGTCGTCGCCCTCGTAGCCCTTCTCGATGCGCACCGAGGCGTCGACGCCCAGTTGGTCCAGGGCTCCGTCCAGCCGCTGGCGCTGCTTCGAGCTCGCTCCGCCGTCGAGGGTGAAGTAGGAGCCGACCGGAGTGGTGAGCAGACCCGCGCTCTTCGCGGCCGAGGGCGGCAGGACCAGCGTCAGGCCGTACCCGTTCACCGAGTCGGGCATCTGGTAGGCGGGGAACACCTTGTCGTCGCCCGGGGGCTCCTCACCGGGGGCGAGGCCCGCCACGGGCTTGTCCGTGTTGGCGATGAGCCGGACCGTGACCTTGCCGTTCTGCACGTTGGGCTTGGAGAAGGACAGGGCCTTGCCGGCCTTCAGGGCGGACACCGCACCCGGATCCGTCACGGCCAGGACAGACAGCAGCTTCTCGTCGGCGACGACCAGGGCGTTCTGGATGCCGAACCGGGTCTCCTGGCACCGCCAGTCGTTGCGCAGCTCCTTGCGCTGTTCCAGGGTGAAGGAGGCGGGTCCGTTCGCGGCCGTGTAGAGGGGGCAGCGCTGGTCCTTCGGAATGATGATCTCGGCCCGCCCGCAGCCGGGGGTGGAGGAGTACGGGGAGCAGCCCGGCTTGCCGACGGTGACCCGTTCCACGTCGGCCCGCACGTCCACGGGGAGTTCCTTGGACAGCGCGGTGCGCATGGCGGCCACTTCGCGGTAGGCGGAGCTGTCGTTGGCCTCCATGAGCCCGGCGCCGTAGGGCAGTTTGGCCTCGTACTCGTAGCGTGCCTGGACTTCGTGGCTGTGCTGGTACGTCGCCACCGCGACGGTGCCGGCGACGGCGGCCAGTACGGCGGCCACGGCCGGAGCCGTACGTCCCCGGTTGCGCACGGCGTCGCGCAGCGCGAGCCGGGGCGACAGCGGCAGCCACCGCCCGACCCGCCCGAACAGGCCGACCAGGACGGGGGTGAGGGCGACGATGCCGAGCTCGGCGATGGCGCTGCCGCCCGCGACGACGGTGGTGCCCATCTTGGAGACCGTGCCGTACAGGGCGATGGCGGCGCCGCCCGCGATGGCGAGCACGCCGAGGACGGGCAGCACCCGGTTGGCCCGGCGGACGCCGCGGCGGCCGGTGAGCGAGGCGAGCACGGTCTGCCGGGAGGCGGTGACGGCCGGAGCGATGGCGGCCAGCAGGCCGGTCAGGACGGCGAGCAGGCCGATGCCGAGGAGTTCCAGCGGGCGGACCTCGAAGCCGCCGAAGCGCTTGCCGATGGTCTCTTCGAGCACCGGCCGGAGCCCGAGGGTGAGGCCCACGCCGATGACGGTGCCGACGACGGCGGCCGCGGCGCCGATGACGAGGCCGCCGGAGAGCACGATGGCCCGGATGTGCCGCCGGTCACCGCCGTTGGCGCCGACGAGGCCGAGCTGGCGGCGCGAGCGCCGGGCACCGACCGCGAAGGCGGGGCCGGCCAGCAGGCAGATCTCCAGCATGGCGAGGCCGACGACGGTGGAGAGGACGGCGATCTCGGCGCCCCCGAGGGTCGAGCCGACGCCCCAGGCGTCCTTGCGCTCCTGCTGGTAGAGCGGGACCTCCGAGTCGGCCGGCGGGTCCAGCAGGACGGTGCGCGACTCGACGACGAGGCCCTTGGTGTTGGCCTCCTTGACCATGTTCCACGTGAAACCTTCGCCGCCGACCTTCACCAGGTAGGAGAGCTGGGGGTGGACCCCGTTGCTGCCGGCGTTCTGCAGGGCGCGGTCGAGCGGGGCGATCAGGCTCCCGGGCGGGGCGAGCAGCTGGCTCACGTTGAGACCGTCGGGCATCTCGTAGGCGCCGACGATCTTGTAGGAGACGGTCGACTCGCGCGGGGTCACCGTGGAGCCGACGAAGTAACCGGACTCCTCCAGGAAGGCGTTGGTCGCGATGACCTCGCCCGTCGCCCCCGGCAGCCTGCCGCGGTCCAGGGTCAGCAGCCCCTTCGTGAGGGGGCTGGCCGCGTCGAGTTCGCGCAGCTCGGTGTCGAGGATGCCGAACCGGGTGCGGACCTTGGCGTAGGCCTGGGTGTCCGTCACGGCCTGGGCGCCGGGCGGCAGCGCCGGCGGCGCCTCCTCTTCGCGCCCTCCCCGGGCGGCCCCGTCGTACTTGTCGTAGCCGCCGACCGGGGCGTAGCTCTTCGCGTCCGGCCGCTGGTAGATGGCCACGCCCATGTGGGAGGAGCTGATCTTCGCGTCGGTGGCGCCGAGCAGCCGGTCCATGCGCTGCTCACCGGTGAGCTGGGAGCTGCGCGCGGTGAGGTCGGCGGCGCTCACGCCGACGATCGGCAGGGCGATCATGGCGAGGACGAGGATGCTGCGGCCCTTGGAGCGCCAGGCGTCGCGGCGGGCTATCCGGATCGCCGCGATCCATGAGTGGTACCAGGAGATCACTGGTGGGCCGCCTGCCCGGTGAGCAGGGAGTCGGCGTGGCTGCGCAGGGTCTCGTCGACGACGCTGCCGTCGCGCAGGAACACCACGCGGTCGGCCCAGGCCGCGAAGCGCGGCTCGTGCGTCACCAGGATCCCGGCCGCCCCCGCCTCGCAGCGCGAGCGCAGCAGGGCGAGGACGGATTCCCCGGTCTCGGAGTCGAGGGCGCCGGTCGGCTCGTCGGCGAGGACGAGGCGGCGGTCGCCGACGAGGGCGCGGGCGATGGCCACGCGCTGCTGCTGGCCGCCGGACATCTCGTCGGGGAAGCGGTCGGCGAGCTGGGCCAGGCCCATCTCCTCCAGGGCGGCCAGCGCGGAGCCGCGGGCCTTGCGGGCGGATATCCCGTCGAGTTCGCGCGGCAGCGCGACGTTCTCGGCGGCGGTGAGGGCCGGGATCAGGTTGTAGTCCTGGAAGACGTACCCGATGCTGCGGCGGCGCAGCGCCGCCAGCTGCCGGCGGTTGGCGGTGGTGATGTCGGTGCCTTCGACGACCACGCGGCCGCTGGTGGGCTGGTCGAGGCCGCCGGCGAGGGTGAGCAGCGTGGACTTTCCGGAGCCGGAGGGGCCCATGACGGCGACGAGTTCGCCGGGGTACACGGAGAGGTTGATCCCGCGCAGGGCGTGCACCTCGGTGGCGCCGCTGCCGTGTGTGCGGACGAGCTGGTCCAACTGCAATACGGGCTGGTCAGGCATGGTGAGTCCCCCCTGGGACGTGGAGCGGTGTTCAGCCTCGCCGCGTGCGGGCGGTACGGGGCAGCCGGTCGGTGGTCGGGGTGGTCGGGGTGGTCGCCGTCGAGGCGCCGGCCGCGGCGGTCGCGGCCGCGCGGGCCGCGGGACGGCTCTCGGTCCGGCTTTCGGTGCGGGCGGCCGGGGTGCCGCCTTCGGGCGGCTCGGCCTCGGCCGGTGCGAGCCGGCCGCTCGCGGAGAGCCGTACGAGCCTGGTCTCGCAGTGGTCGAGCCAGCGGGCCTCGGCTTCGGTCTGGAAGATCAGCTGCTCCAGGACCAGCAGCCAGGCGATGTCGTCGCGTTCGCTGTCGCGCCCGCTGTCGATGGCCGCGAGGGCCTGGGCCTTGAGCCGGGTGTAGTCCTGCATGGCCTGGACGGTGGCGTGCCGCTGGGACTGGATGACGGCGCGGATGTCCACGTTGGGCGCGCCGACGGCCATGGCCAGCTTGATGGCGAGCTCGTCCCGTGGCGGGTTGGCCCGGTCGACGGGGCGCTCGTACCACTCGCGCAGTTCGGAGCGTCCGGAGTCGGTGATGGCGTAGAGCGTGTGCCCGGCCGCGTCCTCGCCGCCGGGTGCGACGAGCCCGTCGCGCTCCAGGCGCGCGAGGGTGGTGTACACCTGCCCGACGTTGAGCGGCCAGGTGGACCCGGTGCGGGATTCGAATTCGGTGCGCAGCTGGGAGCCGTAACGGGGGCCCCGTTCCAGCAGGGCAAGAAGGCCGTGACGGATGGACATACTCAGTATCTATACCGAGTATGTACCTCGCCGCAACCACCCTGAGGCCTACGTCGGAAGGGGGAGGGACGCGTTCCGTCCGTCGCGGGAGGGAGCTACCGCCCCCGGCGCAGCCGCATTCCCATGAAGCCCAGACCCAGTCCCATCAGGGCGAATCCCGTCCCGAGGGGCAGTATGTGCGCGGCGAGATCGGCGGCCCGCTCGTTCGGCTCCGTACCGAGCGCGCTGACCGGGGAGGGCGGGGCGGGCGGGGAGGGCGTCGCGGGGGGCGGCAGGGCGGGCTCGACGCGCGGGCGGACCGGGAAGGGCCGCGCGGCGACCACGGCCTCGGCGTTGGGGGGCTCGGTGGCCGGCCGCCCGGGGCGCTCGCGCCCGGCCCCGGCGGCGCTTCCGGCCAGCTGCTCGAACACCTGGTCCGCGCGGTCCGCGCGGTCCGTCTCGTCCGCGCGTGCGCCGGCCGCGTGCGGGCGGTGCGCGGGGGAGGAGGTCCCGGCGTTCGCGGGCGCCGTGACCAGCAGCGCGGCGGTCGCCATCGCTGCCCCGGCGGTCCATCGCAGCGCGCGGGCGTATGTCACGGACTCAGATTTGCATAACCGGACAAAAGCGGCATCCCGTACGGGCCGTACGAGGGCTACGGGATGCCGCGGGTGCTGTTGACCGACGCGGCGCTAGCGGGTCACTCCGGGTCGCCGGTCGAGATCCACAGGGTGAACGTGGTGTTCTTCGGGTCGATCTTGGATTCGCCGGTGGGCTGCTGCTCGATGACGGTCCCCTCGCCGTAGACCGCCTCGTCGCGCGGCTTCTCCTCGTACTTCCAGCCGGCGGCCCTGATGCAGGCCTTCACCGAGACCATGTTGATGTACCGGAAGTCGGGGGCCCGCACCTTGGTCGCGTCGTTGAAGTCCTTCGAGGGCTCCGTGCACTTGGCCGGGTCGATCGTGCGCGAGGCGTCCGGCCCCTTGTGCCCGGCCTTCGCCGAACCGGACGTCGAGACGCCCGGCGTCGGCCCGGCCCCGTCCTTCTTGTCGCCGCCCATGTTCAGCCAGGCGACCAGGCCGCCGATGGCCAGCAGGGCCACCGCGGCGGCGCCCACCACGAGCGGGGTGTTCCTCTTCGCCGCGCCGCCGCCCCCGGATCCCTGGCCGCCCTGCGGGGAGATCGAGTACGGCGCCGGGGTCACCGGCCCGAAGGGCTGCGGGGTCTGGTGCGGCTGCGGGTACGCGTACCCGCCCGGAGCCGGAGTGTGCGGGCCCGGCACGGGAGCCGGCGTCGGTGCGTACGGGGACGGCGCCGGGGTCTGCGCCATGGGGTAGGGCTGCTGCAGCGACTGCGGCGGCGCCTGGAGGCCCGAGTCCACCGGCGGGAACACGGCCGAGCCGAGCCCGGCCCCGCTGTTGGCCGGGTGCGAGCCGGGGACGATGACGGGGGCACCGGTGTGCCCGGCGCCCGCCACCCGCGCGACCTCGTCGAGCATGGCCGCGGCGGTGGGGAAGCGCTCGTTCGGGTTCTTCTTCAGGGCCCGCGCCACCAGCGCGTCCATCGCCGGGGTGACCGAACGGTTGATGGAGGACGGCGCGACCGGGTCCTCCTGCACGTGCGCGTACGCCATGCCCAGCGCCGAGTCCGCGACGAAGGGGACCCGCCCGGTCAGCAGCTCGAAGAGCATGATGCCGACCGAGTACAGGTCGGAGCGGGCGTCCACGGCCCGCCCGAGCGCCTGCTCGGGGGAGAGGTACTGAGGGGTGCCGACGACCATGCCGGTCTGCGTCATCGAGGTGACCCCCGACTGCATGGCCCGGGCGATGCCGAAGTCCATCACCTTGACGACGCCGCGCCGCGTCATCATGACGTTGCCCGGCTTGATGTCGCGGTGGACCAGGCCCAGCTCGTGGCTGCTCTCCAGAGCCGCCAGCACGTCGGCCGTCACCTTCAGGGCCTTGTCGGCCGGCATGGCCCCGTACTGCCGGACGTCGCCGTCCAGGACCGAGCCCAGCGGCTGCCCCTCGACGTACTCCATGACGATGTACGGCATGACCGACCCGTCGGCCACCGACGGGTCGGAGAAGGAGACAACCCCTTCGCCGGTGTCGAAGACGGAGACGATGTTGGTGTGCGACAGTTTCGCTACAGCCTGCGCCTCGCGGCGGAAACGCTCGCGGAAGGACTGCTCACGGCCGAGCTCGCTGTGCAGCGTCTTGATGGCGACCTGACGGTCGAGCGCGGAGTCGTAGGCGAGATAGACGGACGCCATCCCGCCCTCACCGAGCAAATCCCTTAGCTGGTAACGGCCACCGGCAAGAGAGCCGCCCGCGTACTGGCCCTGAGTGCCGTCCTGGCTCATGAGTGTTGCTTCCCCTCGGGATGTGTCGCTACGCGTCTGGCTGAGCGCATGTCGCGCTCAGTCTGCCGGAGGGCAAGCAGACGTCAAGCCAGGTTCCCGTTCCGTGACCACATGGCCACCGGAGTCCTCGTCCGAACGGCGACCGGTTCCGAGGCTGTAGCGTTCATCGGAGCACACGATGAGGACCTACCGCTGAGCGGCGGCCGAGACAGACGACGGTGAGGACTGATGGCACCCGAACCCGAGGGAAGCGGCGCCGGGATGGCCGATGGTCCTGAACACTGGGGCGCGGGCGGCCTGGTGGGAGACGGCCGCTACCGGCTGACCCACCGTCTGGGACGCGGCGGCATGGCCGAGGTGTTCGCGGCCGAGGACGTGCGCCTGGGCCGGACCGTGGCCGTCAAGCTGCTGCGCCCGGACCTCGCCGAGGATCCGGTGTCCAAGGCCCGTTTCACGCGCGAGGCGCAGTCGGTCGCGGGCCTCAACCACCACGCCGTCGTCGCCGTGTACGACTCGGGCGAGGACCGGGTCGGCCCGAACGTCGTCCCCTACATCGTCATGGAACTGGTCGAGGGCCGCACCATCCGCGACCTGCTGATCAGCGCCGAGGCCCCGGGCCCCGACCAGGCGCTCATCATCACCTCGGGCGTGCTCGAAGCGCTCGCGTACTCGCACCAGCACGGCATCGTGCACCGTGACATCAAGCCCGCCAACGTGATCATCACGGAGACCGGCGCGGTCAAGGTGATGGACTTCGGCATCGCGCGCGCCCTGCACGGCGCGCAGTCGACGATGACCCAGACCGGCATGGTCATGGGCACCCCGCAGTACCTCTCGCCGGAACAGGCCCTCGGCAAGGCCGTGGACCACCGCTCCGACCTGTACGCGACGGGCTGTCTGCTCTACGAACTCCTCGCGCTGCGACCGCCCTTCACCGGGGAGACCCCGCTGTCGGTGGTCTACCAGCACGTGCAGGACGCCCCGGTCCCGCCCTCGCAGCTGCCGGAGGGCCACCAGATCCCGCAGGAGCTCGACGGGCTCGTCATGCGCTCCCTGGCCAAGGACCCGGACGACCGGTTCCAGAGCGCCGAGGAGATGCGCGGGCTGGTCCAGTACGCCCTGCAGATGCTGCACGACCAGGGGCCGAACACCGGCACCTGGAACACCGGCCCGGTCACCATGGCGCTGCCGCACGGTCGAGGCCCCGCGCAGACCACGGCGATGCCGATGCCGGGCCAGGGCCAGCCGCGGTACGGCTCGCACTCCACGACCTCGCAGTTCCAGCAGCCGATGGTGCCGCCGCTCAATCCGGACGACGGTTCGGCCTTCCCGGGCGGCGGCGGTCCCGGCGGTCCGGGCGGCCCCGGCGGGTCCGGGGGCGGTTACGACGGCTACGACGGCTACGACGACCGCGCCGCCGGCGGCGGCCGCTGGAAGCTGTGGCTGTTCGCGGTCCTCGCCGTGGTCGCGGTCGCGGCGGGCGTGGCGTACGCGGTCAACAGCGGCACGGGCAAGGGCGGCGGTCCGCAGAACCCCGCGCCGGAGACCTCCGCCTCCTCCTCCGCCTCGACCAGCCCTTCGGCCACCCCGTCGGCGGACACCGCGCCGTCCAAGCCGTCGCAGGAGAGCTCGTACTCGTCCGACAACTCGCCGCTGCCGAGCCGGAGCAAGTACTCGCAGAGCTACTCGCCGTCGTCCACGCCGTCGGAGTCGCGTTCGGCGTCGCGCTCGGCCTCCCCGACCAACTCCAAGTCGCCCTCGCCGACCCCGACGAAGTCCTCGTCGACGGTGACCCCGGAGCCGGGCGGGCGTAACCCTGAGTAATGCGAACGGCCCGGCGGAATTCCGCCGGGCCGTTCGCGAAGGGTCCGAAGTTCCTTCGGAACTCCCTCAGAGCGCGTGCTGGTATTGGCGGTCCAGATTTCCCGCGAGCGTGTGCACGGTGACGAGTTGCGGATCGATGCGCATGTAGACGGGGTCGAAGACCGCACCGTCCACGAAGTGCGGACCCGGGCCGAAGAGTTCCAGTTCGGCGGTGGTGGGTTCGATGATGTTCGCGGTGCCCGTGAACTGCACCGACCACAACTGCGGCTCGCCGGAATTGACGTTGTCGGCTCCGTACGAGACCACGCTGCCATTGCACGCGTGGTGGTAGCCGAAACCGGCGTGCATGCGCAGGACGACCTTGCCGTTCACCACGATGTGGCGCGCGACGGCGAGGAAGGGCAGCGCGCGCATGCTGGTGGCCGCCCGGCCGTACGGCACCCGGCGCAGCAGTTCGATGGCGTGGAGTTCCTCTGGGGGCATGCGTCCATGGTCCGATACCGACGCGGTGCCGGAAAAGGGGAGCCCGCCCCCCACATCGGGGACGTTGGTCCCGAATGAAACGATGTACCCCGTGGAATCAGGCGGCCACGGGGCGTCACGCTCCGTCATCGATGCGGAAGACGTGGATCCGTACGGTCGGCCCCTCAGCGCCCCTTCTCGGCCTGCAGCCGGGCCACGTACGCGGCGGCCTGGGACCGGCGCTCCATGCCCAGCTTGGAGAGCAGGCTGGAGACGTAGTTCTTGATCGTCTTCTCGGCCAGGTGCAGGCGCTCGCCGATCACGCGGTTCGTCAGGCCCTCGCCGATCAGGTCGAGGATCTTGCGCTCCTGCTCGGTGAGGTTGGAGAGGCGGTCGTCGCCCTTGCCGTTCTTGCCGTCGCGCAGCCGCTCCAGCACCCGGGCCGTGGCGACGGGGTCCAGCAGCGACTTGCCGGCCGCCACGTCCCGTACGGCGTTGAGCAGTTCATTGCCGCGGATCGCCTTGAGCACGTAGCCCGAGGCTCCGGCCATGATGGCGTCGAACAGCGCTTCGTCGTCGGCGAACGAGGTGAGCATCAGGCACTTGATGTCCTCGTTCTGGGAACGGACCTCGCGGCAGACCTCCACGCCGCTGCCGTCGGGCAGGCGGACGTCGAGCACGGCGACGTCGGGCCGGGTGGCGGGAATGCGGTTCAGGGCGTCGGCGGCGGTGCCGGCCTCGCCGACCACCTCGATGTCGGATTCCATCGACAGCAGCTCGTGAACACCCCTGCGGACCACTTCGTGGTCGTCGAGAAGGAACACCTTGATTTTGGCCTGATCACTGTCTCGTGTGCTCATCGACTACCCGTCCGAGTGGTTTGCGTTCCCGGATGACCATCCTAGCGTCGAAGTACGCTAAGGGTCCTAAGAGACGCTTTCTGCGCGGAGCGGGGCGCAATCGGAGCAAGGGGACATCTTGGTGTACCCGCGGGTGCCCGCATATGCCCGGCGCGCGGGGGGCCCTTCCCCGGGGGTGTGAAAGTCACCCCTTCCCTGAGGGTGACGACCGGGATAACGTGCCGTTGTTCCGGCCCCCTGCAAGGCTGTGACCAGTGCTTGTTCCCGCTTCCGCCGATTTACTTGGAAATCCAAGCAAAATCGCAGGTCAAACGGGGTTTCGCGGTTATGCGACGCACTGGGTAACGTGCATTGCGCAGGGCACTCGCCGGGGCACCTGTCACGCCTGAATCCCCCACCCGAAGCGCACCCACCCCGTGCGCGGGTAGAGATACAGGTGAGCCGCACTGGTCCCCGGAGAACCCGGGTGCCGGACCGACGGAGGAGCAATCGTGACCGTGGAGAGCACTGCCGCGCGCAAGCCGCGACGCAGCAGCGGCGCCAAGCGGCCGGCAGGCGCGGCTAGCGCCGCCAAGACCGCCGCTGCCACCGCGAAGACGCATGACGCCGAGCCCCAGCTCGTACAGCTGCTGACGCCCGAGGGAGAGCGGGTCGACGTCGCGGACCATCCCGACATCGCGGAGTTCGCCGCCTTCGTCGCCGACATCACCACCGACGACCTGCGCGGTCTCTACCGCGACATGGTCATGACCCGTCGTTTCGACGGCGAGGCGACCGCCCTGCAGCGCCAGGGCGAGCTGGGCCTGTGGGCTTCGCTCCTCGGGCAGGAAGCCGCGCAGATCGGCTCCGGCCGGGCGCTGCGCGACGACGACTACGTCTTCCCGACCTACCGCGAGCACGGTGTGGCCTGGTGTCGCGGGGTCGACCCGACCAACCTCCTCGGCATGTTCCGCGGCGTGAACCACGGCGGCTGGGACCCGACCACCAACAACTTCCACCTCTACACGATCGTCATCGGCTCGCAGACGCTGCACGCGACCGGTTACGCGATGGGCGTGGCCAAGGACGGGGCCGACTCGGCCGTCATCGCCTACTTCGGCGACGGCGCGTCCAGCCAGGGCGACGTGGCGGAGGCCTTCACCTTCTCCGCGGTCTACAACTCCCCCGTGGTGTTCTTCTGCCAGAACAACCAGTGGGCGATCTCCGAGCCCACCGAGCGCCAGATGCGCGTGCCGCTCTACCAGCGCGCGCAGGGCTTCGGCTTCCCGGGCGTCCGGGTGGACGGCAACGACGTGCTGGCCTGCCTCGCCGTGACGCGCTGGGCGCTGGACCGTGCCCGCCGGGGCGAGGGACCCACGCTGGTCGAGGCGTTCACGTACCGCATGGGCGCCCACACCACCTCCGACGACCCGACGAAGTACCGGCGGGACGAGGAGACGGCGGCCTGGGAGGCCAAGGACCCGATCCTGCGCCTGAAGGCCCACCTGCTGGCGACCGGAGGCGCCGACGAGGCGTACTTCGAGGAGCTGGAGGCGGAGAGCGAGACCATGGGCAAGCGGGTGCGCGAGGTCGTGCGCTCGATGCCCGACCCGGACACCATGGCGATCTTCGAGAACGTCTACGCGGACGGGCACGCGCTCGTCGACGAGGAGCGCGCGCAGTTCGCGGCGTACCTCGCGTCCTTCGAAGGCGGGGAGTGAACGTCATGGCCGTACAGAAACTGACCATCGCCAAGGCGCTCAACGACTCGCTGCGCAAGGCCCTGGAGACGGACCCGAAGGTCCTGATCATGGGTGAGGACGTCGGCAAGCTGGGCGGTGTCTTCCGCATCACCGACGGTCTGCAGAAGGACTTCGGCGAGGAGCGGGTCATCGACACCCCGCTCGCCGAGTCGGGCATCGTCGGCACCGCGATCGGCCTGGCCCTGCGCGGGTACCGGCCGGTCGTGGAGATCCAGTTCGACGGGTTCGTCTTCCCGGCGTACGACCAGATCGTCACGCAGCTCGCGAAGATGCACGCCCGCTCGCTCGGCACGATCAAGATGCCGGTCGTCATCCGCATCCCCTACGCGGGCGGCATCGGCGCGGTCGAGCACCACTCGGAGTCCCCGGAGACGCTGTTCGCGCACGTCGCGGGCCTGAAGGTGGTCTCGCCGTCGAACGCGAGCGACGCGTACTGGATGCTCCAGCAGGCGATCCTCAGCGACGACCCGGTGATCTTCTTCGAGCCGAAGCGCCGCTACTGGGACAAGGGCGAGGTCGACGTCGAGGCCATTCCGGACGCGCTGCACGGCGCGCGGGTGGCCCGCACGGGCACGGACATCACCCTGGCGGCCTACGGGCCGATGGTGAAGGTCTGCCTGGAGGCGGCCGCGGCCGCCGCCGAGGAGGGCAAGTCGGTGGAGGTCGTGGACCTGCGCTCGATGTCCCCGATCGACTTCGACACGCTGCAGGCCTCGGTGGAGCGCACGCGCCGGCTGGTGGTCGTGCACGAGGCTCCGGTGTTCCTCGGTGTGGGCTCCGAGATCGCCGCTCGCATCACGGAGCGGTGCTTCTACCACCTGGAAGCGCCCGTGCTGCGCGTGGGCGGCTACCACGCCCCGTATCCGCCGGCCCGCCTGGAGGACGAATACCTGCCCGGCCTGGACAGGGTGCTCGACGCAGTCGACCGCTCGCTGGCGTACTGAGGAGAGCCGTGACCATCCGCGAATTCAAGATGCCCGATGTGGGCGAGGGCCTCACCGAGGCCGAGATCCTCAAGTGGTACGTCCAGCCGGGTGACACCGTCACCGACGGACAGGTCGTCTGCGAGGTCGAAACCGCCAAGGCGGCCGTCGAGCTCCCCATCCCGTTCGACGGCGTCGTGCACGCGCTCCTCTTCGAGGAGGGCGTCACGGTCGACGTCGGCCAGGTCATCATCTCGGTCCGGACCGGCCCGGCGGACGAGGCCCCGGCCGAGGCCGTCGCCGTCGTCGCCGCCCCGGCCGCCGCCGAGGCCGAGCCGGAGGCCCCCGCCGCGGCCCGCCAGCCCGTCCTGGTCGGCTACGGCGTCTCCACGGCCTCCACGAAGCGCCGCCCGCGCAAGGCACCGCAGCCCGCGGTGGCCGCGCAGAACGGCACGGGCGTCGCCCAGCCGGCGTCCGCGCCCGCTCCGGCGCCCGCGGCCCCGGCGGCCCCGGCCGTCGTGGTCCCGGCGCAGAACGGCACGGCGGCCACCGCCACCGGCGCCAAGGCCCTGGCCAAGCCCCCGGTGCGCAAGCTCGCCAAGGACCTCGGCATCGATCTGGCCACGGTCGTCCCCACGGGCGACGGCGGGATCGTGACCCGCGAGGACGTGCACGCGGCGGCCGCCGCGGCGATCGCCCCGCAGGCAGCGGCCCCGGCCGCCCCGGTCCAGGCCCCGGCCCCGGCCGAGGCACTCGCCCCGGTCCAGGAGCTCCGGCCCCAGGCCGAGGCATCGGCCCGGGAGACCCGGATCCCGGTGAAGGGCGTCCGCAAGGTCACCGCACAGGCGATGGTCGGCTCCGCCTTCACCGCGCCGCACGTCACGGAGTTCATCACCTTCGACGTGACGCGCACGATGAAGCTGGTCCAGGAGCTCAAGGCGGACCCGGACCTCGCCGGTCTGCGGATCAACCCGCTGCTCCTGATCGCCAAGGCCGTCCTCGTGGCGATCCGCCGCAATCCCGAGGTCAACGCCTCGTGGGACGAGGCGGCCCAGGAGATCGTGCTCAAGCACTACGTCAACCTGGGCATCGCCGCGGCCACTCCGCGGGGCCTGATCGTCCCGAACATCAAGGACGCCCACGCCAAGACGCTCCCCGAGCTGTCGGAGGCCCTGTCCGCGCTGGTCACCACGGCCCGCGACGGCAAGACCTCCCCGGCGGACATGCAGAACGGCACGATCACCCTCACCAACGTCGGCGTCTTCGGCGTCGACACCGGCACGCCCATCCTGAACCCCGGCGAGTCCGCGATCCTCGCGATCGGCGCGATCAAGCTCCAGCCCTGGGTCCACAAGGGCAAGGTCAAGGCCCGCCACGTCACCACCCTGGCGCTGTCCTTCGACCACCGCCTCATCGACGGCGAACTCGGCTCCCGCTTCCTCGCGGACATCGCCGCCGTCCTGGAGCACCCCCGCCGTCTGATCACCTGGTCCTGACGGCCAGCGGAGGACCGGCCCACGGGTACCCACCCGGAGGCCGGTCCTCCGTCTTTTACCCGGACAAACCCTGCTGGCGTGCGGAAATGCGTTGGGGAACACCTCCGGGCGATGTGATCATCGGCCCATGCGCCTCCGCTCTGCCACCGCAGACCCCACCGACCTCGACCGCGCCCTCGCCTACCCGGCCGACGGCCCCGTCCCCGCCCTCACCCCGGAGAGGATCCGCGAGGAACTCGCCGCGCACCAGATGCGTCCCGAGTGGACCTGGATCGCCGAGGACGAGGACGGCGAGATCCTCGCGCGCGCCCTGTGGTGGGGCCGCGAAGACAGCGACCGGCCGGCCGTGCTCGACTGCCTCCAGGTACGCGCGTCCGTGGCCGACCCGGCAGCCGTCGCCGCCGAGCTGCTCCGCGCCGGGCACGCCGCGTTCGGTACGGTCCCGGACTACAACATCTCCCTGCCGAGCGGATGGCGCACCGGCTCCGACGGCCTGGCCGACGCGGTCGCCTGGCGGCAGGACGCCGCTTCCAGGGCGGGCCTGACCCGCGAGATCGAGCGGCTGCGCTTCGAGTGGACCCCGGACGCCGGGACCGCCGAGCCCACCGGCCGGCTGGTCTTCCGCGAGGGCACGGACGAGGAGTTCCTCGACGCCTTCGTCCGCCTCTCCAGCGGAAGCCTGGACCTGCACACGCAGAGCGAGCTCCGCACGATCGACGCCGAGGAACTGGCGCGCGACGACATCGAGTTCTACACCGACTGCCCCGGCGAGCGCTCCTGGTGGCGCCTCGCCCACCTGCCCGACGGCACCCTCGCGGGCATGGCGATCCCCTCCGCGACCCCGTACCACCGCAACGTCGGCTACCTCGGCGTCGTCCCCGAACAGCGGGGCCAGGGCCTGATCGACGAGATCCTCGCCGAGATCACCCGCTTCCACGCCTCGCAGGGCGCCCGCCGCATCACCGCCACCACGGACACCGTGAACGTCCCGATGGCCGCCGCCTTCACCCGCGCCGGCTACGAGGTGACCGAGATCCGCCTGGTGCTGGAGGCCTCGCAGGGGGCCTGAGGGAACCGTCCGGGTCCCCGACAGCGTGCTTCCAGTGGACGCCGACCGGCACTGGAGGAGGCACGGGGCCATGGAACTGACCAGGGAAATCGCCGCGATACGGGGCGGATCAGGTGATCCTGCCCGGCTGGTGGGTGAGTTCCGGCGGGCGGTGCTGCTCGTCCCGCTCGAGGACGGCGCCGACGGCGGGCTGATGTCGGCGGTGTCGGGCGGTATCCGCTGGATCTACGCGTTCACCGACGAGGAGGCGCTGGGGCGGTTCGCGGCGGCGCGCGGCGAGGCGGACGCCGGCCGGGAGTGGGAGTTCCTCTCGGTGCTGGGTGCGCGGCTGGTGGACGCGGTGGTGCCGATGGCGGAGGGCCCGGCGGGTGTGGCCGTGAACGTGGCGGACGAGGAGGGGTCGATGTTCTTCCCGCCGGTCGCGGGGATCGTTCCCGACGGCAGTGCGGTGGACCTCGCCGGTGGCGGGGAGGCGGCCTGATGGCGGGTGACGGGGATCTTGAGGTCTCGCCGGCGGCGGTCAAGAACGCGGGCGGTCACTGATGGGGTGGCGGGACTTCGTTCCGGATGTCGTCGAGGACGTCGTCGAGGACGGGGCGGAGAAGGTCGGCGACGCGATCGAGTGGGCCGGTGACAAGACGGCCGACTTCGCGGAGGACGTCGGTCTGGACGGTGCGGGTGACTGGATCCGTGACAAGAGCCGTTCGGCCGCCAACCAACTCGGTGCGGACGTCGCGGAGATGGAGCTGGGGCAGACCGGGGATCCGAAGAAGCTGGTCTACGGCAGTGTGTCGAAGATCCGTGCGCAGGTGGCGCACCTCAACGACTTCAAGGCGTCCTTCGATCAGGTCGGCAACGGTCTGAAGTCGATGGGGGAGCCGGAGGGGCTGAAGGGCAAGGCCGCGGACGCGTTCCGTGAGTCGGTGGCGAAGGAGCCGCCGCGCTGGTTCAAGGCGGCGGAG
>NZ_JBSGWY010000004.1:246683-290266 GCF_053609145.1 Streptomyces sp. NPDC054961 | reverse complement strand
GCGTCCCCGCCCGGCGCGCGCGCGCGCGGCGGGGCGGGGCGGGGGGGGGCGCGCGCCCCCCCCCGCCCCCGCCCGCGCGCCCCCCCCCCCCCCCCGGGCTTCGGCGTATGCGGGCCGCGCCTCCCGGAAAATTTCTGCAAGACATTGCTGAACTTCTCCTGACAAGTGGGGTCAGTGGCTGGATCCGACGTGCCGGGCGGCGAAATTCATCGTTCACGAGGGCTTCACGCACTGGTGACGGGCCGCTAGCCTCCGCGCAAAACCTTGCGGCAAGTTTCCAATGCCGCGGAGCCGCTGGGCTGTTGGGCCCCGCTTCGAGGAGCAGACCGTGAGACCACGCACACGATCAAGCGCGCGATGCGGCACGCGATCACGTACACGATCAGGTGCCCGGCCGGGCGCGAGGCCGGGCCGGGGAGGGCGCCCGACGGCCCTGGCCCTGGCCCTGACCCTGGCCCTCGCGGGCTGCCTGGCGGCCGCCCTGCCGGCGGCCGCGGGCGCCTCCGTCCCCGGCGCCCCCGTCCCCGGGGCCTCCGTCGCCAAGGTCGCCCCGGCCGCCGGGGCGACGGCCGCCACGACGGCGGCTGCCGACGGCACGGCGACGGTCTTCTACTACACCAAGACCCGCAACTGGGCCGCGTACGCCATGCATTGGGCCCCCGACGGCGGCAGCTGGACGACCGTCCCCGGGACCGGGATGGAAGCCGCCTGTACCGACTGGGTGAAGAAGACGGTCAGCCTCGCCGCCGCCACCGGCCTCCAGGCCACCTTCAACAACGGGCAGGGCACCTGGGACAACAACGGAGGCAAGAACTACGCGCTGGGGACCGGCGTCGTCACGGTCAAGGACGGGGTCGTGGCCCACAGCGACCCGTGCGCGGGCGAACCCGGCACGGGTACCGGCACCGGAGCGACCGCCACCGTCTACTACGCGACCACGACGGTCGGATGGCCGACGGTCAACCTGCACTGGGCTCCGACCGGCGGATCCTGGACCGCCGTCCCGGGCGCCGGCATGGATCCGGCCTGCGCGGGCTGGGTGAAGAAGACGGTCGCGCTCGGTTCCGCCACCGGCCTCGCCGCGACCTTCAACAACGGCAACGGCACCTGGGACAACAACAACGGCAAGAACTACGCCCTCGGTCCCGGTCCGTCCACGGTGAAGGACACCAAGGTCACGGCGAACGCCGCCGACCCGTGCGCCGCCGTCGTCCCCGACACCACCGCGCCCACCGTGCCCGCCCTCGTCCGGGCCGCCGCCACCGACGTGTCCACCGTGGTCACCTGGGACGCGGCCACGGACGACCGGGGCGTGAGCGGCTACCAGGTGACCCGCACCGGCGGCACCAAGGGCGCCGTCGTCACCGACACCACCTCCACCGTCCTCACCGAGTCCGGCCTGGAGGAGCGCACCGTCTACACCTACACGGTGAAGGCCGTGGACGCGGCCGGGAACCTGTCCGCCGCGTCCGCCCCGGCCGTCGCCACCACCGGCACCCGGCCCCCGGCGCCGGCCGCCTCCGCGCCCCTGGGCGGCGACCCCCGCAAGGACCCGGTCTACTTCGTGCTCACCGCCCGCTTCAACGACGGCGACACCGCCAACGACCGCGGCGGCAGCCAGCACGTGAAGTCCGGCAACGCGGCCGCCGACGACCCGATGTTCCGGGGGGACTTCAAGGGACTCGTCGAGAAGCTGGACTACGTCAAGGCCCTCGGCTTCTCCGCGATCTGGATCACCCCGGTCGTCCTGAACCGTTCCGACTACGACTACCACGGCTATCACGGCTACGACTTCTACAAGGTCGACCCGCGCCTGGAGTCCGCCGGCGCCTCCTACCAGGACCTGATCAACGCCGCCCACGCCAAGGGCATCAAGATCTACCAGGACGTCGTCTACAACCACAGCTCCCGCTGGGGCGCCAAGGGCCTGTTCACCCCCACCGTCTACGGCGTGCGCGACGCGCAGTGGTCCTGGTACTACGACGAGAAGCAGTCCGGCTTCGCGTACGACGGCCTCACCGTCGACCCCAAGAGCGGCAAGTCGTACTACAACGGGGACCTGTGGTCGACCGCCGAGCCGGCCGGGAACACCTGCGTCAACTGGGGTGCGCCCACCCCGTACAAGAGCGCCGAGGGCTACACGGTCTACAACTGCCAGTGGCCGAACCCGACCTCGGGCATGTTCCCCAAGACGCTGTTCCATCAGTGCTGGATCGGCAACTGGGAAGGTGAGGACGCCCGTTCCTGCTGGATCCACGAGGACCTCGCCGACTTCAACACCGAGAACCCGGCCGTCCAGAACTACCTGATCGGCGCCTACGACAAGTACATCGACATGGGCGTGGACGGCTTCCGCGTCGACACGGCCGTGCACGTCCCCCGCGTCACCTGGAACCGGCGCTTCCTGCCCGCCATCCAGCAGCGGGTGGCCCAGCAGTTCGGGGCGCAGAAGGCGAAGGACTTCTACGTCTTCGGCGAGGTCGGCTCCTTCGTCAACGACAAGTGGAACCGCGGCTCGGCGAACCAGTCCGCCCAGTACTACACCTGGAAGGAGTCCGCGACGTACAGCGCGGACGACGCGACCGCCGCCCTCCAGCAGTACGCGGGCGACAACGACCCGGCCAGGCAGCCGACGAGCGCCAACGCCTTCCTCAGCGGCAACCTCTACCACGCCCCCGACCACAGCATGTTCTCCGGTATGAACGTCATCGACATGCGCATGCACATGAACTTCGGGGACGCGGACAACGCCTTCCAGAACGGCAAGGACTCCGACGACAGCTACAACGACGCGACCTACAACGTCGTCTACGTCGACAGTCACGACTTCGGTCCGGGCAAATCGTCCACGCGCTACGCCGGCGGCACCGACGCCTGGGCCGAGAACATGGCCCTGATGTGGACCTTCCGCGGCATCCCCACCCTCTACTACGGCTCCGAGATCGAGTTCCAGGCCGGAAAGCAGATCGACTGCGGCCCGACCTGCCCGCTGGCCGGCACGGGCCGCGCCTACTACGGGGACAAGATCTCGGGGTCGGTCACCGCCTCCGACTTCTCCAAGGTCGCCACCTCCTCCGGAGCCGTCGCCACCACCCTCGAAGCGCCGCTCGTCAAGCACCTCCAGCGGCTGAACGAGATCCGTCGCGCCGTCCCGGCGCTCCAGACGGGGCAGTACTCGACCGAGGGCATCTCGGGAGGCATGGCCTTCAAGCGCCGCTACACCGACGCGGCCACCGGCGTGGACAGCTTCGCCCTGGTCGCCGTCACCGGCGGGGCCTCGTACGCGGGCATCCCCAACGGCACGTACAAGGACGCGGTCACCGGGGACGTGAAGACCGTCACCGACGGCACGCTGTCCGTCACCGCCCCCGGCAAGGGCAACCTACGGGTCTACGTGCTGGACCTGGGCGGCCGCAACGCCGCCCCCGGCAAGGTGGGCGCCGCCGGCCCGTACCTGAGGTAGCCGGCCCGGGGGCGCCGGCCGGTCCGGCGCCCCGGCTCCGGAGCCGGGGCCGTGGCCGTCAGTGCGGCGGCCCCGGCTCCGGGCCGGATGCCACCCCTGAGGTTGATATCGAGCGTATGTTCGAGTGGAGCGCTAGGCTGGACCCATGCAGCACGCACTCCAGGGTTCCCTCTTCGACCAGGGTGACGAGATCCGGCTCGGGCCGCCGACGGGTCTGCGGCGTACGGAGCTGGGCGCCGGGGCCTGGGTGGACCACCTGCCCGGCTGGCTGTCGGGCGCCGACGCGCTGTTCGAGCGGCTCGCCGCGGACGTGCCGTGGCATGCCGAGCGGCGGCAGATGTACGAGCGGGCCGTGGACGTGCCGCGCCTGCTCGCCTTCTACGGTGAGTCCGACCCGCTGC
The DNA here is from genome assembly GCF_053609145.1 of Streptomyces sp. NPDC054961. Taxonomy (NCBI): domain Bacteria; kingdom Bacillati; phylum Actinomycetota; class Actinomycetes; order Kitasatosporales; family Streptomycetaceae; genus Streptomyces; species Streptomyces sp. NPDC054961. The sequence continues at coordinate 286,402 of NZ_JBSGWY010000004.1, read as the reverse complement.
CGCACCACGTGCTCGTCCAGGCCCGCGAGGAGCTGACCCGCCACTACGGGCCCGAGCTGGGCGAACCCTTCGTCACCGCCGGCCTCTGCCTCTACCGCGACGGCCGCGACAGCGTGGCCTGGCACGGCGACCGCACCGGCCGCTCCGCCACCGAGGACACCATGGTCGCGATCCTCTCGGTCGGCGACCCCCGCGACCTGGCACTGCGCCCCCGCGACGGCGGCCCCACCCTGCTGCGCCTTCCCCTGGGCCATGGCGACCTGGTGGTGATGGGCGGATCCTGCCAGCGCACGATGGAGCACGCCATCCCCAAGACGGCCCGCGCGGTGGGCCCCCGTATCAGCGTCCAGTTCCGCCCGCGCGGCGTCCGCTGACGCGGGCGGGGGTGCGGGCGCGGGTGCGGGCGCGGGCCCTCTACGTCGCGTCGAGTTCCTTCCGGGGGCGGGCCGCCGAGGCCGCCGCGTGCAAGGAGCGGAGCGCCAGGAGCAGGATGCCGATGTCGTCGAGGTAGACCGGGTCCGGGATCAGGTCCACCGGCGAGACGGTGTACACCACGGCGGCCCAGAACAAGGCCTTGTCGTGCAACGGGATCCCCGCGTCGCGCAGCAGCCGCCGGGCCGAGAAGACCCGTACGAGGAGTACGGCCGCGGTGACCGCCAGGCCGGCCGCGACCACCGTGCCCACGATGAGCCAGGCCGTCGTCGAGTCCATCAGGTGCCCTGTTCCCGCAGTCGTCGGCTGACCTCGCCGAGCCCGTCGGCGAGCGCGTCGAGCTGTTCACGGGTGAGTACGTCCACGAGTATCTCCCTCACAGTGGTCACGTGCCCCGGTGCGGCCTCCGCCAATCGCGCGCGGCCGGTCTCGGTGAGGACGGCGTAGACCCCGCGGACATCCGAGGGGCAGGTGCGGCGGCGGACCAGGCCCGCCTTCTCCATCTGGGTGACCTGATAGGTCAGACCGCTCTTGGAGTTGATCAGCCCGTTGGCGAGCTCCGTCATGCGCAGTTCGCCCTCCGGCGCCCTGGCGAGCCGGACGAGGATCTCGTACTGCGGATGGGAGAGTCCGGAGTCGTCCTTGAGCTGCTGGTCGAGGCGGCGGTTCACCAGCGCGGAGGCGGCCAGGAAGCCTTCCCACGCGCGCATCTCGCGGTCGTCCAGCCATCTCGTCTCAGCCATGGATTCAGCCTACACGGGTCGTTCCAATTTGAATCACCGACAGGTGGAGGTTAGGGTTCCGGAGTAATTCCAATTTGAACAACATGCGCGGGCGGTGCCTCCGGCTCCGCCCGCGCCCCCCCTGCCCGCTCTGCCGCCCGAACGACTGGAAGGCCCCCCATGACCAGCTCCAGCCCCGCCGTCACCCCGCGCGCCGTTTCCGCCGCCCCGCCGAGCGCCCACGCCGTGGCCCTCTCCACCCCCGCCCACGACGTGGGCCTGCTCCTCCTGCGCGTGGTCCTCGGCCTGACCATGGCCGCCCACGGCGGCCAGAAGCTCTTCGGCTGGTTCGGCGGCGGCGGTGTCAGCGGCACCGGGAAGTTCTTCACCGCCAGCGGCTACCCCGCGGGTGACGCCATGGCCGTGCTCGCCGGGCTGACCGAGACCCTCGGCGGGCTCGGCCTCGTCGCCGGACTGCTCACCCCGCTCGCCGGCGCGGCCGTCGTCGGCACGATGATCAACGCCATCGCCGTCCACGGCGCCGGCTCGTTCTTCGCCCCCCAGGGCGTCGAGTACGAGATCCTGCTCACCGTCGGCGCCGCGGCCCTCGCCCTCACCGGCCCCGGCCGCTACGCCGCCGACCGCTTCCTGCCCGTCCTGCGCGGCCACCGCCTCGCCCACGGCGCCCTCGCGGTCGCCCTCGGCGCGGTCATCGCGGGGGCACTGCTCCTCGTACGGAACTAAAGGTTGCTGCAGAGGGCTCGGGTTCGGGTATTTCGCCTGTATGGGTGGGGTGTTGAGGGCTGAGCCGGTGTGGGTGGAGACGATCACGGGCTTGCGGATGGTCCGGTTCGCGAGGCTGGTGAAGGTCGTGCGGGACTCGCCCGAGCACCCTGTCGGCGCGGATCAGGTTCGTCGCTGCGCTGATGCGCTGCTCACGCAGAGCAGCGGCGTGGGCCTCTGCTGCGGCGTGGTCAGCCTGTTCCCGGACCGCTTGGAGGGTTGCTGTCGCAGCTGCTTTCGCTGCCTTCTCCGCGGCCTTGGCCTGTGCGACTCCTCCGGGAGGCCGACGACCCTGCCTCAGGCCTAGGGCCTGGGCCAGAGTGCCCCTGGTGGATCTCCGTGATGCTTTCGCTTCCCGGGGCCGGCCGACCACCATGCCCGCACGGCAGGGGCCCAAGTAACCCTGCACCGAGGTCACCCGCACCCCTGCGGGGCCGGACAACAGACTGTGGTCTATTGAAGATGACCGGCCCGGACCGCGGATGAGTTCCGTGGTCCGGGCCGGGCGCGACCGATGTCAGGCAAAGTGGCTGGGTCAGGTGCTGCGGCGCTTGGACCAGGAGCGGATCTGCTCCAGGGCGGGCAGCAGGGCCCGACCGTCGGGGTGTAGGTGGCGGGGCCGGGTGGGAGCTGGGCGTGGGGCCGCAGCCGGCCGGGGGGATGCCCGGCTGCGGCCCCGGGGCCACCTCGCCCGTTCCGGCGACGCGAGGCGGCGGCAGAGGGGTCAGGGCACCAGGACGACCTTGCCCTGGTTGCGGTGGGCTTCCAGGTCGGCTTGCGCCTGGGCCGCCTCCGCCAGGGGGTAGGTGCGCCAGACGGGCACGGTGAGCTTCCCGGCGGCGGCCAGCTGCACCAGCTCGGGCAGGGACTCCCCGATGTGCTCGGACGTACCGGCGCTGAAGCGCACGCCGTGCTGCGCGGCCGTCATGTCGGCGATGGTGATGACCTTGCCCGCGTCGCCGGTCAGGGCGACGGAGCCGTCGAGCACACCGGCGCCGGAGGCGTCGAACACGAAGTCCACGCCGCCCGGGGCGGCGGCCTTCACCCGCTCCGTCCAGCCGTCCCCGTAGCGGACCGCGGTGGCTCCGAGGGTGGTGACGCGCTCCAGGTCGCGCTCGGCGGCGGTGCCGATGACGGTGATCCCGCGGGCGGCGGCCAGCTGCACCGTGATGACGCCCACGCTGCCGGCGGCGCCGTGGATCAGCAGGGTCTGACCCGCCTGCACGCCCAACTGGGCAAGGACACGGGCCGCGGTCCGGCCGACCGTGACCAGTGAGGCGGCGACCTCCCACGACAGGGGTTCGGGCTTGGCCACCGGCCCCTCCAGCAAGGCGTACTCGGCGTAGCTGCCGCCGGCGGTGGAGCCGAGGACCTCGTCCCCCACCGTCGCGCCGGCTCCCTCACCGACGGCGTCGACGACACCGGCCGCGTCCAGGCCGGGGACCACGGGGAAGTCGGCCGGGGCCATGCGGGCCATCAGGCCGGACCGGATCTTCATGTCGATCGGGTTCACGGAGGCGGCCCTGACCTTGATCCGGACCTGGCCCGGGCCCGGCGTAGGCGGGGTGACCTCCGACAGTCGCAGCACCTCGGGCGCGCCGTACTCGGAGAAAGTGATCGCTTTGGACATCGGATGCTCCAGGGAAAGGACACGGATGCGAAGTGATCCGCGTCACAAGAGTGGGGTCAAAGCGGCGGGACGCCCCCGCGGCAGGCCGGAGGCCCGGGCCACGGAGGCTGCCTCGTCAGCTGGTGAGAGCGGGGTAGTCGGTGTAGCCGCGATGGTCGCCGCCGTAGAAGGTCGACTGGTCCGGGCTGTTGAACGGGCCGCCGGCCGCCAGGCGGGCCGGAAGGTCGGGGTTGGCCAGGAACAGCGCACCGTAGGCGACCATGTCCGCCGTGCCGTCCTCGATCGAGCGCAGCGCCTCGGGTCCGGTGGCCTCGGGGTAGGTGAACGGGTTGAGAACGAATGTGCCGGGCCAGGCCTTGCGCAGACGCGCGGTCAGCTCGCGGTCCGGGCCCTCCATCAGGTGCAGGTAGGCCAGGTCCAGGCCGGCGATCGTCCCGATCAGCGCCTCGTACGTCTCGGCCGGGCTGTCCTCGGCCATGTCGTTGTACGGGTTGCCGGGCGAGATCCGCAGGCCCACCCGGTCGCCGCCGATCGCCCCGGCCACGGCCGTGGCGACCTCGACGGCGAAGCGGATCCGCCCCTCGGCCCCGCCGCCCCAGGCGTCGGTGCGCCGGTTGGTGTTCGGCGCCAGGAACTGGTGGATCAGGTAGCCATTGGCTCCGTGGAGCTCCACCCCGTCGAACCCGGCCTCAATCGCGTTGCGGGCCGCGTCGGCGAAGTCGGCGATCGTCTGCCGGATCTCCGCCTCGCTCAACTCCTTCGGCGTCACGAACTCCTTCGGCCCCTCGGGGGTGAACACCTGGCCCTTGGCGGCCACCGCCGAGGGGCCCACCGGCACCAGGCCCTCGGGCAGCAGGCTCGGGTGGCCGATCCGGCCGGTGTGCATCAGCTGCGCGAAGATCACCCCGCCCTCGCGGTGCACCGCGTCGGTCACCTGCCGCCACGCCGCCACCTGCCCGGACGTGTGCAGCCCGGGGGTGTTCGGGTAGCCCTGGCCGGCCACCGAGGGCTGGATGCCCTCGGTGACGATCAGGCCGGCGCTAGCACGCTGCGCGTAGTACGTCGCCATCAGCTCGGTGGGCTCGGCGCCCGGCCCGTAGGCGCGGCTGCGGGTCATCGGCGCCATCACGACGCGGCTGGCCAGGCGCTTGCCGCCCAGGACGATCGGATCGAAAGCGGTGGTCATGATCAAAGCCCTTCACGCGGGAGAGGGGGGGGGTAGTGGCCGCGACGGCCTCTGTTCGCGGGGGCCACTGGTGCGACCCGGCGATTTACCTGTTCGAACAGTAAAATGCCGCAGCGGCATTCCGCAAACGACGTGACCCCCGTCACAGCGGTCGAGCTAACGGTCAGCGTCGAGCCGGATTGCGCAAGGAAGCGAGAGGGTGAATCGGGCGGGCCTGAACTGGCAGAGGTATCCTGTTCGAGCAACATTCACCATGAGCCAGGAGTGTCAGAGACCATGGCGGAATCCGCAGCCAGCAGCGAGGGCCGCTCCCCGGCCCCGGCCGACGCGACCGTCCCCCTGCCCGCAGCAGCCACCGGAGGACCCGTCAGTCACGCGATCTTCCGGGTGGCCCGCACGCACCGCATGATCGCCGGACACCTCCTGCGCCGCGTGGGCCTGCACCCCGGCCAGGAGCTGGTGATGATGCAGCTGTGGGGACTCGGACCACAGCGACAGGTCGACCTCGTCCGCCTGCTCGACTCCGACGCCGCCACCATGACCCGCACCATCCGACGCCTCGAACACGCCGGCTTCGTCCGCCGCTCACCCTGCCCCGACGACAAACGCGCCTCCGTCATCGAGGCCACCACCGCCAGTCACGCGCTGCGCAAGGAAGTCGAACAGCTGTGGCGCCAGCTCGAAGACGCCACCGTCGGCGACACCACCGACGACGAACAGGCCGCCGTCCTGCGCGCCCTGGAAGACATCGAGAAGCGACTCACCCGCACCGCCGCGCAGCTCGGAGCCTGACGGCGCACCACGGCGAAGAACCGACCGGCCGCGGGAGGCCGGACGCCGACCGCTGGGCAAACCGTCGGTCGGCAACGGCGCGAGCAGGCGAAGCTGCGGCTGTACCTGGACGGCCGCGACGTCCCCGATCCGTGGAAGCAGCCCGAGGAACCGTTGGCAGCGTCACGGCCGCGGAGGCCGGCGCTGAGGCGGACGTGACCTGCGTGTAGACACCGAGCATGTCGAGGAGCGGCCCTGACCCGCCAGGTCGGGGCCGCCCTCCGATGTCGATGGGGCCCGGTGCTTGCCCGGCAAGCGGCCGGCCCGGCTTCTTCGCTCCGCTCACGCAGCAGGCGACGCAAGCACAGACCATGGCGAAGCCGAGGCTGCCGAGGGAACTCGGGCGGGGCGCCGAGGAGAACTTCGTGCATGCGGGGATGGCGGGGCACGCCACGGCGGGGACCCTGGCGTGCCGTGCTCGGTTCGCGGTGCGGCGGACAAGAAAGCTGCACCCGGGCCCCTGGGTGCGTTGTGGGCGGGGGTCGGTCGCACGCAGCTCCGGTGAGTCGGCACCACGAGCTATCGGTGCCCCGCGAACGTCCGTCGCGTGACGCAGGTAGCTGCCCTGTCATCTTCTGGTCCGGCCGGGCACCGCGACCAGCAGCCTCACCCGGGCCCAAGGGAATGCCGATTCTCGCTGTTTACCAGGATGGAGTAGCTGGCACTCTCGCCTTCGAAGGAATTTGGTAGCTATGTGCGGGATGGCTCTTCTCGTTGAGGCCTAGAGCCAGACGGAAGCCGGTCGCCACCGTATTTCTCGGACTCGGATTTCATGAACCCTCTTTCTGCCCTCGTTCACCGGAACTCCGGAAAGCGCCCTGCAGCCACCTGCCTTCCCTGGCGGTGCTGCCGACTGCCCTGAAACGGGGGCGACTTGAACCATGGAACGTCACCCCAGAGGTGGACCTGCATAGTTCTCATTGATGATGCCGCGCCACGAGGCTTCAGACAGTATGAATTCGTGTCCGCGTAGGAGACTTATCCGACCACTAGTGGCAGTGCAGGCTCGCTGGCGTCTTTGTCCCTGGACGGCAGCACAATTCCAAGGAAGCCGAAGGGCATCGCATGCTGAAGCAGGGCCCCGAAATCCGGGAGCGGAGACGAGTGCTTACCAGAACGTTGCCAAATGTGTCCCGACGGGCGCGGATTTCGGCCCATCTTGTGCCCATCATCACACTGCCCTCCGGGCTCTGGCGGATCGCTCTGGTCGTGGGGCTTCCGGTGGACAGCAACGGCCCCCTCCTCTGGTGGGAACCGGCGTACATCACCTCGCTGACCCTCGTCTCCGAAGGCATCGCGCTGCTGACGCTCGGTCTCATCCAGCCGTGGGGCGAGACCGTGCCCCGCTGGATCCCGCTGCTGGGCGGACGGCCGATCGCCCCATTGGCAGCTGTCATACCGGCGCTGCTCGGTGCGGCAGCCTTGATCGCAATCACGACCTACGGCGGACTCGTTGCCCTCTTCGGCTCCAACCCCTCCATGGGTTCGCCGGCCAAGGACTGGTTGCTGGCTGTCTGCTACGCACCGCTGCTGGCCTGGGGCCCGTTGGTGGCAGCGGTCGCCATCTCCTACTACCGCCGCCGGCGCGCAACAACCACTTCATGGGGCGGTTCGTGAAGGTCCGTTTCCCGGTGAGACCAGGGCAGGGCTGCTGGTAGCGGTGCTCGGTCGGCTACTGCTTCCTGGTGAAGCCGCCGACGTCGACGTCTGTTGGTACCGCAGTACCAGGGCGCACGCCCCTCGCGACCCGTACGGCTCGATTGGATCCGGGCGCAGGGGGGAAGGGGCGATGAATGACGCAACCGATCGAAGATTACGCACTCATCGGCGACCTGATGACCAGTGGACTGGTCGGCCGCGACGGGTCCATCGACTGGCTGTGTCTGCCACGCTTCGACTCCGCCGCCTGCTTCGCCGCCCTCCTCGGCGACCAGGAGAACGGCCACTGGCGCATCGCCCCGGCCGGCGCCGACGAATCCGCGCACTGCACCCGCCGCGCCTACGTCGACGGGACGCTCGTCCTGGAATCCTTCTGGGAGACCGAGGACGGCGGCTCGTTCAAGGTCATCGACTTCATGCCGCAGCGCGACACCGCCCCCGACGTGATGCGGATCGTCGAAGGCCTCACCGGTGAATCCGTCGTGACGAGCGTCCTGCGCCTGCGCTTCGACTACGGACACGTCGTCCCGTGGGTGCGCCGCTGCGAGGACGACCGCGAGGGTGACCGCGTGGCCGTCGCCGGACCCGACTCCGCCTGGCTGCGCAGCGAACCGTCCGTGCCGACCTGGGGCGAGGACAAGAGCACGCGCTCCGAGTTCACCGTCGCCGCCGGCGAGCGCGTCGCCTTCGTGCTCACCTGGCACCCCTCGCACGAGCCGCGCCCCGAGCCCGTGGACCCGTACGAGGCCCTGGAGCACGGCCTCGCCGACTGGCGGGAGTGGACCGCCCAGTGCACGTACGACGGCCCCTACCAGGAGGCCGTGATCCGTTCCCTGATCACCCTCAAGGCCCTGACCTACGCCCCGACCGGCGGGATCGCCGCCGCCGCGACCACCTCCCTGCCCGAGGAGCTCGGCAGCGTCCGCAACTGGGACTACCGCTACTGCTGGCTCCGCGACTCCACCCTCACCCTCGGCTCGCTGCTGGCCACCGGATACCTCGACGAGGCCCGCGCGTGGCGGCGGTGGCTGCTGCGGGCCGTCGCGGGCGACCCGGCCGACCTGCAGATCATGTACGGGATCGGGGGCGAACGGCGCATCCCGGAGGTCGAACTGCCGTGGCTGAAGGGGTACGCGTCCTCCGCGCCGGTCCGGGTCGGCAACGCGGCCGTCGACCAGCTCCAGCTCGACGTGTACGGGGAGGTCCTCGACTCCCTGTACCTGGCCCGCTCCGCCGGCCTCCCCGCCGAGTGGCACGCGTGGAAGATCCAGCTCGCGCTCCTCGACTTCCTGGAGCAGAACTGGCACCGGCCCGACGAGGGCTTGTGGGAAGTGCGCGGCCCGCGCCGCCACTTCACGCACTCCAAGGTGATGGCCTGGGTCGCAGCCGACCGGGCCGTGCGCACCCTGGAGCGCAATCCCTCCGCGCCCGGCAACGTCGAGCGCTGGCGGGCCATAAGGGACGAGGTGCACAACGACGTCTGCGAGAACGGCTACGACCCCGAGCGGGGCACGTTCACCCAGTACTACGGCTCCCGCGAGCTCGACGCGGCCACCCTCCTCATCCCCCGCGTCGGCTTCCTGCCGCCCGACGACCCCCGGGTGATCGGCACCGTCGACGCGGTGCGCGCGGAGCTGGGGGGCGGCGGTTTCGTCCGCCGCTACAGCACCGAGGGCCCCTCGGTGGACGGGCTGCCCGGAGACGAAGGCGCCTTCCTCGCCTGCTCGTTCTGGCTGGCCGACGCGCTGTACCTGACCGGCCGGGAGAAGGAGGCGCGGGAGCTCTTCGAGCGGCTGCTGGCCGTACGCAACGACGTGGGGCTGCTCGCCGAGGAGTACGACCCGATCGCCGGGCGCCAACTCGGCAACTTCCCGCAGGCGTTCAGCCATGTCGGCCTGGTGAACACCGCGCTCACCCTCAGCGGCGCCGGACTGCCGGGCGGGCTGGCGGTGGGCCGGGGGTAGCCGGGGTACGCCGGGGGCCGCCGGCCGACCGGCAGCCGGGGTCCGCCGGCCGGCAGCGGTCCGGCGAGGCCCCGCGGCGCCGGGCTCAGCGGTCCGGGCCGCGCTCGCGGAGCTCCTCGCGCCGTCGCAGCAGATCGCCGGTCGCCGCGTCGGCCGGCAGGAAGGCCTCCAGGTGCAGTTCGGCCAGGGTCACGTCGACGGCGGTCGCGAAGGAGGTCAGCGTGGTCAGGAGCCGGAGCTCCCCGCCGGAGGTGCGCAGCCGCAGTGGGACGGCGAAGCCGAGGTGCTCGCCCGGAGCCCCCGCCGGGGCGGCGGACGGCAGATAGCCGGTCAACTCCACGAACAGTGCGTCGAGTTCGGGATCGGGATGGGCCGCGGCGCGGGCCCGTAGGCTCTCCGTGACGTGCCGGCCCCAGGCGGCCAGGTTCACCACGCGCGGCCCCATGCCCTCCGGGTGCAGGGCGAGCCGCAGCACGTTCACGGGCGGCTCGAGCAGGTGCGCCGCCGCGCCCTCCGTGAGGACCTCGAACGCCGCGTTCGACAGGATCAGTTCGCCCCGCGGTCCGGCCACCACCGCCGGATAGGGAAGGTGCCCGGCCAGGATGGACCGCAAGGCCTCCATGGCCGACTCGATGCTCTCGGCGTCCCGCGCCGACTCCGCGTACACGGGGGCGTAACCGGCGCTGAGCAGAAGGGAGTTGCGTTCCCGCAGGGTCAGTCCGAGCGATTCGGCCAGCCGCACCACCATCGCCCGGCCCGGCGTCGAGCGACCGCTCTCGATGAAGCTGAGGTGGCGCTGCGTGGTCCCGGCGAGGGTGGCCAGCTCCAACTGGCTCATCCGGCGCAGCGAGCGGCGCCGCCGCATCTCGCGGGCGAACGGGGGCGGCTCGCCGGTCACGGTCACGGTCGCGGCGCCGGAGGGGCTAGCGGTGTTGGCCATCCGCCCTTTCTAGCCGCCCCGGTGGCGGAGCCCCCGATTCCCCGGAGGGAATTGCCGCCCGTGTCCCGGCGGCGGAGCATGCGGGACATCGGATGTGAGGCGACCGGCCGGAGGCGAAGATGCGCGCGTACCACCTGGAGACGTTCGGCACGATCGAGGGCATCGTCCTGCGGGACGACGGCGGGCCGTGCCCGGCGCCCGCCGGGCCCACCGGGATCGTGGTGCGCGTCAGGGCCGCCTCCCTGAACAAGCGCGATCTGCTGATCCTGCACGAGCGCTACCCGCTGCCCGGCGTACCCGGGGTGGTCCCGCTCAGCGACGGCGCGGGCGAGGTGGTGGCCGTGGGCGAGTCGGTGACCCGGTTCGCGGTCGGCGACCGGGTGTCCTGCACCTACTTCCCGCGCTGGCGCGACGGCCGCATCACCGCCGCCCAAGTCGACCAGCCGGGCTGCACGCTGGACGGGATGCTCGCGGAGTACGCCGTACTGGACGAGGAGTGGGCGGTGCGCGTCCCGGACCACCTGACCTGGGAGGAGGCGGCGACCCTGCCGTGCGCGGCCGTCACCGCCTGGAACGCGCTGACCGGCGGGGAGGGCGGGCCGCCGCTGCCGGGCCGGAGCGTACTGACGCTGGGCACCGGCCCGGTCGCGCTCTTCGCGGTGCAGTTCGCGAAACTGCTGGGCTGCCGGGTGGTCTCGACGACCTCGAGCGAGGAGAAGGCGGACCGGCTGAAGGCGCTGGGGGCCGATGCCGTCGTCAACTACGTGCGGAACCCCGAATGGAGCCACGAGGTCCGGGAGCTGACCGGGGGCGCCGGCGCCGATCTGGTGGTGGAGACGGGCGGACCCGACACCATCGACCAGTCGGTGCGCGCCAGTTCGCTCTACGGGCAGATCTCCCTGCTGATCACCGCCAGCGCCTCGAAGCAGGGGATCGAGATCTCGCACGCCGCGTACGCGTCGAGCCTCGCGACGATCCGGCGCGTGTTCGTCGGCAGCCGCACGCAGTTCGAGTCGATGAACAGAGCGATCACCGAGCACGGGCTGCACCCGGTGATCGGCCGGGTGCACCCCTTCGAAGAGGCGCGCGCGGCCTATCACGGGTACGCCTCGGACGCGCCGTTCGGCAAGGTGGTGATCCGGATGGGGGACTGACCCCTCCGGGGGCGCCCCCCCCGGACGGGCGGGGCGCCCCCGGACAGGTCCTACAGGGCGGCGGCCGCCGGCAGCTCCGCCGCGTCCTCCTCGTCCACCGGGATGCTGACGAGCCAGCGGCTGTCCTTGCGCGGACGCAGGTACAGCGCCCAGTAGAGGGTGGCGAAGGCGGTGATCCCGCCGGTCCACAGCAGGTACTGGGTCTCCTGCTGGGTCAGGATGTACGCGAACACCAGGATCAGCAGGACCGGGACGGCCGGCCACAGCGGCATCCGCCAGGCCGCCGTGTTCCGGTGCGCCCCGCGCCGGCTGAACAGCGCGGCCACCGCGACCAGCAGGTACATGCCGGTCACGGAGACGCCCGTGACCCCGTACAGGGTGTCGAGGTTGACGAAGCACATCGCCGCGCCCGGAACGCCGACCAGCAGGGTGGCCACCCACGGGGAACCGAAGCGGCCGAGCCGGGAGAGCGCCGCGTTGACCGGGGCGGGCCAGGCCTTGTCGCGGGCGGAGGCGAACAGCACCCGGGAGTTCTGGATGACCATGACGATGCCGGCGTTGACGATGGCGAGGGCCACGCAGAGGCTGACGAAGGTGCCGACGGCCGAGTTGGACCAGGCGGTCACCATCGCGCCGAGGTCGCCGGAGGCCAGCGCGTCCAGGTCGGGGGCGCCCATCGTGATGGCGATGACCGGGACCAGGATGACGGCGGTGGAGATGGCGAGGGTGGACAGGACCGTCCGCGGGACGTTGCGGCGGGGGTTCTCCAGCTCCTCGGACAGGTAGACGGCCGTCGAGAACCCCTGGGTGATGAACAGGGCGATGGCGAGACCGGAGACGACCATCATCGCGGTGACGGTCGAGGTACCGCCGCCCTCCGAGGCCACCGAGCCGTGTACGAGGGCGTCGGCGCCCCGCTCGCTGTGGGCGAAGCCGAGTACGGCGACGAGCGCGGCCGCCACGACCTCCAGGACGAGGAAGATGCCCGTGATCCAGGCGTTGGCCCGCAGATCGAGGAGACCGGCGAGGGTGGCGAGCAGCATCACGCCGGCGCCCGCGGCCGGAGCGGGTATGTCGATCACCGGGGCGAGGTAGTCGGCCGTGCCCATCGCGATCACGGGCGGCACGATCATCACGACCAGGAGGGAGAGCACGAACACCAGCCAGCCCGCCAGCCGGCCGGACAGGGTGGAGACCATCGCGTACTCGCCGCCGGCGCTGGGGATGAGGGTGCCCAGCTCCGAGTAGCAGAACGCGACGCCGATGCAGAGCAGGGAGCCGATGGCGATGGTGAGCGCGGCCCAGGTGCCGAGGCTGGAGAAGAGGTCGGGCACGACGACGAAGAGGGTCGAGGCGGGCGTCACGCACGACAGCGTGAGCAGCGTCCCGCCGACGACACCGATGGAACGCTTGAGCTTCTGCGGGACGGGCCCGGTGGCGGGGGAGAGGGCCTGAGGAGCGCTGATCGTGTCAGTCATCGTGCGGTGTTCCGATCGGCAGATGCGGGGAGTGAGCGCGGGAGCGGTATCGCCTCCGGGGCGGTGGTGGGCACGAGTGGTTCGGTGCTCCCGAGCCGACATGCAAGCTCCACGAGATCCGCAGGTCAAGAGCTGCAAACCTGCGGATTCCCTCGTCTGTGGCCGTCCCGGCCGCGGTCCGCGGCGTCAAGACCGCGTCAACGCTGCGCAATCACCACGTGCGAGAACCGCAGGTGACCGCGGGTAAATTTTCCTCCGCTTTGCCGACCTGCCGCCCTACGGATACCGGCCCGTGCCCTACGGGGCCGTCGTGCGGGCGGCCAGCAGCAGCGCGATGTCGTCCGGCCGGTTGGCGGAGTTCCCCGCCTCGCCGATCAGCCGGTCCGCCGTCTCCGTGAGCTGGGCGTCCTCGGCCAGCGCCAGCGCGGCCCGCAGCCGCTCCACTCCCACGTCGATGTCCGTGCCCGGGATCTCCACCAGCCCGTCCGTGTACAGGGCGAGCACCGCTCCCGGCTCGATCGTGAACCCGGTGACCGGATATCCGGCTTCGGCGTCGATGCCGAGCACCACCCCGCCCGGAAGGTCCAGCACCTCGGTCCGGCCGCCCGGATGCCGCAGCAGCGGCTGGGGATGGCCGGCCCGGACAGCGAGGGCGCGGCCCGTCGCCGGTTCGAGCAGCACGTAGCAGCAGCTGGCGAACTGTCCCGGGTCGAGATCGATGAGCAGCCGGTTCGTACCGCGCATCACCTGCTCGGGGGAGGTGCTGCCGCCGAGCGTGAAGGCCCGTACCGCGCTGCGCAGCTGGCCCATGGTGGCCGCGGCCGCCACCCCGTGGCCCTGTACGTCGCCGATGACCAGCGCGAGGCGCCCGCCGCCCGCGTCGATCACGTCGTACCAGTCGCCGCCGACGTCCATCCCGGCGGTGCCGGGCAGGTACCGGGCCACCGTCACCACGTGTTCGGCCTCCGGCAGCCGGTGCGGCAGCAGCGCCGTCTGCAGGCCGCGGGCGAGCTCCGCCTCGTTGTCGTAGCGCCGCGCCCGTTCCAGGGCCTGGGCGATCAGCCCGGCCAGCGCCGTGAGGACCGTGCGCTCCTCCGGGCTGAACCCGCGCGGGGTGTCGAAGCCGAGGATGCACGAGCCGACCGGCCTGCCGGAGGCGATCAGCGGGAGGAAGGCGCGGGCCCCGTGGTGGGTGTCCAGCGGGATCCCGGGGTAGGCGGCGGCCAGGTGCTCCATCGACTCGAAGAACAGCGGACGGCCCGAGGTGAGGGTCTCCACGCCCGGCAGCCGGACGTCCAGGGCGACCCCGTCGAATCCGTCCAGGAACCCCTTCGGGAAGCCGGTCTCCCAGGCGAGGTGCAGATGCCCCTCGCCCAGCAGGTAGATCGCCAGCTGGCGTCCGCCGAAGGCCGGGAGCAGCTCCTCGGTGACCACGGCCGACACCTGGCGGGCCGTGACCGCCTCGGTCAGCGCGATGGCGAGGGCCACCGACCGGTACAGGGCCGAGGCCCGGTCGGCGGGCGAACCCAGAGGGGGCGAAGCGGCGTCGGACGGGCCGGGTCCCGCGCCGGGACCCGGCACCGACTCGGGTGGGTACGCGGGCCTCTCGGTCGCCGTGAAGGTGACGGTGAAGCCGTCGACGCCGGGGTGCAGGCCCACCGACAGCCACTGGCCGGGCTGCCGCGGGCCGAGCCGGGCCCGGAAGTGCACCGGCTCGGGTGCCAGGAGCACGGCCCGGAAGTGGTCCTCGTACGCCGGGTGACCGAGCCACGGCAGGGCCTCCCACAGCAGCCGCCCGCTGAGTTCGGCCCCTTCGGAACCTTGGGCTTTTTCGGCTCCTTCGGCTCCTTCGGCCCCGAGCAGGGTCCCGGCGGCCTCGCGGGCGGCGGAGTTGACGAAGCGGATCAGGCCCTGCCGGTCCACGGACAGGACGGCCAGGTCCAGCCGCTCCACGGCGCTGGAGACCCCGCCCGCCGGATCGGGACCGGGTACGCACACCGGATCCCCGTCCCAGGTCACCGAGGCTCCGCCCGCGGCCAGCGCCGCCAGTTGCCCGGCCAGCCGGTCCGCGACGGCGCGCAGCCGTTCCCGGTCGGCGGTCGCGACCGGGACGCCGGGGGTCGCCGGGCGCAGGACCACGAGGACGCCGTAGCGCTCCGACCCGCGGTACACGGGTTCGTACAGCGAGCCGAAGGAGAACGGCAGCCCGGCCATCAGCTGCGGGTAGCGCCGCACCGCGGACTCCGCGTCGGGCAGGTGCACCGGCTTTCCGGAGCGGTACGCCTCGGCGACCGGGTACGGGCGGTTCACGTGCATCCGCCACCAGGGGCGGAACAGCCGTCCCGGGATCCCGGTGAGGGACGCCATCCGCAGCAGTCCCTCGGTCTCGGAGCGCAGGTAGACCCCGCCCGCGTACCCGCCGGCGGCCCGCACGGCATCGAGAGCGGCCCGTGCGAGCACCCGGGCCGTGACGTCCGTGACGGAGCCGCCGATGTCCGGTCTCGCCGTCACCCCTCCAGGATGCCTCCGGCGTGGTGCCCGCGCACACCGCGCGGCCCTGCCACCGCCCGGCCCCTGCCCTCGCGCGCCGCGCCCTGCCGCCCGCGCGGCTCAGGCCTCGGGAGAGCCCGTCGCGGCGCGGGCGCGGTCCCGGTAGCCCACCACCACCGCGGCCGCCGCCACCAGCAGCGCCGCGGCCACCGTGCGCAGCGCCACCCCCATGGCGTCCGTGAAAGCCGCGACCTGCGCGGGATCCTGCGGCACCCCGTGGAACCGGGAGGCCAGGACCGTGCCGACCACCGCGACACCGAGGGCCGCTCCGATCTCCCGGGCCGCCGTGTTCAGCCCCGACCCCAGCCCCGCCTGGTGCGCGGGCAGCTCCGCGACCACCGTCAGGGTCAGCGCGGGTGCGCAGAGCCCGGTGCCCGCCGACAGGATCAGCAGGTACAGGGCGTAGAGGGCGTACGGGGTGCCCGCGTCGGCGGTGGAGACCAGCAGCAGCCCGCCGCCGATCAGGCCGAGCCCGGCCCCGACGGGCAGCCGGGGTCCGGTCCGCTCCTGGAGCCGTGCGCCGTACCGGGGCACCAGGGCCATGCCCACGGTCAGCGGGACGATCGCGAAGCCCGTCTGGGCCGGGGAGAAGCCCTTCGCGTACTGGAGGTACTGGGCGTTGACGAAGAACAGCGCGAACAGCCCGAAGAAGGCGGCGCCGATGCCGAGCGCGCCGGCGCGCAGCCGGCCCGAGGCGAAGATCCGGGGGTCCAGCAGCGGGCGGGCGGCACGCAGCGCGTAGCCGGTGAAGGCGGCCAGCAGCGCCAGGCCCGCGCCGAAGGCCGCCAGCACCCGCGCCGAGCCCCAGCCGTACGAGGGCCCCTCGATGATCGCGTAGACGACCGCGAGGAGGGCTCCCGCGAGCAGGGCCGCGCCGGCGGGGTCGACGGAGGCGTCGGCGCGCGCGGGCGTACGGGGCACCGTGCGGGCCACGGCCAGCGCGAGCAGCGCTCCGAGCGGGACGACGGCCCAGAACAGGGCCCGCCAGGTGAGGAACTGCCCGGCGAGGCCGCCGCCGACGTTGCCCGCGAGGCCCCCGAGGCCGGCGGACAGCGTCCAGGTGGCCAGCGCCTGGCCGCGCTGCTCGGGCGGGGACAGGTGGACCAGGACCGACATGGTGGCGGGCATGATCAGGGCCGCTCCGGCCCCGCACAGTCCGCGTCCGGCGATCAGGACGGCGGGGCCGGCGGCGAGCGCGCTGAGCGCCCCGCCCGCCGCGAACAGGCCGAGCCCGGCCAGCAGGGCGCCCTTGCGGCCGTACCGGTCGCCGAGGGCGCCGGCCGGGATCAGCAGCGCGGCGAAGACGATGACGTACGCGTCGACGGTCCACAGCAACTGCTCGGGGGTGGGGTGCAGGGCGGAGGCCGCCAGCTGCGGGATCAGCAGGTTGACGGCGGCGACCATGGCCTGGGCGACCAGGACGCAGGCGCACAGGACCAGCAGGGCGGCGCGGGTGAGCGCGGGGGTGGCGGGGGCTGCGGCTGGTTCCCGCGTGAGCGCATGGCGGAGCACGGCTCCTCCTCGGAGTCGGTGGCGTGCGTGTGGGTGTGGGTGTGTCTGTGGAGGGGAGTGGGGTGCGGGACGGCGACGGCGGCCTTGACGACGACGACGGTGACCGTGACGGCCCGGGTCCGGGACCGGGCGCCGGCCGGGTGGGGCGATGGTCGTGGCCCTGGCCCGCCCCGCCCCTGGCGGTGGGCGCGTCGGCGGGTGGTGCCGGGGCGACCGTCATCCGGCGGTGCTCCCGTGTCCCGTCCCTCACCGTAGAGTCGCTACGACCTGCTTTCCAGTGCAAGTTATGCAAGGGATCCATGCGTGTGACGCAATCCAACGCCTCCCGGCTCGACCTGAACCTCCTCGTCGCCCTGGACGTCCTCCTGGAGGAGTCGAGCGTGTCCCGGGCCGCCGCCCGGCTGCACCTGTCCGAGCCCGCGATGAGCCGTACCCTCGGCCGGATCCGCAAGGCGCTCGGCGATCCCGTCCTGGTCCGCGCCGGCCGCACCATGGTCCCCACCCCGCACGCGCTGTCGGTCCAGGGCGAGGTCCGGGCCGTCGTGGAGCGGGCGCGGGGGATCTTCCTGGCCGGCGGCCGGGTGGATCTGGCCACCCTGAACCGGACCTTCACGGTGCTCGCCAACGAATCCTTCACCGCCGTCTTCGGCGCGGCCCTCTTCGCCCGGGTCGCGCAGGCGGCGCCCGGGGTGCGGCTGCGCTTCCTGGCGGAGAGCCACATCGACGTGCCCGCGCTGCGCGAGGGCGTCGCCGACCTGGAACTCGGCATGATCGACACACGGTCACCGGAGGTGCGGACCGAGCACCTCGTCGACGAGCGCATGCTGGCCGTCGCGCGCGCCGGGCATCCTCTGCTCCGGGGGCGGCTCACCGCGCGCCGGTTCGCCGCCGCCCACCACCTGATCGCCTCCCGGCGCGGCCGGCAGGAGGGCCCGGTGGACTCCGCCCTCGCCGAACTGGGCCTCACCCGGACGGTGGTGGGCAGCGTCGGGACCTTCCCGACCTCCCTCTTCGTGCTCCGCGAGACCGACCTCGTGGGCCTGATCACCGGTCAGGCCGCGCCGCTCGCCACCGCGTTGGGACTGGAGGTCTTCGAGATCCCCCTCGAACTCCCCCTCCTGTCCTTCGGCATGGCCTGGCATCCGCGCCACGACGCCGACCCCGCGCACGCCTGGCTGCGCGACTGCGCCCGCACACTGGTCCCGGGCGGGGCCTAGGCGCGCGGCTGCCGGAGCTCGATGACACCGGGGTCGGGAGGTCGGCGTAGGCGGGGCGGGAGTGGTCGTCGGCGGCGGAGCGGGCGGAGGAGCAGGCGGGGGGCGCGTGGCCGGATCTCACCCCGGGCACGGTGTCCGGCCCCGGCGGCTCGGCCGCTCTCTTGACGGAACCGGGGACAACGGCGTTGCGTATCTGATGGAGTGACGGGTGAAGGCGCCGGTGCAGGTGCGGGTACGTGCTCCAGTCCGGACGGATCTCATCTCTCAGCGGGAAGGGCGAGGATGCTGTCGGAGGCGATGGCCGCGCTGGCTGCGGCGGGAGGCACCGCGGTGGTGCAGGCCGCGGGCACGGACGCATGGACAGGGGTGCGCCGGCAGGTGGCCGGCTGGTTCGGCCGGGGGAATCCCCAGCGCGAGCGCGCCGAGCTGGAGCGCCTCGATCAGACCGCGGGCGAGCTGGAGGCGGCGCGGCCGGCCGAGGTGGAGCGGGTGCGCATTCGTCAGGAGGCCGCGTGGGAGGGCCGGATCCAGGCCCTGCTGGAAAGTCTGGAGGACATCGACCGGGCCCGGGTCCTCGATGAGCTGCGCACCCTGCGGGACGGACAGGCCTCCCACCGCGCGGTGTCGGCCGGCCAGGGCGGTCTGGCCGTGGGCGGGAACCTGCGCGTCCAGTCCGACAACGGGTCCGCCGCCGCCGTGACCATGGGGGACGTGACACTGGGAAACCCTTCCCGGCCGGGTACGCACCAGGACTGAGCGCACCCGGTACCGCCCCGGCCACGCCGGCTCACCCCTTCGGTGGAGTCAGCGCCGACCACGGCAGTGTCGCCGTCGGCTACGCCGGGCAAGTCCACCACCACGCCGCGCCCCGCGCAGCGGCCGCCTGGCCGCGCCAGGTCGGCGTGATCCCGCCCCGTGCCCTGTCGTTCCAGCACCGCGCCGAGGTCGACCGGCTGCGGGCGGCGGTCGACAGCGGGGGTACCGCGGTGCTCAGCCAGGTACTGACCGGGACCGGCGGGGTGGGCAAGACGCAGCTGGCCGCCGATTACGCCCGCACCGCCTGGGACGGCGGCGGAGTCGACGTACTGGTGTGGATCAGTGCGAGCAGCCGCTCGGCGATCACGGCCGCCTACGCGCAGGCCGGTGTGGAGGTCCTTGCCGCCGACCCCGGCGACCCCGAGCAGTCCGCGCGGGCGTTCCTGGCCTGGCTGGAGCCGAAGGCCGGCCAGAAGCCGTGCCGGTGGCTGGTCGTTCTGGACGACGTCGCGGATCCGGCCGACCTCCGTGGCCTGTGGCCGCCCGCCAGCCCGCGGGGCCGCGTCCTGGTCACCACGCGGCGCCGTGAGGCCGCCCTGACCGGCGCCGGCCGACGCCTGGTGTCCGTGGGCTTGTTCACCCCCCGGGATGCCGCCGCCTACTTCACCGCCGTACTCGCCGAGCACGACCGCCACGAGCCCGGCGACCAGGTCGACGGCCTCGCCGCCGACCTGGGGTACCTGCCCCTCGCCCTGGCCCAGGCCGCCGCCTACGTCATCGACACCGACGTCACCTGCGCCCGCTACCGTGGTCTGCTGGCCGACCGGCTCAGGAGACTGGCCGACCTGCTCCCCGAACCCGGCGCCCTGCCCGACGACCAAGCCGTCACCGTGGCGGCCACCTGGTCCCTGTCCATCGAACACGCCGACCGGCTCCGCCCCGCCGGCCTGGCCCGCCCCATGCTCCAGCTCGCCGCGGCACTCGACCCCAACGGCATCCCCGCCGATGTCCTGACCAGCCGATCCGCCCTCACCCACCTCACCCGTCACCGCACCCCCGACGCCCGGCAGCCGATCCCCACGACCGCCGAGGACGCCGCGGGCGCGCTGCGCGCCCTGCACCGGCTCAGCCTGGTCACCTACGCGCCGGGCCAGCCCGTTCGGGTCCATGGCCTGGTGCAGCGCAGTGTGCGCGAGCAGCTTCCGCCGGAGCTGCTGGCCCGGACCGTCCGGGCGGCCGCCGACGCCCTGCTCCAGGCCTGGCCCCAGACGGAACCCGACTTCGCCACCGGCCAGCGGTTCCGCGCCAACACCGAGACGCTGCGGTCCCATGACGAACACCTGCTGTGGTCGGACCGCGACGTGCACGAGGTCCTGCTCCGGACCGGCCAGAGCCTCGCCCGTGCGGGGCTCTACCAGGCGACGACGCAGCACTACCTGCGGCTCGCGGCCACCTCCGCGCACAAGTACGGCGCCGGCTACCCGCGCACCCTCACCTGCCGCAGCAACTCCCTCCGCTTCCTGAGATTCACCGCGCACCCCGCGGAGGCCGTGGCCGCGTACACGGAGCTGGCCGCGGACTGCACCCGTCTGGTCGGACCGGACGGCTCCGCCACCCTCGACGCCCGCGGCGAACTCGCCGCCGCCCGGGTCAGCGCAGGCGACCTGGCCGGTGCGCTGGCCGACTACGAGGAACTGCTCGTCGACCACCGGCGCGTCCACGGCCCCCACCACCGCGACACCCTCTCGGTCCGCTCGAAGACCGCCTCCCTGCACGGCGAGAGGGGAGACGCGTCACGCGCCGCGGCCCTGTACGAGGAACTGCTCGGCGACTGCCGGACGTACATGGGGCCCCTCGACCACATGACCTTGGACGTACGCATGGAGCTCGCGCACCTGCGGGGTCAGGCGGGCGACCCCGCCGGGGCCCGCGACCGGTTCGGAGAGCTGCTGGACGAGCACGTGGCGGCGTTCGGCCGCGACGACCACCGCACCCTGGTGGTGCGCCACGAGCTGGCCGACTGGCGCGCCGCCGCCGGAGATCCGGCCGGAGCCGCCGCCGAGCTGGCGGATGTGATCGACGACGCCGTGCGCGTCCTGGGCGCCCACCACCTCGACGTCTCCCGTGCGCGCTACTGCCTGGGACTGCTGCGCGACAAGGCGGGCGACCCCACCGCGGCACCTCCTGGCATAGAGGAGTCGGCCCGTTTGCTGGAGCAGACGTTCGGGCCGGACCACCCGCTCGTCATCGTCCACCGCGGCTTCGTCCGGATGTGGCAGCACGGCCTCGCGGAGAGCGATCCGGTCGCCGCCGCCGAGGCCCTGAAGGAGATGATCGCCACCCTGCGCCCAGTCCTGGGCCCCGACGACCCCCAGGTGCTGTTCCACCGCAGGACCCTCCTCGGCATCGAGGGCGTGACCGGCGACCCGGGCCGGACGGCCGAGGAGTTCGCCGTGCTGCTCGCCGACTGCCGACGGGCCCTGGGACCCGAGCACCCCTCCACCCTGGTGACCCGCGCGGAGCTGGCCGACTGGCGCGGCGAGGCGGGCGAGCACGCCCGGGCGGTCGCCGAGCTCCGCGCCGTACAGGGAGACATGGCCCGGGTACTGGGCCCGCACCATCCGGAGACCCTGCGCACCCGCAAGCTGCTCGCCGAGAAGCTGCACGCGGCGGGCGACACGGCCGCGGCCCTCACGACGTACGAGGACTTGATCACCGTGCACCGCCAGGTGCTGGGTCCGCACCACCCGGACACCCTCCAGCTGCGCAGCGCCCTCGCCGACTGCCGCTCCCGCGACGCCGAGGCGGACACGATGATCCCGGTCTATCAAGAGCTGATCGCGGACTACACGCACGCCCTGGGCCCCGATCACCCGCGTACGCTCGACCTGCGCGGCAGCCTGCTCACCTGCCGCGCGGAGGCGGGCGACCCGGCCGGGGCGGCCGAGGAGTGCCGCGAGCTGATCCACGACTACCAGCGGGTCATGCCGCCGGACCACATCGAGACCCTTCCCGTCCGCGCCACCTACGCCAAACTGCTCGCGGACAGCGAAGACTTCGCCGGGTCGGTCACCGCGTACGAAGAGCTGATGCCGACGGCCCTGCGGATCTGGGGCCCGGACAACCTCGGCTCGCTGATGGTCCACGGCTGCCTGGCCGAGGTGCGGGCCCGGCGCGACCGCGCCCCGGCCGACGGCCTCGTCGCCTTCGCCGCCCTCCTCGAGGACTGCCTGCGCGTCCTGGGCCCCGACCACTACGTCACCGAAGCCACCCGAGCCTTCCGGGACGCCCTGCGCGGGAGCGGCCCGGCACTCCCGTCCACCACGTACGACAAGCTGCTGGACCAGTACGCGAGGGCCGAGCGCGCCGGCCGCGCGACGCCCACCGCCGGGTGATCCCGGCCGCGGAACCCGGCAGCCGGTCCGTACGCCGCACGGGCTGACCCGAACGCTTCCCCCGTCCGGGGGAGGTCCGGCGCCGGGGCGGCCCCCGGCGCCGCCGTCCGGGCAGGCTAGCGGGCATGCGACAGCAGTACGACACGTCAACGCCCCCGGTGGCCTTCTCGGTCGCCGACGCCTTCACCCTGAGCACGGCCCTCGACGCCCTCGGCGGCGTACGCGGCCTCGACACCCTCGACGCCGCCTGCGGACACGGCGGCACCACCCGGATGCTGGCGCGCGGCGGCGCCCGCCGCGCGGTGGGCGTCGACAACTGCCCCGAACGCATCCGGCGGGCGCGGGAGGGCGGGGGAGGGGCCGGGGGCGCCGCGGTCGAGTACGTCCTGGTCGACGACGCGGCCGCGATGCCGGAGCTGGGCCCCTTCGACCTGGCCACCGCCGTCTACCTGTTCAACCAGGCCCACGACAAGGCGACCCTGCACGCCATGTTCCGGGCCGTCCGCGCCAGCCTGCGCCCCGGCGGACGGCTCCTCGCCATCGTGCCGAACCCGGGCGCCTTCCCGTACGCGGACTGGGCCCCGTACGGGATCAGCGTCGTCGAGCGGTCTCCGGGCGGCGACGCGCCCCTGCTCCGGGCGCGGCTGGAGACCGACCCGCCGGTCCCGTTCGAATGCCGGGAATGGGCCCACGCCGACTTCGCCGAGGCCGCCTCCGACGCCGGCTTCGCGACGGTCTCCTGGCAGCCGACCCGGACCCCGCCCGCGTGCGCGATCCGCGACGAGACGTACTGGGCCCGCTACCGCACGGCACCCGTCGGCTCGCTGATGAACTGCGTGGCCTGACGAGCGGACCCGCGGGCGCCACCACCGCCGAGCCGGGTGGCGAACCGGAACCGGCCCTCCCCGCTGTTTTGACAGCTGTGTGCGGCGGGAGAACAGTGGAATGACTGCGGGGGGCGAGGGATGCACCCGAATCGGAGGCCTCCGATGCCTGCTACCGACCGTGGCAACGCCTTGGACCATGTGGTCGTGGTGATGTTCGAGAACCGGTCGTTCGACAACCTGCTCGGCCGGCTGTACGAGCCGGGTGAGGTCGCCGCCTTCGAGGGGGTCCTCGGCAGGGACCTGTCGAACCCGATCCCGGACTGGGCCGAGGACCGCTCGGGCCGGCAGGCGGTGGCGTACGGCATCGCCGAGACGATGGACACGCCCAACCCGGATCCGGGCGAGGAGTACCAGCACGTCAACACCCAGCTGTTCGGCGTGATCGACCCTGAGAGCAACCGCGGGGTGCTGGCCGAGCACATGGCTGCCCCGTTCAACACGCCACCGCCCGGACGGGCGCCGACCATGGACGGGTTCGTCACCGACTACATCAGCGCCTTCGCCGCGGAAATGGGCCGCCAGCCGAAGTACCACGAGTACGCGCAGATCATGGCCGGGTACACCCCTGACCAGATGCCGGTGCTGTCCACGCTGGCACGCGGTTTCGCGACCTTCGACCACTGGTTCGCCGAGGTGCCCTCACAGACGTTCACCAACCGCTCGTTCTTCCACGCCGCGAGCGCCTCAGGCTTCGTCGTCAACGCCCCGTACCCCACCTTCCCGCTGCACAACACCGCCGAGACGGTCTTCGAGCGACTGGAGGCCAGCGGCCTGACCTGGCGGGTCTACGTGGACGCACCGAGCCCGCTCCCGTTCACCGGGCTGATCCACGCACCGCGGCTGCGCGAGCGATTCGCCACCCACTTCGTCCCCACGGACCGATTCCTGGAGGACGCCGCCGCCGGCACGCTGCCCACCTACGCGTTCATCGAGCCCAACCTGTGGCACGGCCACAACGACATGCACCCGCCGGAATCCGCCCTGATCCAGGGCGTCCCCTTCGACATGCCGTCATCCCTCCTGGGCGGCGAGGCCCTGCTGGCCAGGATCTACGACGCCGTCCGCACCTCGACCGCACCGCAGGGCTCGAACGCCTTCAACACCTTGCTGATGGTCGTCTTCGACGAGCACGGCGGCACCTACGACCACGTCCCCCCGCCCGCCGCCGCGCCGCCGGACCCGGGCGCGCGGCCCGGGCAGATGGGCTTCGCCTTCGACCGGCTCGGCGTCCGCCTGCCCGCCATCGCCATCTCCGCCTGGCTGCCCGACCGCACCGTCGTCAACGGCATCCACCACCACACCTCGGTCATCCGCACACCCCGCGAACGCTGGAACCTCGGCCCGCCCCTCACCGCCCGGGACGCCGACGCCCCCGACCTGGCCGGCCTCCTGAGCCTCGACCGGCCGCGCGACCCCCAGGACTGGCCCGACGTCACCGCCCGCCCCGTCCCCGCATTCGACCAGGACCTCGTCCCACCGGACGCGCCACTCAACCCGCTCGCCACGGCCCTGTTCCACGGCTACCTCGCCCTCGTCGAACAACTCGGCGCCGCCGTGCCCGCCATCGACGACACGACGCCCCTCAAGGGCCGAGAAGCCACGGCGATCGTCCACGAGAGCGCACACACCCTCTTCCCCGGCCTGCGCCCACCGCCGGGCTGACACGCCCCCGGGACCTCCGGCTCACGCGGCGAGTCGGCGCGGCCGAGGAAGCCGCGGCGGCCTGTCCCTTCGTCCTGTCCAGCGCCTACGCCACCGGCGCCACGCTCGCGACACACGGCGGCGGCCCGACGCGTCGACCAGGTCCGGTGTACCGGCTAGGTCTCCCGCGCCGCCGCTCGGATCAGCTCCACGATCCGGTCGCGGGCCGCCCTGCCCTCCGGAACCGGCATCAGCGGGTACACGTGCGGCAGCCCCGGCTCCTCGTGGAACTCCACGTCGACGCCGTCCGCCCGCGCCCGGCGCAGCAGCTCGCGGCTGTCGGTCGTCAGGAGGTCCCGGGTGCCGGTGAACACCGTCAGCGGGGCCAGCCCCGCGAACGAACCGTGCAGCGGGCTCACCCGGGGGTCGTCGGCCGCGAGGTTGCCCGCGTACAGCCGCCCGGCCTCCCGCAGCCCTGCGCGGGCCAGCATCGGGTCGCCCGGCTCGAGGGCCTCCTGGCCGGGATGGCTCATGGACACGTCCAGCCAGGGCGAGATCAGCACGATCCGGGACGGCTGCGCCCCGGTGCGGTCGCGCAGCCGCTGGGCCGCGGCCAGCGCCAGCCCGGCGCCCGCCGAATCCCCGATGAGCAGGGCGCCGCCCGCGCCACCGCTCGCGATCAGGCCGCTGAGCAGGTCCGCGGCGACCGGGACCGTCCGGTCGGCGGTCCCGCGCGGGGCCAGCAGATAGGCCGGTACGACCACCCGGGCGCGGGCCCGCGTCACCAGGCTCCGGATCAACGACCAGTGCGGCCGGACCAGTTCGTTCACGTACCCGCCGCCGTGCACGTACAGCACCCGGGCGGCCGGTTCGGCTCCGCGCGGCGAGACGTCGTACACCGGCCAGGCCCCGACGAAGGTCCGGGAGACCTCCGCGACCCGGCCGAGCGAGCGCGGCGGCAGATGGGAAGCCGGCCTGCGGGCCGACTCGGCCACCCGGGTCCGGACCGCCTCCGCGCTCCCGAACCGTCTTCGCCACCCCGTCGCGATCAGCGCGACCGAAAGCGCCCTGCTGCGCAGACTCGGCACGCCCCTCACCTCCCCGTTCCCGGCCCGGTCCGCTCCCCGGCCCCGGCCCCTGCCCGACACCTGAGGAGCATAGGCGTGAAGCTGGCCTGTCGGCCCGCTTAAGAAATCCTCGATGGACTGTCACCTCGCAGGTCGGCAGATTGGTGACCGTCCGAACGCTGCCGGGCCCGCACGCCCCGTAGCGCTTCCTTCCGCATGCCTGGAGCCAGCCCATGAAGGCACTCGTCAAGCACAAGGCCGAACCCGGTCTGTGGCTCATGGACGTTCCCGAGCCCGAGTACGGCCCCGGCGACGTGCTGATCAAGGTGCTGCGCACCGGCATCTGCGGAACGGACCTGCACATCCGGTCCTGGGACGGGTGGGCGCAGGGCGCCGTCGAGACCCCGCGCGTGCTCGGCCACGAGTTCGTGGGCGAGGTCGCCGCGCTCGGTGCGGGCGTGACCGACATCGAGGTCGGCGCGCTGGTCAGCGGCGAGGGCCACCTGGTGTGCGGCAAGTGCCGCAACTGCCTGGCCGGGCGCCGCCACCTGTGCCGCAGCACGGTCGGTCTCGGGGTCGGACGCGACGGCGCCTTCGCCGAGTACGTCGTCCTGCCCGCGCAGAACGTGTGGGTGCACCGGACCGAGGTCGACCTCGACGTCGCGGCGATCTTCGACCCCTTCGGCAACGCCGTGCACACCGCGCTCTCCTTCCCGCTCGTCGGCGAGGACGTGCTGATCACCGGCGCGGGCCCGATCGGGATCATGGCGGCGGCCGTGGCCCGGCACGCGGGTGCGCGCAACGTGGTCATCACCGACGTCAGCCCGGAGCGCCTCGAGATCGCCCGCAAGGCGGGCGCGACGCTCGCGGTGGACGTGCGCGAGAAGACGATCGCGGACGCGCAGGCGCAGCTGGGCCTGCGCGAGGGCTTCGACATCGGCCTGGAGATGTCCGGCCGCGGCGAGGCCATGCGCGACATGATCGACAACATGACGCACGGCGGCCGGATCGCGATGCTGGGCCTCCCGGCGCAGGAGTTCCCGGTCGACTGGGCCAAGGTCGTCACCTCGATGATCACGATCAAGGGCATCTACGGCCGTGAGATGTTCGAGACCTGGTACGCGATGACCGTGCTGCTGGAGGGCGGGCTCGACCTCAGCCCCGTCATCACCGGCCGGTACGCCTACGGGGACTTCGACGCCGCCTTCGACGAAGCCGCGACCGCCCGCAGCGGGAAGATCATCCTGGACTGGACGGCCTGAGCCCGAGCGGCGGCCCCGGGCGGCCGGCGCGCCGGCACGTGGGCACGCAGGCGCGCCGGCAGGTCGGCGCCCCTCGCTCCCGCCCCGCCCCCGCTCGCGCACAGCCCTTCGGCGGCCCCCACGAGGCCTCCGCCGTTCCTCCCCCAAGCCACTCCTCCCCGGCCGGGCCCCGCACACCCTCCCCCCTCCGCGGGGCCCGGCCCCCCTCCTTCCTTCCGCCGCACCAGGAGAAAGAGAGCACCGCTCATGTTCGAGACCGTCCGCGAGGACTTCCGCGCCACCCTCGACGAGATCCGCGCCGCCGGCCTGCACAAGCCCGAGCGCGTCATCGGGACCCCGCAGAACGCCGCCGTCGCGGTGACCTCGGGCGGTGCTCCCGGTGAGGTCCTCAACTTCTGCGCCAACAACTACCTCGGCCTCGCCGACCACCCCGAGGTCGTCACCGCGGCGAAGGAAGCCCTCGACCGCTGGGGCTACGGCATGGCCTCCGTCCGCTTCATCTGCGGGACGCAGGAGGTCCACAAGGAGCTCGAGGCGCGCCTGTCCGCGTTCCTCGGCCAGGAGGACACGATCCTCTACTCCTCCTGCTTCGACGCCAACGGCGGAGTCTTCGAGACCCTGCTGGGCCCCGAGGACGCGGTCATCTCCGACGCCCTCAACCACGCCTCGATCATCGACGGCATCCGCCTCTCCAAGGCCCGCCGGCTGCGCTACGCCAACCGCGACCTGGCCGAGCTGGAGACCCGGTTGAAGGAGTCGCAGGACGCCCGCCGCCGTCTCATCGTCACCGACGGCGTGTTCTCCATGGACGGCTACGTCGCCCCGCTCGCCGAGATCTGCGACCTCGCGGACCGCTACGACGCCATGGTCATGGTCGACGACTCGCACGCCGTCGGCTTCGTCGGCCCCGGCGGCCGCGGCACCCCGGAACTGCACGGGGTCATGGACCGGGTCGACATCATCACGGGCACCCTCGGCAAGGCCCTGGGCGGCGCCTCGGGCGGCTACGTCGCCGCACGCACCGAGATCGTCGAGCTGCTGCGCCAGCGCTCGCGCCCGTACCTCTTCTCCAACTCCCTCGCCCCGGTCATCGCGGCCGCCTCGCTGAAGGTCCTCGACCTGCTGGAGTCGGCCGGGGACCTGCGCGACCAGCTCGCCGCCAACACCTCGCTCTTCCGCACGAAGATGACCGAGGCCGGCTTCTCGATCCTGCCCGGTGACCACGCCATCGCCCCCGTGATGATCGGCGACGCCGCGGAGGCGGCCAAGATGGCGGAACTGCTGCTGGAGCGCGGGGTCTACGTGATCGGCTTCTCCTACCCGGTGGTCCCGATGGGTGCGGCACGCATCCGCGTCCAGCTCTCGGCGGCGCACTCGACGGCCGACGTGGAGCGCGCGGTGGCGGCCTTCATCGACGCCCGGTCGGCGCTGGCGGCCCTGGCGGGCGCCGAGTCCTGACCTCCCGGCCGCCGGGGCCCGGCGCGGGCCCCGGGCCGGCCGGTCGGGCGGGCCTCCGGCGGGCCCCGGAGTCCCCGGCGGGCCCCGGCGTCCCCCGCGTCCCCCGGCCCGGGGCAGGCCTCCGGCCCGGCGGGCCTGGCATAGGCCCCCGGCCCGGCGGTCAGGCCCGGTACGGGCCTTCGGCGCCCCGGTCCGGGCCCGTCCCGCTGCCGCGGCGGCCGCGGCGGCAGCGGGACGGCAGGACCCGCCCGGCCTGCGAGAATGGCGGAGTGATCGACCCCCGCCGGCTGCGCATCCTGCGGGCCGTGGCGGACCACCGAACGGTGACCGCCGCGGCCGCAGCCCTGTACCTCACCCCCTCCGCCGTCTCCCAGCAGCTCGCTGCTCTGGAGCAGGAGACGGGGCACGCGCTGCTGACCCGCAGCGGCCGGGGCGTACGGCTCACCGCGGCCGGGGAGATCCTGCTCGGGCACGCCCACGAGGTGCTCGCACAGCTGGAGCGCGCGGAAGCGGAACTCGCCGCCTACGCGGGCGGCACGGCGGGCGAGGTCACCGTGGCCGCCTTCGCCACCGGCATCGCCGAAGTACTGGCCCCCGCCATCACCCGGCTCGCCGCGGACCACCCCGGGATCCGGCTGCGGGTCCGCGACGCGGAGGGCGACCAGAGCCTGCTGCTCCTGCTCGACGGGGAGGCGGACCTGGCGCTGGCCGTCGAGTACCGGGGCGCCCCGGGCGCCGGCGACGGCCGGCTGTCCGTGCTCCCGCTCTACGCCGAGCCCTTCGACGCGGTCCTCCCGGCCGGGCACCCGCTCGGCGACCTGCCCGAGGTGTCCCTGGCCGACCTCTCCGACGCGGACTGGGTGGGCCAGTACCCCGGCAACCCGTGCCACGACGTGATGCTCCTCGCCTGCGAACTGGCGGGATTCCAGCCCCGGCTCGTGCACTCCTCCGACGACTTCCGGGCCGTGGTGGCCCTGGTCGGCGCGAGCGCCGGAGTCGCCCTCGTACCGCGTTCGGCGCTGCGCGGCATGGACCTCAAGGAGGTCCAGGTCCGCCCGGTGTCCGGCCCGGCGCCCACCCGCCGCGTCTTCGCCGCGACCCGGCGCGGCGCCGGGGCGCACCCGCTGATCGCCCCGGTCCTGGCGGCCCTGACCCGCGAGGCGGACCGGCTCCCGGAGCACTGACCCCCGGCGCCCCGGCCGGCACCTACCCGATGGTGAAGACGGCGCCGGGCGCGGCGTGCGCCACGGGTCCGGGGTAGCGGGCGGCGGCACGGGCCACGGCCTCGGCCGGAGACAGGTCCCGGCCGACGTGCGTGACGACGAGCCGCCGGGCGCGCGCGGTGCCGCCGGCCTCCTCGGGAGTGTGGTGCACGGGTTCGCAGTCCGCCGGGTGCGCCGTGCTGTCGGCCTCGCAGAGCAGGAGCGAGCAGTCCTCGGCGAAGCGGGTCAGTGCCGGACACGGCGCCGTGTCCCCGGAGTAGACCAGCGAGGTGCCCCCCGATTCGGCGCGCAGGGCGAAGGCCGGCATGCCGTGGGACACGGCCCGGCTGGTGAGGCCGAGCCCGCCGACCCGTGCGTGGTGGCCGTCGTACAGAGTTGTCGGCCGCGGGGTAGGGCGTGGCGCTGCCCAGGACGGTGAGTCGGAGAAGAGCGTCGGCCATCCGGCGGAGTCCAGTGCTGTGACCGGAAAGGTTCACCGGGTCGCGGCGCTGGTGCCGTGACCGGAGAGGCCCACAGGGTCGCGGCGCCCGGCACGGCGGCGCCTCGCGGCCGCAGCGCCAGTGCCGCGCCCGGCCCCGCCCTCAGACGCGGATGACCTCCACGCCCGCCGCCTCGAACTGCCCGGCGACCGACGGGGCCAGCCCCGTGTCCGTCACCAGGACGTCCACGGCGTCGGTGGCGACGATGCGGGCGAAGGCGCGGACGCCCAGCTTGCTGGAGTCGGCCGCGATCACCACGCGGCTGGCCCGCTCGCACAGCAGCCGGTTCATGGCCGCCTCGTCCTCGTGGCGGGTGGCGGCGCCGTCGGCCGGGTCGAAGGCGTCCACGCCGACGACCGCGGTGTCCACGGAGAGCTGGCCGAGCACCTCCATCGCCAGCGGGCCGGTGAGCTCGTAGGACTGGGGCCGGGCCACGCCGCCCGTCAGCACGATCTTGAACTGCGGTCTGATGACCAGCTCGCCCGCGATGTTGAGGGCGTTGGTGACCACGGTGAGGGCGGGGGAGCCGGTGGCGAGGTCGGGCCGGGCGGCCAGCGCTCGTGCCACCTCGGTGGTCGTGGTGCCGCCGGTGAGGCCGATGACCTCGCCCGGGACGATCAGGGCCGCGACCGTCTCGCTGATACGGCCCTTCTCGGCGGCCCGGCGCGAGGTGCGGTAGCGCAGGGGGAGTTCGTACGAGACCCCGTGCAGGACGGCTCCGCCGCGGGTGCGGACCAGCAGCTGCTGTTCGGCGAGCTGGTCGAGGTCGCGGCGGATCGTGGCGGCGGACACGCCGAGGGCCTCCGCGGCGGGCTCCACCTCGAGCTCGCCCCGCTCCACCAGCAGGTCCAGCAGTGTCTGCCAGCGTTCCTTGCGGGTCATCGGCCGCCCTTTCGGTCTTCGTCTCGGTTTCGGTTCGGTCTTCGGCCAGGTCTTCGGCTCGGTCGGGGCTTCGATCGTCGCCCGGTCGTTCGCTTCGATGTGCCCACTTGGCCTACGGATCGGCCTGCACGTCGACATTAACGCAGGAGATCAGGCTCAAGATGCTTGAAGTTGCGCGAAAAACCCCAGTATCTTGCAAGAACACGCATTCAGGGATGCATGCACCGCGCTAGGGAGCCGCCATGAGTCATGTCGCGTACGAGCTGGGCACGCAGCCCGCATGCTGGGAACGGGCCGCCGAACTGGCCCCGGAGCACCGGGCGGCCCTGCCGCGGCCGGGGGAGCGGACCGCGATCGTCGGCTGCGGGACCTCGTACTACATGGCCCGTGCCGCCGCCGTGCTGCGGGAGGAGGCCGGGCAGGGCGAGACCGACGCGTTCCCCGCGTCCGAGTTCCCCCGCCACCGGCGCTACGACCGGGTCGTCGCGCTGACCAGGTCCGGGACCACCACCGAGGTGCTCGACCTGCTGGCCGGCCTGCGGGACGCGGGCACGCCCACGACCGCCGTCATCGGCGACCCGGCGACCCCGGTGATCACCCTGGCGGACGAGCTCGTCGTCCTGGACTTCGCCGACGAGCAGTCCGTCGTCCAGACCCGCTTCGCCACCACCGCCCTCACCCTGCTGCGCGCCCACGTCGGCCTGCACACCCCCTCCGTCGTCGCCGACGCGCGCGCCGCCCTCGCCGATCCGCTCCCCGTCGAGCTGGAGACCCGGGGGCAGTTCACCTTCCTCGGCCGGGGCTGGAGCGTCGGACTCGCCGACGAGGCCGCGCTGAAGATGCGCGAAGCCGCCCTGGCGTGGGCCGAGTCCTACCCGGCGATGGAATACCGGCACGGGCCGATCAGCATCTCCGCGCCCGGCACCGCCACCTGGTCCCTCGGTGAGGCGCCCGAGGGACTCGCCGACCAGGTCCGGGGGACCGGGGCCCAGTGGGTGGCCGGTCACCTCGACCCGCTCGCCGAGCTGGTCCGCGTCCACCGCCTGGCGATCGCCGTCGCCTCCCACCGGGGGCTGGACCCGGACGCGCCGCGCAACCTGACCCGCTCGGTGATCCTCACCGCGGGCGAGGAGGCGGTCCGATGAGCCTCGTCCGCGCGGGCGTCCTCGTCCAGCAGGCGGCCGCCCGGGGCCGCGCCGTCGCCGCCTTCAACATCATCACGCTGGAGCACGCCGAAGCGGTCGTCGCGGGCGCCGAGTCGGCGGGACTGCCCGTGGTCCTCCAACTCAGCGAGAACGCCGTCGCGTTCCGCGGCGGCCGGCTCCTGCCCATCGCCCGCGCGGCCCTCGCCGTCGCCGAAGCCGCCGGGGTGCCGGTCGGCCTGCACCTGGACCACGTCAAGAGCTCCGAGCTGCTACGACAGGCCGTGGACGCCGGATTCAGCTCGGTGATGTACGACGCCGCGCACCTGCCCTACGCCGAGAACCTGGACGCCACCCGCTCCGCCGCCGACTGGGCGCACGCCAACGGGCTCTGGATCGAGGCCGAGCTGGGCGAGGTCGGCGGGAAGAACGGGGCCGCGCCCCTGGCCCCGCACGCACCGGGTGCCCGGACCGACCCGGACGAGGCGCGGCGGTTCGTCGCCGACTCCGGGGTGGACGCGCTGGCGGTGGCGATCGGCAGCAGCCACGCCATGACCAGCCGCACCGCCGCCCTGGACCACGCGCTGCTCGCCCGGCTCGCCAAGACGGTGGACGTCCCGCTGGTCCTGCACGGATCCTCCGGCCTGCCGGACGGGGAACTCGCCGCCGCGGTCGCGGGCGGCATCCGCAAGGTCAACATCGGCACCGCCCTCAACGTGGCGATGACCGAAGCCATCCGCGCCCATCTGACCCCGGCGGACCCGCGCCCGTACCTCGCGGCCGCCCGGACGGCCATGACGGCGACGACCGTGGCTATGATCAGCGCCTTGAACTGAGCGAGCGGCGGACGCACCCGGGGGACTTGATGGACGCGCGGCGGGACCGCACTGGCAGACGGCGACTTCTCCTGATGCTGGGGGTCCCGCTGGTCCTCGCGGGGACCGGATGGGGCGTGGCCGCCGCGATGACGGGGGACGAGGATCCGAAGCGCGGGATCCGCACCGACCTGGAACCGCTGAACACGCGGTTCGCCCCGTACACGGGCGAGCTCGCCGGGGCGCACTGGCAGGCCTACGACATCGACGACCGAGGTGACCGGCTCACGGTCCCGAGTCCCGATCGCCGCATCCGCCTCGTCGGCGTGGCCCGTCTGGGCGCGGGAAGCGCCCGCCGAGCGCTGGACGGCGGTTCCACCTTCTTCCCGTCCGCCCCGCGGGACCTGCCCGGCCCGCTGAAGCCGTACCTGCCGGCCGACGCGCAGTGGCAGCGCAGCGCGCACTTCGACACGCTCGTGGCCGGGTCGGACGCGGAGACCGCGGGCACGAGCGAGATCTGCCTCGACGTGCAGCGCGACCTGATGTACTTCGACCTGCTCGTCCTCTGAGCGGGACCGGGGGCGGTCCCGGCCGCGCGGCTACGCCGTGAGCAGGGGTTCCCCGTAGTGCTCGACCTCGGGGAACGGCTCGTAGAAGCGGTGCAGCAACGCCCGCCACCGCTCGTACTCGGCCGAGCGGCGGAAGCCCTCGGTGTGGTCGGCCAGCGCGTCCCACTCCACCTGGAGCAGGAAGCGCGACCCGCGCGCCTCGTCCAGGCACCGCCGCAGCTCCAGCGAGCGGAAGCCCTTCTGGACCGAGATCAGCGGCCTGGCCTTCGCGAACGCGGCGAGGAACTCCTCCTCCAGGCCGGCGCGGACGTCGAGCAGCGCACTCTCCAAGATCATGGAGCGCATCCTAAGGGCGTTGCCGCTCCGCCGGGTTGCGCCGGGTTCCACCGGGCTCCGCCGCTGATCCCTCACCGACCCTTCCGGATTCTTGTAACAGGTTCTAGTCTGCCCCCGCACCGGCGACGGACGCCCGCGAGCCGACCAGCCACGAGAGACCCGGAGGGGCCGTGCACCTCGAATACACGCCTGAGCAGCAGCAGTTGCGCACCGAGCTGCGCGCCTACTTCGCCGAGCTGATCCCCGACGACGTCCATGCCCGGTACGAGGATCCCGTCGAGCAGAAGCGCTTCTACCGGGAGACCATCCGCCGGCTGGGGGCCGACGGCTGGCTCGGGGTCGGCTGGCCGGAGGAGTACGGCGGGCGCGGGATGTCGCCCATGGACCAGTTCATCTTCTTCGACGAGGCCGCGCAGGCCGTCGTGCCGCTGCCGCTGATGGCGCTCAACACCGTCGGGCCGACCATCATGCAGTTCGGCACGGACGAGCAGAAGGCGTACTTCCTCCCCCGGATCCTCGCCGGTGAGATCGACTTCGCCATCGGCTACAGCGAGCCCGACGCCGGTACCGACCTCGCCGCCCTCAGGTGCAAGGCCGTCCGTGAAGGCGACGAGGAGACCGGCACCTACGTGGTCGACGGACAGAAGATCTGGACCACCAACGGCGACACCGCCGACTGGGTCTGGCTCGCCGTCCGCACCGACCCGCAGGCCCCGGCGCACAAGGGCATCACCATGCTCCTGGTGCCGACCAGCGACCCCGGCTACTCCTGCACCCTCATCAACACGCTCGCCTCGCACGACACCACGGCCAGCTACTACGAGAACATCCGCGTGCCCGCGAGCCGCCGCGTCGGCCAGGAGAACAAGGGCTGGCGCCTGATCACCAACCAGCTCAACCACGAGCGCGTCACCCTCGCCGCCCACGGCACCATGGCCATCCGCGCCCTGCACGACGTCCAGCGCTGGGCCGCCGACACGAAGCTCGCGGACGGCCGCCGCGTCATCGACCTCACCTGGGTCCGCAGCCGCCTCGCCCGCACCCACGCCCGGCTCGACGCGATGAAGCTGCTGAACTGGCAGATGGTCAACGCCGTCCAGGACGGCACCCTCACCCCCCAGGACGCCTCCGCCGTCAAGGTCTACGGCTCCGAGGCGCGCAGGGACGCGTACGCCTGGCTGATGGAAGTGGTCGGCGCCGCCGGCTTCCTCAAGGACGGCTCCGCGGGCGCGGTCCTGCACGGCGAACTGGAACGCGGCTACCGCAGCGCGGTGATCTTCACCTTCGGCGGCGGCAACAACGAGATCCAGCGCGAGATCATCTCGTGGATCGGCCTCGGCATGCCCCGCGTCCGCCGCTGACCTCGTGCTCGCGGTCAGGTGTGGGGCGGCCGTCATTCACGTGACCAGGGCACGCTGGATTCGCCTTCGAGGCCGCCCGCTACCGCACTGTCACGGGCCACGCGGCGGTAGCCGCTGTGTGATCCGGTCGAACAAGTCCGTCAGCGGCGCACCGATGTCCTGGCCGAACTCAGTCAACCCGTAGGTGACTTGGGGTGGCGTCGTCGGCTCGACCTTCCGCCAGACCAGGTCGTCCTGGACCAGTGCGCGCAGGGTCTGAGCGAGCATCTTCTCGCTGATGCCCTGGATGCTGTCGCGCAGCTCGTAGAACCGAAGGTCGTTGCTCCGCAAGGAGATCAGCACCCAGATACCCCACCTGCTGGTCACGTGGTCGACCACGTCGCGCGCGGGGCAGTCGGTGTGAAACACCTCATACCGATTGCCCGCCTCAGCCTGCGTCAGCTGCGCACCTTCCATCATGTCAGGAGCTTACCTCCGGGTACGTCCTTACGAAAAGTAAGCCCGACTCCTAGCGTCAATTGCCTTGGCGCACAAAGGACTAGGAGCTGAACATGATCGTGGTGACCGGGGCTACCGGGAATGTGGGCCGACCTCTGACACAGGCCCTGGCCGAGGCGGGCGAGCAGGTGACGGCGGTGTCACGGCACGCCGTGGCGATGCCGGACGGAGTCCGGCACGTGGCGGCCGACCTGGCCGAGCCGGCGAGCCTCACACCCGCCCTGGACGGGGCGAAGGCGCTGTTCCTCTTGCTGTCCGGCGACCTGCACGCCCCCGAAGCCAGGCCGGCCGACATCATCGGCCTGGCCGCGGCCGGCGGGGTCCGCCGGGTCGTCCTGCTGTCTTCGCAGGGTGTGGCGACCAGGCCGCTCGGCCCGTCGCGGATCACGATGCGCACGGTGGAGGACGCATTGCGGGAGTCCGGCCTGGACTGGGCCGTCCTGCGACCGGGCGGTTTCGCCTCCAACGCCTTGGCGTGGGCGGAGTCCGTCCGCACGCACGGGACGGTCGCCGCGCCGTTCGGCGACGTGGGGGTGCCGGTCGTCGACCCGGCGGACATCGCCGAGGTCGCGGCGGCCTGCCTGCTGGACGACCGGCACATCGGCGGGGTGTACGAGCTGACCGGGCCCGAGGTGATCACGCCCCGTCAGCAGGCGGAGGCGATCGCCGCCGCGCTCGGCTCGCCCGTACGGTTCCACGAACTCACCCGCGACGAGGCCAAGGCCACGATGATCCGGTTCGTGCCGATGGAACTCGCCGACGACACCCTTGACATCATCTCCGCCCCGAACCCGGCCGAGCTGCGGATCAGCCCTGACGTGGAACGGGTCCTCAGCCGCGCACCGCGCTCCTTCGACGGATGGGTCGCCCGCAACACCGCCGCTTTCCGCTGAGGCGCAACTCAACCGAAGCACCCGGGCGGCCTCGTGTGGCTGCGGCCGCACGAGGCCGCCCACCCCCGTAGTGCCGCCACCGCCGTCGCGCGAGCTGCCGGCCCGCGCAAGCCCGCAGGCCGGCCCCTGCAGAGCCCGTCGAACCGGGAGGCGAGCGGGCCGGGGGTGCCGGCGGGGCGAACAGGACCGTGTCGGGTCCCTCCTCATGAGCCGCTCGACATGAGCGCCTTCGTGGACAAGAGGTCCCCGGACTTCACCCACCGCTGATGCCGCCCCCTGAGCGGCTCCTCGTCCCGCCCGGAGCGAGGAGCGGATCGGGGTCTTCGCTGCGCAGACACGCCTGGTACGTGGCCTCGTGCACGGCCCGGGCCAGCCGTGCGCCCCAGACCGACCGCGGGCCGGCGAAGGGTTCGGCCGGATGCCCGTCCGAGGGCCGCATCGCGGCGACGCACACGGCATCGGTCGGAGTACCGGAGGCATCCACCCCCGCGTCGCGCAGCGCCTGCACCTTCGCCTCGGTGGCGGTGGCCACCGCGTTCACCAGCGCCGCGTCGGAGAAGGCGACGGGTACGGAGACGACGATGTTGATCGTCCCGGCCGGCCTCGGCCCCGGAACACCCGGGGCCGGGTCGGCGGCCCAGCCCCGGACGCCGAGCCCGGCGGACGCCAGGGCCCACACGCCCCCGTCCGAGGCCCGGCCGCGATCGGCGATCGAGGGGGCCGTCATGAGCCCCACGCCCGGCCCCGGGGCCCCGGCCCGCAACGCGAGTTCGGCGAGGTGGGCGCCGGGATCCATCCGCCGGTATCCATGTGCCACTTGGGCGTTGAGCACCCATCGCCGCTCCCCGATGCCGCCGCCCAGGGGAGCGCTGGAGATCATGCGCCGACTCCGGCCGGGCACCCACAGGAACATCGGCAGCTCCTGGCCGTCCTCCACGCGCGAGAGGAGCGGCAGGCGCTGCAGGGAGGACAGGTCGAGCGGCGCGTAGGACATGCCGCACCCTACCCGGCAGTCTCAGCCCCGGTGCGCGACCGCGGCCAGGGCGTTCTTGACCTCGCGCACCACGCGGGCGGCGTCCTCGGGGTTGTTCACGATGTCCGTGTGGTTCATGTCGACGACGAGGACGTCGCTGGCCGAGTAGTGCTTGTGCACCCAGTCGTCGTAGCCGGACCACAGCGTCCGGTAGTACTCGACGAGGCTCTCGTCCTGCTCGAAATCGCGGCCCCGCAGTCCGATGCGGTGCAGCACCGTCTCGAAGTCCGCCTTGAGGTAGACCATGAGGTCGGGTGCCTTGCGGTAGGGCAGGCCGTCGATCTCGCGCATCATCTCGCCCAGCAGTCCCTCGTACACCCGCATCTCGAGGGAGCTGATCCGGCCCAGGTCGTGGTTGACCTTGGCGAAGTACCAGTCCTCGTAGATGGAGCGGTCGAGGACGTTGTCGCCCTCCTTGTACGCCTCTTTGATCGAGGCGAACCGGGTCTGCAGGAAGTAGAGCTGGAGCAGGAAGGGGTAGCGATTCGCCTGGATCTCTTCGGGGCTCGACGTGTAGAAGAGCGGAAGGATCGGGTTGTCGTCCACGCTCTCGTAGAAGACGTCACTGCCCAGCTCCTTGGCGAGCAGCTCGGCAACGCTCGTCTTCCCGATGCCGATCATGCCTCCGACGCAGATCACTGCCATACCTCGCTTCTCCCTGGGGATCATCTGTTCAAGAGCGGTGGGCCGTGCGCCCCACAGCGGTGGGGTACACGGCGACAGCCATTCGATTCCGATTTCCCCAGAGGGCACTATATATGGCTACCCAATTGCCGAAGTGCCACTAGATGTAGTGCTGGAGGAGGGCATTCTGTGTGCCTGAAATCCGGATGCGCGGGACCGGGACCGGGGCCGATGCTGGTCAGATCGAGGCTGTCACGGCGGAACCCGCTACCAGTACGGGCCGGCCCCGGGCCGGGTCACCGCGGGGCGCGGCCGAGGCCTTCCACCGCCTGGGCGTGTTCCTTCGGGTGTCTGTCGGCGCCGGGTACGGCGAGCGCGGCCAGGAACTCGTCCCTGGCTTCGGTGAGCCGGCCCGCCGCGGCGTAGGCGCGGCCCAGTCGGCAGCGGACGTCCATCTCCTGGCGGTCGGAGTCGGGGTCGCCCAGCGGGGCCAGGCTCCGGTGCTGGGCGAGCGCCTGCCGGTAGGTAGCCGCGGCGGCGCTCAGGTTGCCCGCGCCGTGCTCCGCCGTGCCCAGCCGGGTCAGCGCGAGCGTGTGCAGGAGGACGTCCCCGGTCCCGTGCACCAGGTCGGCGACCCCGCGCAGGAGCGTCCGGGTCTCGGGGCGGTCGAGGTAGAGGTACAGGTCGAGGGTCGTCGTCAGGGCCCTGCCGATCGCCCGGGAGCGGTCGGCCTCGGTGCTGCGGTCGCACCCGGCGCGGAAGTGGGCCAGCGCCTCCTCGGTCCGCCCCTGGTTGTGGCGGACGAGGCCGAGGGCGAAGGACGCCATGGCGACGAGCCAGAGGTCGTCGTACCGATGGGCCAGTTCCAGACTCGTGGCGAGCTGGGAAGCCGCGTGGCCGTCCCGGTCCGCGCCCGGCCCGGAGGTCCCCAGCCCGGTCATGGTGCCCAGCGCGACCAGGGCGCGGGCCTCCTCGTGCCGGTCGTCGCGCTCGCGGCTGAGGTCCAGGTTCTCGACGAGGCAGGCGAACGCCTCCGGGAAACGGGCCCGGTGCATGAGGGTGAGGCCCAGGCTGTTGCGCAGCACGAGGTCCATCCGCCGGTCCGTGGAACGTTCCGCTTGCGCGAGCGCGATCTCCAGGGCGGTCTGGCACTCGTGGTAGCGCCCCCGGCCGAGGAAGTGGTCCGTCAGGGCCTCGGCGATCCAGCAGGCGTGGGGGGGGGCGGCGCCCCCGGCCGCGGGGGGGGCCCCCCCCCCCCGCCCCGGCCCCGGCCCGCGCCCCCCCCCCCCCCCCCGCGCCCCGCCCCGGTGACGCGCCCGGGCGCGACGCGGGGCGCGGGT
>NZ_JBSGWY010000004.1:229189-246673 GCF_053609145.1 Streptomyces sp. NPDC054961 | reverse complement strand
GGGCGCGCCCCGGCGTGGGTGGTGGGGGGGGGGGGGGGCGGGGCCCCGCCGGGGGGGGGGGCGCCCCCCCCGCGGGGGGGGGGGGCCCCCCCCCCCGTCCACGAGCTCCGCGCCGGCCGAGTCCAGCCAGAGCGCCGCCTGCCGCCAGTCCGTGAACGGCGCCCGGCCGGACTGCGGGCCGGTGGAGAAGGCACCGGAGCCCCATGTGCTGGCGGTCCGGCCCGCGTCCACGTAGAGGCGCAGGGCGGCCGTGCGGGCGGCGCCCGCCGCGGCGGGCGTGGCGTCGGCCAGCCGCCGGGCATGGACGCGCACCAGGTCGTGCAGCCGGTAGCGGCCCGGACGGGACTGCTGGAGGAGGCTCGTGTCCACCAGGCCCTCCAGTACCTGCTCGGTCTCCTGCGGCGACCAGCCCAGCATGGCCGCCGGCACCCGCAGGTCGAACTCGACCGTCGGCGCCAGGCCCAGGGTGCGGAACCCCTCCTGCTGCGCCGGTGAGAGCTGGTCGTACGACAGGCGGAAGGCGGCTTCCACGCTGCGGTCCCCCGCGCTCAGTTCGCCGAGGACGTGCTCGTCGCCCGTCATGCGCTCCACCAGGTACGCCAGGGTCCAGGCCGGGCGGGTCTGCAGCCGGGTGCCGGCGATGCGCAGGGCCAGGGGCAGGCCGTCGCACATCCGGACCAGCTCGCGCGTGGCCTCGGGCTCCTGGTCCGTACGCCCCTGCCCGACGATGTGCTGGATCAGGCGGGTCGCGTCCTCGCTCCCCAGGGTCTCCACGGTGATCCGCCGATCGGCGTCCAGCCCGGCCAGCCGCTGCCGGCCGGCCACGATCACGGTGCTGCCCGGTCCGGCCGGCAGGAGCGGCCGTATCTGCCGCACGCCCAGGGCGTCGTCCAGTACGAGCAGCAGTCGCATGGAGCTGGTCACCGAGCGCCAGACGGCCGTGAGTTCGTCCAGGTCGTTCGGCACCTCGCGGTCGTCGACGCCGGTGGAGCGCAGCAGGCGCCGCAGCACTCGCTGCGGTGAGAGCTTCTGGCGCGCCGTGCTGTGCGCGTGAAGGTCCACGAAGAGGCAGCCGTCCGGGTAGCGGTCGCGGATCCGCTGGGCCGCACGTGCGACGAGCGCGGACTTGCCGACCCCGGCCGGACCGTCCACCGCCACGACGGAGACCGAGTCGGACGGCCACGGCGTCGTCAGCAGGGCGAGTTCCCTCTCGCGCCCGACGAGCTGCCCGGTGTCGCCCGGCAGCTGGTTGACCGTCGGCCCGGGTCGAGTCCGAGGTCCGGACCGAGGAGACGGGCGTTGTCCTGCCGCAGCACCGCCTCGTGCACGCGGCTGAGTTCCTCTCCCGGGGTGACGCCGAGTTCGTCGCGCAGGCGCACGCGCATGTCCTCGTAGGCGTTCAGTGCCTCCGCTTGGCGCTCGCGGCCGTACAGGGCGCGCATCCGCAAGGCCAGCAGGGATTCGTCGTACCGGTCGGACTCGGGCGGGCGGGCCAGGTCGTCCAGGGCGTCGCCGAACCGGCCGAGCAGGACCAGGCATGCGAGCCGGGCCAGCCGAAGCGTCCGCCGGCGCTCCAGCAGCCGTTCCCGCTCGGCGCGTGCGAAGGGCCCCGGCAGGTTGGCCAGGGGCTCGCCCCGGAACAGTTCGAGCGCCGCGGACAGTTGACCCGCCGCGGCGGCGAGGTCCCCCGACGCCTTCGTGCTCAGCGCCGCGTCGCCCCGCTCGGCCAGGTCCGCCACGTCGAGCCGGACGCGGCCGGCCGCCCAGCCGTACCAGCCCTTGCCGCTGCGGATCACCGACTCGGCCGGACGCGTTCCTCCGGCGTCCAGCGCCCTGCGCAGCGGGTTGATGTGACTGGCCAGCACCTTGTGGCCGGACGCGGGCGGCTCCTCCCCCCACACCCCGTCGAGCAGCCGCTCGTGACTCACCACGGCGCCCTGGCAGAGCAGCAGCGCGGCCAGCACCGCCTGCCGCTTGACCGGCCCCACGTCCAGGGGCGTGCCGCCCCGCCAGGCCCGTAACGGCCCGAGCACCTCGATGCGAAGCCGCTGAGGAGCTTCCCCGTCCACCCGACCCCCACTCCCGCACATCATCGGAACTTCATCGGAATTGCAGCACGCCGGGCCAGGGTGACGGACACGACATCGAACAGTACGCACAACTGAGGGTGGTACGTGTGGGGGACAACGGTGAGCACTGAGCGCGAGCGGGAAGCCATCGACCGGTTGACACGTGCGGTATTGGCCGGGAAGGAACTCAGTCGGAGGCCGGAAATCGACACCCGCGCGGAACTCGAACAGTTCGACGTGGTCGCCGGCGCCTTCCATCGCGCCCCCCGGCGCGGGCGCCGGGGGGCGCGTCGGGACGAGGCCCTCGGATTCGGCATGGACGCGGTCGCGGTGGCGGTCACCACCTTGGTCCTCACGGTCGTCGCCGACACGCTGACCCAGCTCGCGCGCACACCCGCCGAACGCGTGGCCACCGGCTTCTCCGCCTGGGTGCGGCGGCACGTGCTGCGACGCCCCGATCCGTCGCGGGACGCCCCCGCGGCGTCCGGGGAGGGTGACCAGCCACCGCTGACCAGGGAACAGATGCGCCGGATCCACCGGTCGGCGGACCACCACGCCCGGCGGTTGCACATCCCCGCCGCGATCGCCCAGGCGATCGCCGACGGCGTCGTCGCGGAACTGACCCTCGCGACCCTGGCGCCCGGGGGCCCCGCCGCCGAGTCCCGGGACTCCGGCGGCGCCGCGAGCGCGGCGGCCGGCCACGAGAACGGACGAGCGGGGCGGTGAACGGTTCCACGATCGTGCCGGACCGCCTGCGCGACCCGTTCGCGGTTCCGTCCGGGACGACCCTGCGCTTCGTGCTCCTGGTACTGAGTACGACCGCCGTGATGATGTCCTTCGCGGCCTCACGGTTCGGCCACGTCGAAAAGGGCGTGGAGCGCCGCTTCGCCGAGTACGAGGCGTGCTGGGAACGGGACAACGGGAGCGCGAGCGGCTTCCCGGCGGCCGGCCGGCCGCCGGTCGAAGAGGTCTGCGGCGCCGATCCCCGTCTGGTCGAACTGTGGGTACCGGTGACGGCCGCCCTCGTCTTCTGGCTGCTCATCCTCGCCGTCTACTGGTTCCTGCCCGCGTGGCGGATCCGACGCCGCCGCTTCGTCCCCCTGGGGCCGGAACTCGGCGACGCGCACCGGATGGTGGAGGCATTGCGGATCAGAGGAGGGGTCGAACCCGTCCACTGGTACGTCCAGCCGCTCGATCCGCGGGTCAGCGCCCTCGCGTTCGGCCGGTGGCGGCGCAGGTGCATCGTGCTCAGCGGCGGTCTGACGGCCCTGAGGGCCCGGCGGCCGGAGACCTTCGAAGCGGTGGTGCTCCACGAACTCGCGCACGTGCGCAACCGCGACATCGACGTCAGCTTCCTCACGATCGTCACGGCCCGCGTCGGCCTGCCCGTGCTCCTGCTGACCCTGCCGTCGGGCATCCTCTGGGAGTTGGTCTGGGGTCTGGGCGGGGCGGGTGCCCGCGCACAGGGCCTCGCCAACTCGCTCGGCACCCTGTGCCTGGTCCTCGTGATGCCCCTCGCCCGCAGGGCGGTCCTGCGCAGCCGCGAGTTCTACGCCGACGCGCGCGCCTGGCAGTGGAGCACCTCGCCGCTCGCCCTGCGCGCGCTCTTCGACGAACCGGAACCCAGGCGCAGGGTGATGCGCGGGCTGTTGCGCGTGCACCCCACCGCTCGCCGGCGCCGGGCCATGTTCGACGACACCGGGCCGTTGTTCCGCAGCGGGTTCTGGGAGTCGTGCGCCGTGGGCTGCGTGGCCGGTGCGCTGCACTCCGAACTCGGCAGCGCGTACGTGCTCAACTCCGCGCTCGGCGCACGGGCCGGCGCCGCCGAGGACGCCCTGGCACTCGCCGTCACGGGAACACTGCTGGGAGCGGTGGTCGTCTTCGTGGCCCTGCGCTTCGACGAAGGGTTTCCCGGGGCGAGGCCGCGCGTGCTGTGGGTGCCCGCGTGGGGCCTGGCCTGCGGTCTGGCGCTGGGCGGCGGAGTGGTCGACCCCGGCACGATGTTCACGCTGGCCTCCACGGGGCAATCGGGTGCCGGTTTCCTGTTGTGGACGGCCGTGCTCGCCTCGGCGGCGTACGTCGCGATGAGATGGATGTCGGGCGCGCTCCGGCCGTGGCGCCATGCGATCCGGCTCCGCAAGAGGCGGGGGACGGCGTGGTGCGTGCTCATCGCCGTGGTGGGAGCGCTGTTCGCGTGCGTCCTGCACTGGCTGATGGAGCTCATGATCGCCGAGGCGCTCATGTCGACGGTCCTCGGCCCGGGGACCCCCGAAGCGGTGTCCTTCGTCCTCGGCGCCGCCATGCACGCGGTGGCCATGGCGCCCTACCTCCTGTGCGCGACCCTGCTGGCGGCCGTGCTCCCGCTCCTCGGGCAGGCGCTGATCGTCGGCCCCGAAGGCAGGGCGAGCCTCGAACTGCGCCGCACCGCGGTCACCGGCGTGCGCTGGGGCGTGTGGCTCATGGCGGTGACGACGGTCCTGGCGGTCGGCGGCCACAAGCTCCTCGGGTTCCTCCCGGCGACCGGCGCGCTGATCTTCCTCGCCGTCCACACGGGCCGCAGGCGCCGCGGCGCGGGACTGCCGTTCGCCCACGCGGTGCTGGCGAGCATGCTCGCCGCGATCACCGGCTTCGTCGGCGCCGACGTGCTGGTGGCCCTCGTGGACTGCGGGACGGGACGGTGTTCCGTGCCCGGTGTGGGCGGCATGGCCATCGAGACCGGACTGGGCGTCGTCCCGGCCCTGGTGGTCGCGGCGTGTGTCCCCTCGGCCCGCAGGGGGCGGCGCACCCGGGGCGCGGTGACCGGCCCGGAGGTGGTGCGCTGAGGTTCCGGATCCGCCCCGGAGGCGTGCGGCGCGCCTCCGGGGCGGTCAGACCTGGCCCGCGCCGCCGTCCACGAAGAGTTCGATGCCGGTGATGAAACTGCTCTCGTGCGAGGCGAGGAACAAGGCCGCCGCGGCCACCTCCTCGGGGCGGCCGGCCCGGCCGAGCGGGACGCCGGCGACCGCCCGCTCGCGTACGGCGGCCGGCGCCCCGGCCAGGGCGGGGGTCTCGACCGGCCCCGGGC
This sequence comes from Streptomyces sp. NPDC054961, assembly GCF_053609145.1. Lineage (NCBI taxonomy): Bacteria > Bacillati > Actinomycetota > Actinomycetes > Kitasatosporales > Streptomycetaceae > Streptomyces > Streptomyces sp. NPDC054961. The sequence continues at coordinate 241,540 of NZ_JBSGWY010000004.1, read as the reverse complement.
TGAGGGTGTTGACCCGGATCGCGCGTCCGGCGAGCTCCAGCGCGAGGCTGCGCGCGAGCGAGCGCACGGCCGCCTTCGTCGCGGCGTACACGCCGAACCGCGTCGAGGCCGAAGACCCGGCGGCCGAGCCCAGCAGGATGACCGAGGCGCCGTCCCGCAGCAGGGGCAGGGCGCGCTGCACGGTGAAGAAGGTGCCCCGGAAGTTCAGGTCCGAGGTCGCGTCGAACTGCTCCTGCGTGAACTCGGCGAAGCCGCCCGCCGGTCCGCCGCCCGCGTTGGCCACCAGCACGTCGACGGGACGTCCCGACTCCGCGACGACCGCGAAGAGCCGGTCCAGGTCCTCGACCCGGGAGGCGTCACCGCGGACGGCGACGGCGCTCTCGCCCAGCTCCCGGGCCGCCGCCGCGAGTTCGTCCGCCCGCCGGCCGGTGATGAAGACCCGGGCTCCCTCCCGTACGAAGCGGTGGGCCGTCGCCAGCCCGATGCCGGACGAGCCGCCCGTGATCACGGCCACCCGGCCCTCGAGCCGTCCGCCGTGCCGTCCGTCGTTCCGCCTGCCCGGTCCTTCGGCGGCCTGGGCCCCGAGTGGTCCCGTACGCATGACCGTGCCTCCTCGTCGAGAGGGGAGGCGGGTGCGGTCCGCCGACGGGAAATCCTAGTGCCGGGCGGCCGACGGGTGGAATGCTGGACGTGCGGGCGGCCGGGCAGACGGCCGGGCACACGGCCGGGCGGGCCGGCGCGCAGCGCACCGGAGGGAAGAGGAGCGGGCATGGGCGAGAGCGGCGGACCGGACCCCGGGCTCTACGGACCCGGCTCCGTCACCTGGCAGTGCCACGGCGACCCGATGATGTGGATCGCCGGGGTCCGCGCGCTCTACCTCCAGGCCCTGCACCCGCGCGCCGTCCGCGGGGTCATGGAAAACTCCGACTTCCGGCAGGACGCCTGGGGCAGGCTGCTGCGCACCGCCGACTTCGTCGGCACCCTCACCTACGGCACCACCGACGACGCCGAACGGGCCGGCGCCCGCGTCCGCAAGATCCACCGCATGCTGTCCGCGACCGATCCGGCCACCGGCGCACGCTTCCCCGTCGACGACCCCGAACTGCTCCTGTGGATCCACTGCGCCCAGATAGACAGCTTCCTGCACGTCCTGCGCCGCTCCGGAATCCCGCTCAGCCCCGCCCAGGCCGACCGCTACGTGGCCGAGAACACCGTCAACGCCCGGCTCGTCGGGCTCGACCCGTCCGGGGTGCCGGGGGACACGGCGGCCCTCGCCGCCTATTTCGAGCGGATCCGCCCCGAGCTCGCCGCCGGACCCGACGCCCACGCCGTGGACGCCTTCCTGTGCGGCCCGCCCGTCCACCCGCTCCTGGTCCCTGGCCGAAACCTGGTGTGGCGACCGCTCGCCGCCCTCGCCTACGGATCCCTCCCGGCCTACGCGCACCGGCTGTACGGCCGCCCCGCGCCGGCACCGCGCAGCATCACCCGCCGCCTGCGTCTCACCGGTAGCCTGCTGCGCAGCATTCCCGCAGGTCTGCGCTGGCAGCTGCCTCCAGGTCACATCTTGAGAGCGATGCGCCGCATGGGCCCCGGGAGCCGTCCCTCCCCGTACACACTGCGTACATCAGCGTCCATACTGGACGGGCCGGGGAGGGCGTAGCACGACACACGGGGGCGACTTCAAGACATGGCGGAGTCCAGACTGATCCAAGGCCGGTACCGCTCGCTCGACCTGATCGGCCGCGGAGGCATGGGCGAGGTGTGGCGTGCCCGGGACGAGTCGCTCGGCCGCCACGTGGCCGTGAAGTGCCTCAAGCCCATCGGGCCCGAGCAGGACGCCCACTTCACCCAGGTGCTGCGCGAGCGCTTCCGCCGCGAGGCGCGCGTCGCCGCGTCCCTCCAGCACCGGGGCGTCACCGTCGTGCACGACTTCGGCGACGACAGCGCCACGGGCGGACCCCTGTACCTCGTCATGGAGCTGCTCGAGGGCCGCAACCTCAGCCAGCTCCTGGAGGACAACGAGGCCCGCCCGCTGCCCGTGGACGTGGTCGTCGACGTCGCCGAGCAGATGGCCGCCGCCCTCGGCTACACGCACGACCAGGGCGTGGTCCACCGCGACCTCAAGCCCGCCAACATCATGCGGCTCGCCGACGGCACGGTGAAGATCTGCGACTTCGGCATCGCCCGCCTCGCCGCGGACATCGGCTTCACCGCGAAGCTGACCGGCGGCGGCATGGCCATGGGCACCCCGCACTACATGTCGCCCGAACAGATCGCGGGGGGCGAGGTCGACCACCGCAGCGACCTCTACTCCCTGGGCTGCGTCCTCTACGAGATCGCCACCGGCGCCCCGCCCTTCGACCTCGGCGATTCCTGGTCCGTCCTGGTCGGCCACCGCGACACGGAGCCCGTGCCGCCGCGCGAGCACCGGCCCGAGCTGCCCGGCTACTTCGAACGGGTGGTGCTCGACCTGCTCGCCAAGCGGCCCGAGGACCGGCCCGGCGACGCCCGCCATCTGCACCGGCGGCTCGTCGAGGCCCGGCTCGGACCCGGCGTGCTCCCGGGTGCGGCGCCCGGGGCGCTGACGGTGCTGCCGGCGTGGGCCGGCGGGATGACCGCCGGGCGCAAGGCCGGCATCGAGGCCCGGCCGGCGAGCGGGGAGTGGGCGGTGCTCACCGGTTCCTGGACGGCCGCGCGCCCGAGCGCGGACCAGCCCGCCGCGACCGGGTCCGCGACCGCGACCCAGGCCGCGACCCCGGCCGGGTCCGGCTCAGGATCCGGGACCGGCCCGGCGTCCGGCAGTACGTCCGGCAGTACGTCCGGCACCGTGTCCGGCCCGGCGGCCGTACCCGCGGCCCGGATGCCCGGGGCGCCCGCCGTGCCCGCGGCTCCCGCGCCGTCCCCCGTACGCCCGCGCCCGGCCGCGGACCCGCGGCTCACCGCCGCGTACGGGCTCCCGCGCGGGCCCGGCGCCGACCCCACCGGCCCCGAGGCGCTCGCCGCCGGCCACACCCGGGCCTTCGCCCTCAGCCGGGCCGGCCGCACCGAGGAGGCCCTCGCCGTCTACGCGGCCGTGGCCGAGGGCCGGGCCCGGGTGCTCGGCCCGGACCACGCCGACACCCTCGCCGCGCGGCAGGAGGCGGCGTACGAGACGGGCCTGCTCGGCCGCCACCAGGAGGCCTACGAGGTCTATCGCTCGGTGCTCGCCGCCCGGGAGCGGACCGTGGGCCCGCGCCACCCCGACACCCTGCGCTGCCGGCACAACCTGGCCTGCGCCCTCGGCGCGCTCGGCCGGTTCGCCGAGGCCCACGCCGCCGCCGCCGAGACCGCCGCCGACCGGGCGGCGGTGCTGGGCGCGGAGCACGTGGACACCCTGCTGACCCGCTACGAAGCGGCGTACGCGCTCGGGCGGCTGGAACGCTGGGAGGAGGCCCTGGCCGGCTTCCGTCACGTGGCCGCCGTACGGGAGCGGGTGCTCGGCCGGGACCACCCCGACACGCTGGCCGCACGGTACGAGTCGGGCATCGCGCTCGGCCGCACCGGCCGCTCGGGCGAGGCCCTGGAGCTGTTCCGCGGACTGGTCCGCGACCGCACCCGCGCGTACGGGGCCGCCGACCCGGAGACGCTGCGCGCCCGGCACGTCCTCGGGGTCAACCTGGGGCGGCTGGAACGCTGGGAGGAAGCGGTGGCCGAGGCCCGGGAGGTGGGCACGGCGCGCGCCCGCACGCTCGGCGCCGAACACCCCGACACGCTGGTCAGCCGCCGGGAACTCGCCGTCGGGCTCGGCCGGCTGGGCCGCTGGGACGAGGCGCTGTCGGTCTACCGGGAACTCTCCGGCATCCGCGAACGGTCGCTGGGCGACGACCACCCCGACACGGTCGCCGCCCACGCCGATGAGGCGCACTGTCTGGAGCGGCTCGGGCAGGTGTGTTACCAAGAGCCATGACGACCTCGCGGGGCTTCAGCACGGACGTGTACGACGTGGTGATCGTGGGCGGCGGCCACAACGGACTGGTCGCCGCCGCCTACCTGGCACGGGCCGGCCGTTCCGTGCTCGTCCTGGAGCGGCTCGGCCACACCGGCGGGGCCGCCGTGTCCACCCGGCCCTTCGCGGGGGTCGACGCCCGCCTGTCCCGGTACTCCTACCTCGTCTCCCTGCTCCCGGAGAAGATCGTGCGCGAGCTGGGGCTGCGCTTCGAGGTGCGCAAGCGCGAGGTCTCCTCGTACACCCCCGTGGACCGCGCCGGACGGCCCGGCGGGCTGCTGGTCGGCGGCGGCGAGGCGCGCACCCGGGAGTCCTTCGCGCGGCTGACCGGCTCGGAGCGGGAGTACGAGAGCTGGCGCGCCTTCTACGGGACCACCGGGCGGGTGGCGCGACGCATCTTTCCGACGCTGACCGAGCCGCTGCCCACACGGGCGGAGCTGCGGGCCAGGGTCGACGACGAGGCGGCCTGGCGGATGCTGTTCGAGGAGCCCCTCGGGCAGACGGTGGAACGGGAGTTCGCGGACGACCTGGTGCGCGGGGTCGTCCTCACCGACGCCCTGATCGGGACCTTCGCCGGTGCCCACGACGGCTCGCTCGCCCAGAACCGCTGCTTCCTCTACCACGTGATCGGGGGCGGCACGGGGGACTGGGACGTGCCCGTCGGCGGCATGGGCGCGCTCACCGGCGCCCTGGCCGGGACCGCGCTGGCGGCCGGGGCGGAGATCGCCACCGGGCACGAGGTGCTGCGCCTCGAGACGGACGGCACGACCACGACACCGGCCGAGGTGACCTTCCGGACGGCTACGGGGGAGGGGCGGGTGGCCGGACGGGTGGTGCTCGTCAACGCCTCGCCCGGGGCGCTGGCCGAGTTGCTGGGCGAGGAGCCCGTGCGGCCCGCCCCCGAGGGCGCCCAGCTCAAGGTCAACATGCTGCTGAAGCGGCTGCCCAGGCTGCGGGACGCCTCCGTGGACCCGCGCGAGGCGTTCGGCGGGACCTTCCACATCGCGGAGGGGTACGAGCAGCTCGCGCGGGCCCACGCGGAGGCCGCGACCGGCGAGCTGCCCTCCGTACCGCCCTCCGAGATCTACTGCCACTCGCTCACGGATCCGTCGATCCTGGGGCGCGAGCTGGCGGAGCAGGGCTATCAGACGCTCACCCTCTTCGGACTGCACACCCCGGCGCGGCTGTTCCGGCACGACAACCAGGGGGCGCGGGAGGTCCTCCTCGCGGCCACCCTCGCCCAGTTGGACGCGCATCTGGCGGAACCGCTCACGGACTGCCTGGCCTTCGACGCCGACGGACGCCCGTGCATCGAGGCCAAGACGCCGCTCGACCTGGAGCGCGAACTGCGGCTGCCGGGCGGCCACATCTTCCACGGAGACCTGTCCTGGCCGTACTCCGCGCCGGACGGCCCGGGGGATCCGGGGAGCCCGGGGGGCCGGTGGGGCGTGGAGACCGCCCACCGGAACGTCCTGCTCTGCGGCGCGGGCGCGGTGCGCGGCGGCGGCGTGAGCGGGGTGCCGGGCCACAACGCGGCGATGGCGGTGCTGGGGCACTGACCTCGTGACCCCCGCGGCCGTGCCCGAGGCCCTCCAAGGGCCCGGGGCACGGCTGAGGTTCGGCTCGCCCGTCAGACGACGGGGTCGATCACCACGATCGGGATCTCCCGGTCCGTCTTGGTCTGGTACTCGTCGTACGCGGGCCAGTGCTCGAGCATCAGGGGCCAGAACGCGGCCCGCTCCTCGGAGGTCGCGGTGCGCGCGATGCCCTGGACGATCTTCGGTCCGACCTGGACGCGGACCTCGGGGTGCTCGGTCAGGTTCCGGTACCAGAGCGGATGCGCCGGGTCGCCGCCCTTGGACGCGACGATGAGGTAGCGGCCGTCGTCCTCGCCGTAGATGAGCGGAGTGCGCACCGGCTTGCCGGACTTGCGGCCGACGGTGGTGAGGAGCAGGGTCTGGGTGTTGTTCCAGAACTGCCCCTCGGTCCCGCCCGACCCGACGTACAGCTTGATGTGGTCCAGGGTCCAGCCCGGCTGGGGGTCGATCGGGTTGTCCCAGTCGATGTCGTTCATGTGGTTCTGCCCGCCTTCGTTTCGTCGGTGTCGTCCATGACTTCGTGTTGAACGGTCAACAACTCACCACAACGAACACCAACGCTCCGAGGCACGGTTCCCATCCCCACGGGGCCGCCGTCCGAGTGCGCGGGGCGCCATCCCCGCACTCCGCGGGCGGCCCTGCCCTCGGCCCGCCCCTTTCGGACCGTGCAGGTGGGGCATGGTCGAAGAAGGAGACCACCCCGGCGGGGTCCTGTCGGTGGGGTGCCGTAGCGTCGGAGACATGATCTCCGAGCCGACGGGCCGGGCCGCAGGCCCCTACGACGCAGCCTTCCTGCCGCGACTGCGGATGTCCTTCCGGGCCGCGACCGAGCCGGTCGTGGAACCGGTGTCGAAGTTCGGCGGGCAGCCGGTCTGGCTGGACGGCCCGGCCTGGCCGGTGCATCCGCGTTCGGGCGAGCCCCTCGTGTTCATCGGCCAGTTCCGGGTGCCGGGCGACGAGGTGCGCCTCGCCTACCTGTTCCTGCACGAGGAGGACGGGGTCATGGGCGGCGATACTCCGGAGGACGGCGAGGCCGTCGTTCTGGTCCAGCCGGGTGGGCGGATACCGGCCTTCGCGTCGATCGGGGCCCCCGGCACTCGGGGGCGAACGCTGTGGCGGTGGGGTCCGGACTACACGGAGGTTCCCGTCGAATGGCTGACGGACCTGACTCCGATGCCACCGGAACTCGATGAGGCGGCGCATCAGGCCGCGGCCTTCTCCCGGTACCTGCGGGGCGAGGGACCGGACGTCGAAGTCCCCGAGGAGGACTTTCCCAGGGACTTCATGGGGGGCGAGGCCGTCTACCCCAACCACCAGGCCTTCGGCATCGACGCCTCCTGGCTGTTCCTCGGCCAGTTCGAGGACCGGGGCGAGGCGGAGGAGGATCCGTTCTTCCTCAACTTCGGCTACGGAAGCGGCTTCCTCTTCCTCAGTTCCGATCACCTTGAAGGCCGGTTCCTGTGCGACTGCAGCTGAACGCTTCCTTCTGATCATCTGATCGTCGGCTGCTGCGTGTCGTCGCCGACGGACGGGATCGGGGGGAAGAGCCCCATCCCAGCACACCCCTGTGACACCAGTGCGATGGGGCTGCTCAAGAGGCGGCTTCCCCCGATCCGCCGGACAGGTCCTAGTCCGCCGAGCGGGACCAGCCGGTGGCCTCGATGCGGGCGGCGTCGGCGGGGCGGTCCTCCGCGAAGAGGAGCCGGGCGGGCTCCGATACGCGCAGGACGTCGGCGTAGACCCCGCGGCCCACGTAGCGGCCCTGCGCGGTGTGGCGCAGACGCAGGCGGACCTCGCGGCCGGCCCAGGCCGTGAGGGGGGCCTCGAGCCGGTGCCAGATGCGGCCCGACCAGCCGGCGACCGAGCCGCCCGGCCACTGTTCGGCGGCTCCGCCGGTGCTGCGCACGGTACTGAAGGGGAGCGGCTCCCAGGTCTGTCCGTCGGCGGAGGCCTCCACGTGCAGGGCGCCTCCGCCGGGCACGGTGTCCCACCAGAGCGCGCAGCGCAGCCGGGCCGAGCCGGTGGCCGGGGTGAGCGGCGGCAGGGTCAGGGTGCCGGAGGCGCCCGTCTCCATGCCGGAGTACCAGGCCGGGCCGCCGTGCTTCGTGCGGACCGGGACGGCGCGGGCGAAGCGGTTGCCGGTGGCGACGCGGGGCGCGCTGCCCGCGCGCCAGTTGCGCACGGGGTGGACCGAGTTGCCGAGCAGGATCAGGAAGGAGTCGGTGGAGGGGTCGAGGACCAGGGAGGTGCCGGTGAAGCCCGTGTGGCCGGCGGAGTGCGGGGTGGCCATGGCGCCCATGTACCAGTGCTGGTAGAGCTCGAAGCCGAGGCCGTGGTCGTCGCCGGGGAAGGCCGTGTTGAAGTCGGTGAAGAGCAGTTCGACGGAGGCGGGGCGCAAGATGCGCCGGCCGGCGTAGACCCCGCCGTCGAGGAGGGCGCGGGCGAGGATGGCCAGGTCCCAGGCGGTGCCGAAGACGCCGGCGTGGCCGGCGACGCCGCCCAGGGCGTGCGCGTTCTCGTCGTGGACCTCGCCCCAGACGAGCCCGCGGTCGAGACCGGACCAGGGCGGGCGCTGCACCTCGGTGGCGGCCGTGACCCGGCGCCAGGAGAGCGGTGGGTTGTAACGAGTGCGGTGCATCCCGAGTGGAGCAGCGATCTCGTCTTGGAGTAGGAGATCCAGAGTGTGACCGGTGATCCGTTCCAAGAGCAGTTGGAGGGCGACGAGGTTGAGGTCCGAGTAGCGGTAGACCGTCCCCGGGGTTTCCTGCGGCCTCACCGACCACAGCAGCCTCAACTGACCCGCCCGGCTGGGCTCCTTGTAGAAGGGGGCCCAGGACCGCAGCCCCGAGGTGTGCGTGAGGAGCTGACGGACGGTGATCACCTCCTTGCCCCCGCCGGTGAACTCGGGCAGGTACCGGCTCACCGGCGCTTCCAGTTCCAGGCGCCCGCGCTCCATCTGCTGCACCGCCAGCAGCGAGGTGAACAGCTTCGACAGCGAGGCCAGGTCGAAGACCGTGTCCTCCGACATCGCGATGCGCTCGGCGGCCGGGAACTCCCGTGCCCGGTCGGTGCGGCCGTCGTAGTCGGCGTAGCGGACCGCATCGCCCATCGCCCGGTGCAGGGCCACGGTACGGCCCCGGCCGGCGAGGACCACGGCGCCGGCGTAGTAAGGGTGTTCGGGGGAGGGGCCGAGGAACCGCCGCGCCTCGTCCGCGACCCCTTCGAGGTGCTTCTCCAGCAGTCCGGCCTGACGGGCGGAGCCGTAGCGCAGTCGCAGTCCCTGCAGCGCACGCCGCTCGGCGGGGCCGCCGGAGGAGCCGGAGGAGCCGGAGGCCCCGGCGGAGCCGGGCAGCGCGGCCTGGAGCACGAGCACACCGCCCAGCGCCAACAGCCGCGCGCCCAGCCGCCGCCGGGTGAGGGCGGTGGTGTGACCGGTGCCGGTGCCGGTGTCAGTGCTGGTTGCCGTACCGGTGCCGATGCTCGTGTCGGTGTCGGTGTCGGTGTCGGTGACGGTGCAGGTGCAGGTGCCGCTGCCCGTGCCGCTGCCCGTACCCGTGCTGGTGCCCGTGTCGCTGCCGGTGCCGGTGCCGGTGCCGGTGCCGGTGCCGGTGTCCGTGGTGTTCCGGATGGTGTCGTCCGCGCCGGCGGCGGTGGCCGTGCCGATGCTGCCCGTGGCGCCGTGGAAGCTGCCGCGACCGCCGTCGACGCTGCCGCGACCGCCGTCGACGGCACCCTCCGCCCCGCCGTCGTTCCCGGTTGCCGCCCGTTCCTCCATGACCGGTCCTCCCGTCCGCCGTCGCACCCTCCCGAAGTATCTGCCCGTTCCTTCCCCCGCCCCCGCCGCGACCGGGCCGTAAAGAATCTGACGCTGCATCAGAAAATCTCTTCCCTCGAAGGCCCGGCTGCGGCATCCTGCGGCCCATGGAGACGGAGCTGAGCAAGAAACTGGGAGTCGAGCACGCCATCTTCGGCTTCACGCCCTTCCCGGCGGTCGCCGCTGCCATCACCCGCGCGGGCGGGTTCGGAGTGCTTGGGGCAGTGCGCTACACCGCCCCCGACGACCTCAAGCGCGACCTCGACTGGATGCAGGAGCACGCCGGCGGCAAGCCCTACGGTCTCGATGTCGTCATGCCCGCCAAGAAGGCCGTCGACGGCGTCAGCGAGGCCGACATCGAGGCGATGATCCCGGCAGCGCACCGCGAGTACGTCCGCGACACCCTCGCCAAGCACCATGTGCCCGAGCTCGCGGAGGGCGAGGCCTCCGGCTGGCGGATCACGGGCTGGATGGAGCAGGTCGCCCGCAACCAGCTCGACGTCGCCTTCGACTACCCCATCAAACTCCTCGCGAACGCCCTCGGTTCCCCGCCCGCCGACGTCATCGCCCGCGCCCACGACCACGGCGTCCTCGTCGCCGCCCTCGCGGGCAGCGCCAAGCACGCCCGCCGCCACGCCGAGGCGGGCATCGACATCGTCGTCGCGCAGGGCTACGAGGCCGGCGGCCACACCGGCGACATCGCCACCATGGTCCTGGTCCCCGAGGTCGTCGAGGCCGTCGCCCCGCTCCCGGTCCTCGCGGCCGGCGGCATCGGCAGCGGCGAGCAGATCGCCGCGGGCCTCGCGCTCGGCGCGCAGGGCGCCTGGCTCGGCTCCCTCTGGCTCACCACCACCGAGGCCGACCTGCACTCCCGCGCCCTCACCGGGAAACTCCTCGCCGCCGGCTCCGGCGACACCGTCCGCTCCCGCGCCCTCACCGGCAAGCCCGCCCGCCAGCTGCGCACCGAGTGGACCGACGCCTGGGACGACCCGGAGGGCCCCGGCGCGCTCCCGATGCCGCTCCAGGGCCTGCTCGTCGCCGAGGCCGTGTCCCGCATCCAGAAGTACGAGATCCAGCCGCTGCTCGGCACGCCCGTCGGCCAGATCGTGGGCCGGATGAACAGCGAGCGCAGCGTCCAGGCCGTCTTCGACGACCTCACCAGCGGCTTCGAACGCGCCATCGACCGCATCACCCGCATCGCCGGCCGAGCCTGAGAGGTGTGAGCAGCGACATGACCGACTCACCGAGCACGCGGCCCGCGCCGACCGCCCAGCCCCCGAACGGGTTCTGGGCCCAGGCCGCCGCCGACCCCGCCCGCACGGTCCTGATCACCCCCGAGGGCGAGGAGTGGTCCGCGGCCCGGCTGCACGCCGACGTCAACCGACTCGTCCACGGCCTGCGCGCCGCCGGGCTGGAGAAGGGCGACGTCTTCGCCGTCGTCCTGCCCAACAGCGTGGAGTTCCTCACCGCCTACCTCGCCGCCTCACAGGCCGGCTTCTACCTCGTCCCGGTCAACCACCACCTCGTCGGACCCGAGATCGCCTGGATCGTCTCCGACTCCGGAGCCAAGGTCCTCATCGCCCACGAGCGCTTCGCCGACGCCGCGACCGCCGCGGCCGACGAGGCGGAGCTCCCGGCCGACCGCCGCTACGCAGTGGGAGCCGTCCCGGGCTTCCGCGCCTACGCCGAACTGCTCGACGGGCAGAGCGACGCCCCGCCCGGGGACCGCACGCTCGGCTGGGTCATGAACTACACCTCCGGCACCACGGGCCGGCCGCGCGGCATCCGCCGCCCGCTGCCCGGCAAGCTCCCGGAGGAGACCTACCTCGGCGGCTTCCTCGGCATCTTCGGCATCCGCCCCTTCGACGGCAACGTCCACCTCGTGTGCTCGCCGCTCTACCACACGGCCGTCCTGCAGTTCGCGGCCGCCGCCCTGCACATCGGGCACCCGCTGGTCCTCATGGACAAGTGGAGCCCCGAGGAGATGCTCCGCCTGATCGACGGGCACGCCTGCACGCACACCCACATGGTCCCGACGCAGTTCCACCGGCTCCTCGCGCTCCCGCAGGACACGAAGGACGCGTACGACGTGTCCTCGATGCGGCACGCCATCCACGGTGCCGCGCCCTGCCCCGACCACGTCAAGCGGGCGATGATCGAGTGGTGGGGCCGGTGCGTGGAGGAGTACTACGCGGCGAGCGAGGGCGGTGGCGCCTTCGCGACGGCCGAGGACTGGCTGAAGAAGCCGGGCACCGTCGGCAAGGCCTGGCCGATCAGCGAGCTCGCCGTCTTCGACGACGACGGGGAGCGGCTGCCCGCCGGTGAACTCGGCACCGTCTACATCAAGATGAACACCGGCGGCTTCAGCTACCACAAGGACGAGGGCAAGACGAAGAAGAACCGCATCGGCGACTTCTTCACCGTCGGCGACCTCGGCCTGATGGACGAGGAGGGCTACCTTTTCCTCCGCGACCGCAAGATCGACATGATCATCTCGGGCGGGGTGAACATCTACCCGGCCGAGATCGAGTCGGCCCTGCTCACCCATCCGGCGGTCGCCGACGCCGCCGCCTTCGGCATCCCGCACCCGTCCTGGGGCGAGGAGGTGAAGGCCGTCATCGAGCCCGCCGAGGGCTTCGCGGCCAGTGACGCGCTCGCGGCGGAGATCCTGAACCACTGCGAGCGCCAACTGGCCGGGTACAAGAGGCCCAAGACCGTGGACTTCATCGAGACGATGCCGCGCGATCCCAACGGCAAGCTGTACAAGCGCCGGCTCCGCGACCCGTACTGGGAGGGTCACGCGCGCGCGATGTGAGGACATGCGCGCGCGACGTGCAGGCACGCGCGCGCGGTGCGAGGGCCGGGCCCGCCGGGGGGGCCCGCCCGCGCCCCGCCCGGCGGGACCTGAGTATTTGCCCCGGGGGGGCGGTGTGGTTTTAACAAAAGTCGGTGGC
>NZ_JBSGWY010000004.1:227244-229179 GCF_053609145.1 Streptomyces sp. NPDC054961 | reverse complement strand
GTCTCTCTTTTTTATATACCCCCCCCGCGCGGGGCGCCCCCCCCCCCCCGCCCCCCCCCCCCCCCCCCCGGGGGGGCCCCCCCCCGCCCCCCGCCGCGCCCCCCCCCCCCCCCCACGCCCGGAGTCACGTGAGAAGTGCCACGTCAGGGCCCCGAAGGCGGCTGTTGCGCCGCGCTGGGGGGATACTTCTGGCAAGTTGGCTGATATGAGTACGGCAACGCACAGAACACCCCTGACCGACTGGACCGTCCTGGTCCCCGTGGTGGCGCTCGTCGCGCTCTTCTTCAGCTGGGGACGCGACCTGCCCACGCCGGCCGTGGCCCTGGTGGCGCTCTGCCTGGCCGGCGCGGTGCTCGCGGCGGTCCACCATGCCGAAGTCGTCGCGCTCAGGGTGGGCGAACCCTTCGGCTCCCTCGTCCTGGCCGTGGCCGTGACCGTCATCGAGGTGGCCCTCATCGTCACCTTGCTGGCCGACGGCGGGGACAAGACCTCCTCGCTCGCCCGCGACACCGTCTTCGCCGCCGTCATGATCACGTGCAACGGCATCGTCGGCCTGTCCCTGCTCGTCGGGGCCCTGCGCAACCGCGTCGCCGTCTTCAACGCCGAGGGCTCGGGCGCGGCCCTCGCCACCGTCGCGACGCTCGCCGTCCTCAGCCTCGTGCTGCCCACCTTCACCACCAGCAAGCCCGGCCCCGAGTTCTCCACGGCCCAGCTGACCTTCGCGGCCACCGTCTCGCTCGCCCTCTACGGCCTCTTCATCACCGTCCAGACCGTCCGCCACCGCGACTACTTCCTGCCCGTCGACACGAAGCGGATCCGCACGGAGGCGGCGCGGGCCGCCGCCTCGGCGGGCCCGGACTCGGACGGCGGGGAGCACGCGGAGCCGCCCACCGCACGCGCCGCCCTGATCAGCCTCGGACTGCTGCTCGTCGCCCTCGTCGCGGTCGTCGGCAACGCCAAGGCGGTCTCCCCGACCATCGAACGCGGTGTCGCGAACCTGGGCCTGCCCTACGCGGTCGTCGGCGTGATCATCGCCATGCTCGTCCTGGCGCCCGAAACCCTGGCCGCCGTCCGCGCCGCCCGCCGCGACCGCGTGCAGACCAGCCTCAACCTCGCCTACGGCTCCGCCATCGCCAGCATCGGCCTGACCATCCCGGCCATCGCGCTCGCCTCGATCTGGCTCTCCGGTCCGCTGATGCTCGGCCTCGCCCCGGTCCACATGGTGCTGCTCGCGCTGACCATCGTCGTCAGTGCCCTCACGATCGTCCCGGGCCGGGCCACCCTGCTCCAGGGCGGCGTCCACATCGTGCTGCTGGCCGCGTACCTCTTCCTCGCCGTCAGCCCCTGAGCTCCCCCCGGCACGCGTACGGCCGGCCGCCCCCCTCGGGAGCGGCCGGCCGTACGCGTGCCGGAGGCGAGTGGCCCGTTGCCCGTGGCCGGGCCCGGGCCCGTTGCCCGGGGCCGTCGGCGTCAGCGCCGCTCGCGCGGCCAGACCACCTTCAGCTGCGGCGACGTGAGGATGTCCCACTCGCAGAACCGCGAGGTCACCCAGCGCTCCTGCGAGAAGAGGCGGGTCTGGTCGGTGGAGTGCGGCGAGTCCGTGTTCGAGGACTGGCCGTACGTCAGCAGGGTGCGCGCCACGGGGCAGCGGCCGCCGTCCCAGCCGACCGCCTGGATGTGACTGGAGCCGTGCACGACCTCGGCATAGCCGCCGGCCGCCGCGTTCCACGGCGCCTCGATCTTGTTCCAGACCCCCAGCGCCTCGGTCCCGCCGCCCACCGGCAGCTTCTGCCCGCCGCGCACCACGAACTGGTTCTCACCGAGCGGTGCGTCGAGCGCGATGCCCGCCGCACCCAGCTCCGCGACCGTGTCGGCGAGCGCCCCGGCCCCTCGCGGCCCGCCCCCCGGAGCGCGCGCCGGCGCGCCCGCACCGCA
>NZ_JBSGWY010000004.1:224839-227234 GCF_053609145.1 Streptomyces sp. NPDC054961 | reverse complement strand
CCCACCACAAAGGGGCTCTGCGCGGGGGGGGGGCGGGGGGGGGGGCCCCCCCCCCCCCCGCCGGCCCCCGCGGGGGCGCGCGCGGGCGCGCGGGGGCGCCCCGCCTGGTTCAGCGTGCGGGGCGTACGGACCGGATCGGCCGCCGAGAAGGGCACCAGCCACAGATCCTTGGCCGCCGTGGTCGCGGTGAGCCTGCGCCAGAAGCGGTCGAAGAGCAGCGCCCCCCGGCTCGAGGTGTCGGCCGTGCGGTCCCAGGCCGCCAGCACGCCGCAGGCCGCCGAGACGTCCACGGTCCGGCCGTCGCCCGCCGTCGCCGTCCCGCCCGGCAGGGCCGCGCAGGCCTTCGCCGCGTCGTCCGCCGCCAGGCCGCCGGCCGGAACCCGGTTGGCGAACTGCTGCTTCTGCAGGTCCGCCACGGTGAGCCCGCCCTTCGCGGCCATCGCGGACACGTCCTCCAGCGCGCCCCGGGTGCGCAGCGAACGCGGAGCGTCGACATTGCCCCAGATCCATTCGTACCCGGTGACCGGCTTGTCGGCGTTGGCCAGCCAGGCGCTGTCGTTGGAGTTCTCCGCGTACGGGGCGTCGCGCAAGGCCGGCGCCTTCCCCGGGCCGAACACCCCCGGCTGCACCGCGTCCGCGTCCGAGCCGGGCGCGCAGTCCGCCCGGGAACCGTCCAGGACCGCCAGCCCCGAAGCCGGGTACGTGGCCCTGCCGAGCGGGGTCGAGCAGCGGGCGGCGAGCTCGTCGGTGATCCGGGGGAGCACCTGGGACTGGGTGAAGAGGGTGCCGCCCGCCGAGTCGGCGGCCACGGTGTTGACCCACGGCAGGCCCTGGGTGCGGCGCAGGGCGTCCTGGACGCCGGCGACCGAGCGGGCCTTGCCCAGGGCGAGCGCGGTGTCGGAGCCGCGCAGGTTCGCCGCGTTGGGGTCGTTCACCGCGTACGCCGTGGTCGCCGTCCAGGGCAGCGGCAGGCCGGGGCCCAGGTGGGAGACCACCGGGCCGTAGCGGGTCCACCACTGCGTACGGGTGACCGGGGCGCCGCCCGCCACCTGGACGGCGACCGTGCGCCCGGTCATCTTCTCCGGCTTCCCGTCCACCAGGTAGGCGGTCGGATCGGCCGGATCCAGGGTCAGCTGGTGCAGGTTGAGGGGGGTGCCGGTGGCCACGGTGTGGCTCCAGGCGACCTTCTCGTTGAAGCCGATGTTCACGACGGCGGTGCCGAGCAGCGAGCCGCCCGAGACGTTCAGCTCGCCGGGTATGGTCTGCTGCGACTGCCAGAACCGGCGGCCGCCCTGCCAGGGGTAGTGGGGGTTCCCGAGCAGCAGGCCCTTGCCGTTCGCGGTGGTGGAACCGGCGAAGGCCACCGCGTTGGAACCCATGTCGTAGCGGGTGGTGTCGAAGAGCTCCCGGGCGGCTTCGGCCGCGGTGTCCGGATCGATCTCGCCCGATCCGGCGGCGGTACCGGCAAGGGATCCGGCACCGGTACCGCCGCCGCGGGCGGCCGCGGCGGCGGGCGGCTGGGCGGCGGTGATGCCGTCCACCGCGCGGCCCTGGCCGCCGAGCACCGAGACGGCGAAGCCGCGGGCGGCGACGTCCGTGACGGTGACCGGGCGGACCCACCGGGCGTCCTTGCAGGCCGGGTCGGTGATCTTGTTCTGGGCGAGCCAGGCGTTGTAGCCGGCGGCCCAGCCGCGCATCAGTTCCTTGACGTCCCCGCCCGGCCCCGCCGGCGCGGGCGTGGCGAGCAGCTTCTCCACGGTGCCGGAGTCGCGGACCCCCTTGAAGTACAGGTCGCTGGAGAGGTTCTTGGCGGCGGAGGAGAGGGATCCGTCGGGCGCCGCGTCGGGGCCGAACCAGCGCGAGCGCTCGCCGGAGACGGTCAGGAACCCGTCGGCCAGCACGCACACCTGGTCGGCGGCCTGCGCCCAGCCGGTGCCGAAGCCGAGGTGGGCGTAGTCCTGGGCCAGGATGTGCGGGATGCCGTTCTCGGTGTACCGGATCACGGCGGACAGCCCGCCGCGGGACGGGCCGGAGGCCTCCGTCGCGGCGGCGGCCTGGGGTACCGCGGCCGCGGCGGCCAGCAGCGCGGCGCCGGTGAGGGCGACGCGGCGGAGCAGCGGACGGGTGTGGCGGTGTCCAGAGAGAAAGCGCAACGTGCCTCCCAAATGGCCTGCGTCCGGGCCGGGTTGCCCGTACGGAGACGGTGGTGCGGGCGGTGCTCCTGTGCCCCCACACTCACGCAGGCCGACTGACGTCATGTCAACATGCCGTTTGGTATCCCTTGGGTCGGGGGGGGGGGGGCCCGCCCGGCCCCCCCGCCCGCCGCCCCCCGCCCGCCCCAGGGCGGAGCGGGTGGGGCGAGAGTCCAGGCGCCCCCCCGACGGCCAGGAGACCC
>NZ_JBSGWY010000004.1:222991-224829 GCF_053609145.1 Streptomyces sp. NPDC054961 | reverse complement strand
GGGTGTGGGGGGGGGGGGGGGGGCTGCTGGCCCCCCACACCCCCGCCGCCCCACTGCCCTATTGAAAACTCGCGGTTTGCTTCCGGGGGGGGGGCCCCCCCCCCCCCCCGGCCGACCGGCGGTCCCGCATCCCGCTCGTTGCCGTTGCCGTTGCCGTTGCGGTCATTGACCTCGCGCCCACGAGGAGACGAGGATCCCCGTATGACGGCAGTGCGGAAGAACACGGTCGACGGACTGGTCCACGACAGCGCCCGGCGCGTCCCCCACCGGGTGGCGGTCCGCTACCACGAGCGGGCCTGGACCTACGCGGAACTCGACGCGGCGGTCTCCACGGGCGCGCACGTACTGCGGGAGCGGTACGGACTCGCGGAGGGGGACCGGGTCGCGACCTTCGCGCACAACTCCGACGCCTACCTGATCGCCTTCCTCTCCTGCGCGCGGGCCGGGCTCACGCACGTCCCGGTCAACCAGAACCTGACCGGCGAGGACCTCTCCCACATCCTGGAGAACTCCGCGAGCTCACTGGTCCTCGCGGACCCCGGCCTGGCCGGCCGGGTCCCCGACGGGTTCGCCGTAAGGCCGCTGCGCGACGCGCCCGGCTCCTTCCTCGCGGAACTCGCCGAACCGGCGCCGTACGCCGTCCGCGCCGCCGACCCGTCCCGGCTGGCGCAGCTGCTGTACACCTCCGGGACGACCGCCCTGCCGAAGGGCGCGATGATGACGCACGAGGCGCTGTGCCACGCGTACGAGAGCGCGATCGCCGCCCTCGACCTGGGGGAGGAGGACCTGCCGGTCCACGCCCTGCCGCTGTACCACTCGGCGCAGACGCACGTGTTCCTGCTGCCGTACCTGGCGGTCGGCGCGCGGAACACGATCGTGGACTCCCCGGTCGCGACGGAGCTCTTCGACCTGGTGGAGGCGGGGGAGGCCGACAGCCTGTTCGCGCCGCCCACGGTGTGGATCGGGCTGGCGAACCACCCGGACTTCGCGGTCCGCGACCTGTCCGCGCTGCGCAAGGCGTACTACGGGGCGTCGATCATGCCGGTGCCCGTCCTGGAGCGGCTGCGCGCGCGGCTCCCGGGGCTCGGCTTCTACAACTGCTTCGGGCAGAGCGAGATCGGACCGCTGGCCACGGTGCTGCGGCCGGAGGAGCACGAAGGCCGGATGGACTCCTGCGGGCGGCCGGTGCGCCACGTGGACGCGCGGGTCGTCGACGAGGACGGGGCGGACGTGCCGGACGGCACCGCGGGCGAGGTGGTCTACCGGTCCCCGCAGTTGTGCCGGGGCTACTGGAACGACGCGGAGGCGACGAAGAAGGCCTTCCGGGACGGCTGGTTCCGCTCCGGGGACCTGGCGGTCCGGGACGCCGAGGGGTACTTCACGGTCGTGGACCGGGTGAAGGACGTCATCAACTCCGGCGGCGTGCTGGTCGCCTCGCGTCAGGTCGAGGACGTCCTGTACACCCATCCGGGCGTGGCGGAGGCGGCGGTGGTCGGCCTGCCGGACGAGCGGTGGATCGAGGCGGTCACGGCGGTGGTGGTCCCGCGCGACGGCGTGACGGAGGCCGAACTGCTCGCGTACGCCCGGGAGCGGCTGGCCCACTTCAAGGCCCCGAAGCGCGTGGTCTTCGTGGACTCCCTCCCGCGCAACGCGAGCGGAAAGATCCTCAAACGCACCCTCCGCGACCGCCTCTCGCACCCCGCCTGACCGCTCTCACCTCCCTCCCGCGGGGGGGGGGGGGGGGGCCCCGGCGGGGGGGGGGGGGGGGGGGGGGGGGGGGGGGGGGGGAAGAACGGGGGGAGGCGGGTGGCGGGGAGCTGCGGGCGTGGGGGTGGGTG